>JAUXWU010000158.1 GCA_030680085.1 Rhodocyclaceae bacterium | reverse complement strand
TGGTGGTGGCCTTCGTCATGGGCACGCAGATCCTCATTTCGTTCTGGGCCAAGCGCGCCAAGGTTGATCCTGGCCTTGCCGGGGTGATGGGAGCCGGTGTCGGAGTCTGTGGCGTTTCGGCGGCCGTGGCGGTGGCACCGGTGGTGAATGCCAAGCCGCGCGACTTCTTCTACGCCATCGGCACCATCCTGCTATTCGGCACGGTCGGCCTGTTCACCTTTCCTTACATCGGCAAGGCGCTCAACATGAGCGATCCGGTATTCGGTGCCTGGGTCGGCACGGCCATTCTCAACACCGCACAGCTCGTCGCGGCCGCCTCCTGGTATAGCCACGAATCGCTGCTGACCGCCAACGTCATCAACATCGTGCGCGTCGGCTTCATTCCTCTGATCGTGCTGTGGGAGATCTACTTCTACGTCGTCAAGCCCGCGGTCGATGCGGGACACGATGGCCAGAAGATCAACGTTTGGGAAGTCGTCACGAGCAAGTTCCCGATCTTCGTGTTCGGCTTCTTCATCATGGTGACGATGAACGAGATGGGCTTCTTCACCCCCGAGCATCGCCACATCCTGGCCGCCGACCTGCTGAAGCTCTTTTTTGCCCTCGGCTTCGCGGGCGTGGGTCTCAACATCGCCTTCGACGACCTGAAAAAGGCCGGCGGCTCCGCCTTCATGATCGGCGTGGTCTCGGCGACGCTGAAAGCGGTGCTGGCAGCCGTTGCCGTCATGGCCATCGGCGCGGAAGCCTTCAAGGTCAAGGGCTGATTCTGCTCGGCAACCTGAAATCGGGGCATCTGCGGATGCCCCTATTTTTTTATGACCTTTTCCCATTCTCCGACCCATGACCTTTTCCCGCATCCTGCTCTGCGTCGATGGCGAACCGCACACCGAGACGGCTGTTCACCTGGCGCTCGATCTGGCGCGTGCCCCTGGGGCCAGCCTTGATGCGCTGTATGTCGTCGACCCCTATCTCAAAAAATTTACCGATGAAATTTATGCGGCCAACCGCGACGAGTGTCGCGCCCATCTTGATCGCAGTCTGGCTGCCGAGGGTGCGGTGGCGCTCGATCAACTGCTGGCGCGTGCTGCGGTGGCCGACATCGTGGCGGGGCGCCTGCTGGAGTACGGGCCGCCCGAAGAGGTGATTCCGCGTCTGGTGATTGCCGGCGGTTACGATCTGGTGGTGTTGGGCGGCAAGCGTTTCAGCGGTCGCTACGACCGCTGGACCTCGCGCGACCTGCCCGCCCGGCTGGATGGCAAGTTCGCTGTACCGGTGCTGTTGGCGCGTGTCTGAATATCTGTTTGAACGCAGCCGACTGGTTGCCGCGCCAGTGGAATTGATCGCGCGGTTTTTTGCGGAAGGCGAGGCGTGGTATCGCCTCAATCCGGAATGGGAAGTGCTGGCGCTGGAAAAGGCCGCGGGTGGTGACAGGCTGAAGGTGCGCTACGAGCGTAGCGAGCAGGAGGTCGAATACCGCCGTCCACATGATGGCGGCGGGACGGCTGAGCGCCGTCCCGCCAGCGCCGACTTTTGCGCAACGGGCGGGGTGGTTGAATTCGTCGGTGAGACATCCCGGACGATCACGCTGAGCTGGGATCGGCAGGATGGCGGGCTGACGCTGCTGGGTTACCGTGAGACCTTTGCCGAACCGCCTGAAAGCGGGCGCATGGCCGAACTCAATCTCTGGCTCGATGCGGCCGGTGGCTACCTGACCCTGGCCGCGCGCACCGACCGCAAGGCGCGCCTGGGCCGCTGGCTGCTCGACCGTTTCTGGCTGCGCATGAGCCCCATGTCACGCCGCATTTCGCTCATCATTGTCGGCATGGAATCCTTGGCGCTGCTGCTGTTTATTGCGATCCTGCTGATTTACAAATTCTTCGAGTGAGCGCCAGCGCGCTTACAGCGGGCCATCCGCTTCCTTGCAGGCGATGATGATCTTCTCGACCAACTCGTCGAGTTCTATTGGCTTGAGGCAATAATCGCTGGCGCCGTGTTCGAGGCCCATGATGCTTGCCTGCAGCGAGGCGTGTCCCGTCAGCATGAGCACGGGTAGCTGCGGCGCCTGCCGTTTGATCCGGCTCAGGCATTCCATGCCATCAGCGTCGGAGAGCATCACGTCGAGAACCACCACGTCCGGCCAGCCGACACTGACCTCGGGAATGGCATCGCGGCAGCGCGTGGCCGTCTTTACCTCAAATCCGCGTCGCCGAAGCCGCCGCGACGTGGTTTCGAGGAAATCTTCCTCGTCGTCAACCAACAATATATTTTTGGGTTGTTTCATTTCAGTTAATGGGTTTTGATAATATTTTGATGCCCTGCTAGATCAGAACATTCTAACATTCAGCCCCTCAATATTTCATTGACGATACCGCCAGACTACAAATGGATTCGCCTCCGCCCCAATTTTGCTCCGTGCGCGAGGGTGAGGCTTATTATGCCCGCCAGAAGTATCTGTTTGCGCTGGCCTTCGTCGTCGTCGCCATTGTGCCGCTGCTGGTGCTGAACTACAACACTGCCAGTTTCTATCGCGCCTCCTGGATCGAGAAAACCTCCGTCGAGCTCGCTACCCTGGCGGGCGACCGCCGGGAGTTGATCGACCACTTTCTGGCGGCGCAGGAAGACCGGCTCGCCGGCTTTCTGTCGCTCTACACACCCGAGGCCTTGCGTGAAGGCAAACGAGTCGAGGCCTTATTCACAGCCATGAATCGCAGCGGCGTGATTACCGATCTCGGCGTGATCGACCGCCACGGCAATCATCTGGCTTATCACGGGCCGTATGAAAAGGAACTGGCTGGCAAGAACTACGCCCGCGCCCAATGGTTTGCCGAGGTTATGCAAAGCGGGCGCTACGCCAGCGACGTGTTTAGCGGTTATCGCAAGGTACCGCACCTCATTGTCGCCGTGGCCGACCCCGCCCGCACCGGGATTCTGCGGGCGACCATCAATTCAACGCTGTTCAACAGCCTGGTGGCGACCGCCAACGTCGGGCCGGACGGCGACGCCTTCATCGTCAACCGGCGCGGCGAACTCCAGACCCCGAGCCGCCTCGGTCGCACGACGGTGACGTCGGGCGAACTCGGACGCTTTGCCGCCCTGGCGGCATCGGACGGCCGGGGGAAGCAACAGGAGCAGGGCGAGCGGATTTATGGCGTTGCCGCAGCGAATGGCGGGCAATGGCTGCTGGTGCTCGAAACCAACGTCGCCGCTTCGCTCGCCTCCTACGACAAGGCGCGCCGCCGCGACTCCGCGCTGGTGGCGTTCGCCGCCGCGCTGATTATCCTGGTCGCGGTGCTGCTGACGCATTCCATGGTGGGCCGGCTGGCCCGTGCCGAGCGCGAACGCAGCCTGCTGACGAATCAGGTGCGCGAGGTCGAAAAGCTGGCCCTGATCGGTCGTCTCTCGGCCAGCGTGGCCCACGAAGTCAACAACCCCCTGCAGATCATCACGGATCAGGCCGGTCTGATCGACGAACTGATGGAAGAGGAGAACCCGGCCGGCATCACCCACTTCGACGATTACCGCAAAGCCATCGGCAAGATCCGGAAACAGGTCGGGCGCACCAGTACGATCACGCACCGGCTGCTCGGCTTTTCCCGCGCCCAGGACAATGTCCTGTCGGACACGGATATCAACCAGTCTGTGGAAGAAACGACGGCCCTGCTCGAACACGAGGCCCAGCGCCAGCGGATCAGCATCGTCCGGCATTACCAGGACGATTTGCCGACGGTGCACACCGACGCCGGCCAGTTCCAGCAGGTCGTCCTGAACATCCTGCACAACGCCCTGGATGCCATCGGCAGCAACGGCACGATCGAAATCACCAGCCGCCGGGACGGGGCGCGCATCGTCGTGGACTTTGCGGATAGCGGACCCGGGCTGACGGCCGAGGTGCTGGGGCATCTGTACGACCCGTTTTTCACCACCAAGCCCAAGGGCAAGGGCACCGGGCTCGGCCTGTTCGTCTCGCGCGACATCATGGAGCGGCTCGGCGGCGAACTGACCGTGGCCAACCGTGCAAAGGGCGGCGCGGTGTTCTCGGTGCATCTGCCAGTAACGGCGTTGGCTTGATTTTTTTGGATACATGACTTACCAGGAGGAGGCAGGAAAATGAAAGTGCTGCGAGAGTTTTATGATTTGATGATGCTGGGCGCGACCAGTTACGCGAAGTGGGATATCGACACTTCGCAACGCATCCTCCACGATCGCCGCCGCATGGCGATTCTGGGTCTGCTGATGCTGCCCATCCTGCTGATCGGCGTGGCTTTTGCCGACCAGGTCAGCGAAGCGCTGCCCAGCATGCTCGGCAGCAAGCAGGCCTACGGCCCGGCTTACTACACCACGACGATTTTCCTGGCGTCGATCGCGGTCGGCGTCGTCGCCGGCCTGATCACCGGCTGCATTGGCGCCGGCGGTGGCTTCATCATCGCGCCGGCCTTGATGAGCGCGGGCGTCAAGGGCATCCTGGCCGTGGGCACCGATCTCTTCCACATCTTCGCCAAGGCCATCATGGGCAGCGTACTGCACCGCAAGCTCGGCAATATCTCGGTATCGCTGGCGGTGACCTTTTTGATCGGTTCGATTGCCGGCGCCACCCTGGGCGGCTACATCAACCGCACACTTTACGAGATGAACCCGGTGTTGTCCGACGCCTTCATCACGACGATCTATGTCTTCCTGCTGGGTTTCCTTGGTTTCTACGGCATGACCGATTATTTCCGGATGCGCAAGGCCGCTGCCGCGCCCGCCAAACCGGTCCAGTCGAGCAAAGCCGCCAAATCAGCCGCAGCGCCCAAGAAAGCCGCAGTGGTTGACGATATGACCGGCCTGGCCAAAAAGGTCCAGTCCGTCAATCTGCCGCCGATGATCCACTTTGACGAAGGCGTGGTGCCGGGCGGCCGCAAGGTTTCCGCGTACTTTCTCGTCGTCAGCGGCTTCATCGTCGGTATCGCGGCCGCCATCATGGGCGTGGGCGGCGGCTTTCTCACCTTCCCGATCTTCGTCTATGTGCTCGGCGTTTCCGCATCCACGACGGTGGGCACGGACATTCTGCAGATCGTCTTCACCGCCGGTTACGCCGGCATCGGTCAATACGCCATTTACGGCTTCATTTTCTACACCCTGGCGATGGGCATGCTGCTGGGCTCCTTGTTCGGCATCCAGATCGGCACCCTGGTCACCAAGGTCGTTTCCGGCGTGACCATCCGCGGCTTCTTCGCCCTGGCCGTGATGTCGGCCTTCGTCAACCGGATTTTCGCCCTGCCGAGCAAACTCGCCAGCATGGGCTACATCCCGATGACCCAGGAGACGGGACAGATCGTCGAGAACATTGGCATCGGCATCTTCTTTGTCGCGCTCAGCAGTTTCACGGTCTGGGTCTTCTGGACCTTCTTTGCCAACATCAAAACGCTCAAGCGGGAGGACTGATCATGATTCACGACAAAAGAGAATTTGGCATTGGACTCGCCCTCCTGACGGGCTTCTTCATCGTGTTGTTCGCGATCTTCAGCCCTCTGCTCGAAGGTGGCAAGAACACCATCGACTATCTGGACGGCGTTTTCAACTCCATCTCCAAGAACTCGGCCTACTACATTCCCGATCTGGCCGAAAAGGCCAAGCAGCATGAGGGCAAGGCCGTTACGCTGGTCATCAAGGCAGCCGATGACTGGCAAACCGAGCGGATGAACAAGCTGTTTACGGCCGCCGGCGCCACCGTGGTCGCCGATGGGATGAAGTTGAGCGTTTCCGGCGATATGGGCCAGATGCTCAAAGGTGCGCTGGCCGATGCCGACCTCATGTTCAACAATGAAGGCGCCAAGGTGACGGAAAAGTATGGGGTCGAGCCCAAGCGTGCGTTGTACGACTGGCACCGCGCCCTTTCCACGATGGGCAAGGAGCTGGACAAGCAGAGCAAATTCGCCGAGAGCAAGACCGTGCGCGATGTCCAGACCAAGGGTGTGGAGCCGGCTTACAACTACTTCGGGATCAAGGCGATCCCCATGAGCAACATGCTCTGGGTGGTCCTGGCAGCCCTGATTGGTTACGTGGTTTACACGATCTGGTATGGCTACGCTATCCTCTTCATGTTCGAAGGCTGGGGACTCAAGTTGGAACATTAAGGCTGGAGACTACCCCTCTCCCCCGCCCCTCTCCCCCCAAGGGGAGAGGGGAGAAATACGCCCACCTGAGTAGTTACTATTTCATGTTCAAGTTCCTTGCAAAACTGTTCCAGCCGCGCCCCAGGCTTGGTGCTGAAGAAATTCAGTCGGCCTTTCTGGAGCAGTTCCGCAACTTTCGCGCCCTGCTCACGGCCAACAACAACGCGCTCGAACTGATGTCGTCGGCCGAGGAGATGCTCCATTCGGGCAAGCCATTCGGCATGGCCTTCGTGCGCGGCGAACTGACGGCCATGACGGTCAACGTCTACAAGATGGCGCACAGCTTGGTGGTGCTCTCCGGCGGCCGTTATACCGCTCTCCACGGCCGGTTTGCGAGCATCACCGACGAGATCGAGGCCATCCTCTCGCGGCAGCCGGAGGTGGCGGGGACCGCGCTGGTGCTCGGCATCGACGACATAGATTGCAGCGTCGTCGATCAGGTCGGGGCGAAAATGGCCAACCTCGGCGAGATGAGGAAGCACCTCGGCCTGCGTGTTCCCGATGGCTTTGCGGTCACCGCCACCGCCGCCCTGCATTTCATGGAGGTGAGCTGTATCCAGGACGAGATCAATCGCCGCCTGAAGACGCTCGACATCGAAAACCTTGAAGCCCTCTACACGGTGAGTTCGGACATCCAGGACCTGATCCGGGGTACTCTTTTGCCCGGCGATCTCGAACGGGCGATCCAGCAACAGGTTGAGCAACTCGCCGCACGGGTGGGGTGGCCGCTCACCGTCTCCATGCGTTCGAGCGCCCTCGGCGAGGACGGCATCCAGGGCTCTTTCGCCGGACAATATCGCACCCGCCTGTGGGTCGCCGCGGCGGATATTCCGGCAATCTACCGGGATATCGTGGCCGGCAAGTACCAGAGCCAGGCCATCATCTACCATCAGCAGCGCGGCTATCGACACCAGGACGTGCTGATGTGCGTCGGTTGCCTCGTCATGATCGATGCCCGGACCAGCGGCGTGGCTTACTCACGGCCCGCCGACAACCCGGAAGTGGATGCGGTTGTCATTTATGCGGCGCTGGGTCGCGGGACCAATATCGTCGATGGCAGCTCCAGCTACGACCAGCTGCTCGTCACGCGCGAGACGCCGTACGCTGTCACCTTCTCCCACCTGGCCGATGCACCGAGCGGCAGGAGTTGCCTGACCGAGGCGCAGGCGCGCGATCTGGCGCAGGTGTCGCTGCGTATCGAGAGTCATTTTGGCGCGCCGCAGGATATCGAATGGGCGATTGATCGCGACGGCGAGCTGTTTATTTTGCAGGCGCGGCCACTCGATGCCGCGACGGGTCGCGGGATTGCCGGGTCGGAAGCGGAGCGGGAATTGGTCCAGGGGGCGCCGGAGGCGGGTCAGCCAACGGGCCTCGCGCCTATCCTGGCGGGCGGCGTTACGGCCAGCCGGGGCGCGGCTGCCGGCGAGGTATACAAGGTCAGTTGCGCGCTCGACATTCTCGAATTCCCGAAAGGCGCGGTGCTGGTGGTGGAAACGCCCTACCCGGAATGGGCCGTGCTCATCAACCGTGCGTCGGCCGTGGTGAGTGAAACCGGCCAGAGCGCTACCCATCTGGCCACCGTGGCGCGCGAATTCGGCGTGCCGGCGCTGTTCGATCTGCCCGGCGCGACGGCCCGGCTCGAAAATGGCCAGATGATCACGGTATGCGCCACGGCGCGCCGCGTCTATGAGGGGCGTGTCGAGGCCTTGCTGAAAGCCGCGCCGCGGCGGCCCAATCTGATGGCAGGCAGCCCGATTCACACGCTGCTCAAGGATGCGCTCACCCACATCACCCCCTTGCATCTGACTGCCCCGGACTCGCCGTTTTTCAAGGCGGCAAATTGCCAGACTCTGCACGACATCACCCGCTTCTGCCACGAAAAAGCCCTCGCCGAAATGTTCAACTTCGGCCGCCGTTATGGTTCGCGCGACAAGTCGGCCAAGCAGTTGTATGTCGTCGACATGCCTTCCCAGTGGTGGGTCATCAACCTGAAGGACGGCTATCGGGAGGACACCGATCTGGCCAGTCCCTTCATCCGCATCGAGGACATCGTTTCCGAACCGATGCTGGCGATCTGGCGGGGCATGGTCGCCGTGCCCTGGGAAGGACCGCCGCCGGTCAGCCTGCGCGGCTTCGGCGCCATCATCGCGCAGTCGGCCATGAATCCGCAGATCGACCCGGCGGTGCGTTCGAGCATGGCCGGCCGCAACTACTTTTTGCTATCGAAGAAGTATTGCAATTTAAGTGTCCGCCTCGGCTATCACTTCGCCCTCGCCGAGGCCAACTTTTCGGAACTGCTCACCGAGTCCTA
>JAUXWU010000153.1 GCA_030680085.1 Rhodocyclaceae bacterium | reverse complement strand
GCCAGCGTCTTGGCCGCCTCGGCGTCGGTCACCTCGTGGCCGAGCACCCGCTTGCCGACCTTCTCCAGACCGGCATAGACGTCCTCGAGCGCGTCGGCCGAGTATTCGGCGTCGGCGGCAGCAGGCCGACCGAGACGACGGAGAAGATCTTGACGATCTTGTTCTGGTTGATGTTGATGAAGCCGACGGTGGCGTCCATCAGGAAGTTGATCTTGCCGAACAGGAAGGAGGTGTGACCGTCGAGCGACTCGATGTCGCGCAGAATCTGCCGCGCGTCTTCTTGCTGCTTGGGCGAAAGGAAACGGCTCCTGAGCAGGAAGGAGAGCGCGCGGCGGGTGTCGAGCACGTTGCGGCGGATGCGGCCGTTGAGGTCTTCCTCGGCGGCGATGGCGGCCAGCGTCTTGGCCGCCTCGGCGTCGGTCACCTCGTGGCCGAGCACCCGCTTGCCGACCTTCTCCAGACCGGCATAGACGTCCTCGAGCGCGTCGGCCGAGTATTCGGCGTCGGCGGCGTACAGGTCGAGCAGCACGTCCATGCCGTCGGAGACGTAGCCAGGCTGGGTGCGCGCGCGCAGGCGCTGCAAACGGAACACCGGCAGCTCTTCCTGCCGCACCGAGAACAGGATGTCCTGGTGCAGGATGAAGGCGACCGCGACGTTGCGCGATGCCTTGTCGGTGTCGAGCAGGAAGTCGGAATGCAGGTGCACTTCACCGTTGTCATCGACGTAGAAGCGCGCGCTGGCCTCCAGGTCGGTGAGGTCCGCGGGGTCGGGCAGCTCAAGGTCGAAATACTTGCCGACCCAGGCGCGCACAAAGGGCGACGGCGCGACCAGGTCCACCCAGATCGGCTTGATGTTGGCCAGATCGGCGCGGCTGTCGACCTGCACCTGGGAGAGACGACCGTTCTTCAGCTCGAAAGCGTTGAGCATGCTGCGCACGCTGGCATAGGAGCGTGCGCCGACCAGTTCTTCGCGCAGGTCGTCGGGGAGGATTTCGAGGATGGGTTCGCAGCGTTCTTCGCTGACCTGCTGCCAGGTGACGACGCGATCTTCCTCGGGCAGCGCCCCGAGGATGCGCGCGATGTCGGCCACCGCGAGCCCTTCGAGCAGCCGCTGCAACTCGGTCAGGTTCTGCCGGTGCACCAGATCCTCGACCAGGTCGTGGTGCGGCATGTCCTGGCGATGCACCAGATCCTCGATGCGGCGGTGGCGCGACAGCAGGAGCTGCACCTTGGAAAGATGCTGCTCCAGCAGGTCTTCGGCGTGGGGATGGACGTCCAGGGGTTCGGCCATGAAAGTGAGTGGCAATGAGGTGGGATGCCGCAATCAGCGGATTCTACGTCCGCACCGCGGCTTCGTCACCATTGCCCGGGCGTTCTTGTTACGATGATCACCATGATTTCACGACGCCAATTCCTGCGTGGCAAATTTTCAGCCCAGCCAACCGCAACAACGGACGACGACGCGCCCAAACTCGCCGTCGTCGGTGTCGCATGCATTGCTTTCGCGCAAGGTGTTTTCTGTCGCAGTTGCGGGGATGCCTGCGCAGCGGCGGCGATCCGCTTTTCCCCCCGGCTGGGCGGCGCGGCCTGCCCGGTCATCCTGGCCGAGCAGTGCACCGGTTGCGGCGACTGCGTAACCGTCTGTCCGGCCAGCGCGATCACGCTGGCCGGACAGACCGGGAACCGCTGAGGAATTACTCTTCCTCTTCAGTTCCAGGTTTCTTGAAGCCCTTGGGCAGCTTGTGCGCGATGCCCTGGTGGCAGTCGATGCAGGTTTGTCCCGCCGCCTTCGCCTCCATGTGCTTCTTGTAGGGAATTTTCTTCTGGAGTTCCTGGCTCATGGCATCGAAGTTGTGGCAGTTGCGGCATTCGATGGAATCGCTGGCCTTCATGCGTGCCCATTCGCGCTCCGCCATCGCCATGCGGTTGGCTTCGAACTTCTCCGGCGTGTCGATCTTGCCGGTGATCTTGCCCCAGATTTCGTAGCTGGCCTGTACCTTGCGGATGATCTTGTGCGTCCAGTCCTTCGGCACATGGCAGTCGGAGCAGGTCGCGCGCACCCCGGTGCGGTTGCTGTAGTGGATGGTGTACTGATATTCCTTGTACACGTTGTCGCGCATCTCGTGGCAACTGATGCAGAAGGTCATCGTGTTGGTGGCTTCCATCCCGGTGTTGAAACCGCCCCAGAACAGAATGCCGCCGAAGAAGCCCGCCACCATGATGCCGAGCAGCGAGTATTTCGCGCTCGGTCGGCGCAGCAGCGCCCACCATCCCGGCTTGTCGGAATTTTGATTAGCCATGACCGATCATCCGGCCATCAGGGTTGGATCGACAGGATGTACTTGGCGAGATTCTTCATCTGCGCCATATCCTTGGGCGGGATGGTCTTGACGATCTTGTGCTCCTCGGTCGAACCGTCGGCGAGCTTGATCTTCTTGCCGGAAGTCAGGTGCTTGAGGACTTCCTCTTCGGCGCCGGCCTTGCCGCGCAAACGCTCGGCGGTTTTGAGGAAGGAGGGGCCATCCTTGTCCTTCTTGACGCCGTGGCACTGCATGCAGTTGTTTTGCTGGGTGAGATCCTTGGCCGCTTCGACATCAATCGTCGCCAGGGCGCTGGTGGAAAAAACCATGGCGACCACGGCGGTGGCGAGGGTTGCGGGAAGTTGTTTCATGTTCTTGAACTCCGTTTGATGAATGTAGGAAAACTATTTTGTGACGCCGACGAACTTGTTGTCGACCAGTGGCTTGGCATCGACCTGCGGCACATGGCAGGAATCGCACTGGAAGCGGTCCATCGACACGGCCGGTTTGCCGTCCCGGGCCTTCAGGGTTGCGGAGTAATGGCTGACACTGATCTTCGGCACCTTCTGGCCGAGCAACTCGTCGGTGATATGGCAATCGAGACAGGCATTTTCTTCCATGGTGATCGGCACATATTTCTCGACGTCATGGGACACCATGGGCGGCTGGCCAACGAAGGTGCGCGCGATCAGCTGCGGCTGGCCGACGCCGGGAATTTTTTCCCCATAGGCCTTGATCACGGGCGCGCGATCAGGCGCCGCCACATCGGCGCCGCGCATCGGCGCCGGCCCGGAAGTGGCCGCGCAGCCGATCATCGAGGCTAGGAGAGTCGCGATTGCGATGCTTGCAGATTTTTTGAATAAACCTGTGGTTTTCATGATTCAACTCCTCCAGGAGAGTAAAAAAAGCGGGTCATTTCAGTGCAGGCGAAACCGCGCCGGCGACGGTGGGAACGGCCGCGCCGAACCGCGTGCCGAAGCTGAAGACGTTCTTGGAGCAGACATCGATGCAACGTCCGCAATTCGTGCAGTTGGCTTCCAGAATGAGCGGCGGCGCGCCGTTGATCGCCTTGAGCGCCGGCCGGATCACCTGCTGCTCCGGGCAGACGGCGAAACAGTCCATGCAGTCGTTGCAGGCTTCGCGCGCCGGCAATCTCACCCGCAGCACCGACAGCTTGCCGATCAGGCTGTAGAAGGCGCCGACCGGACACAGATGGCCACACCAGCCCTGACGCATGACAAACAGGTCGAAGAGAAAGACCGCCAGCACAACCGCCCAGGCCAGCCCCATGCCGAACAGCAGGCCGCGATGCAGCATCGACACCGGATTGAGCATCTCCCAGGCAATCGTGCCCGTCACGGCGGCGACAATCAGGGTCATGGCGAGAATCCAGTAACGTGCCGCCCGCCCAATGTGCGCGCTGCCTTTCAGTCCGAGCCGGGCGCGCAGCCAGTTCGCCGCGTCGGTCAGCAGATTGACCGGGCAAACCCAGGAACAATAGCTGCGCCCGCCCGCCAGCAGATAGAAGGCCACCACGATCGCCGCGCCAATCCACGCGAGATTTTCCGGCGTCTGGCCCGCCGCCAGCATTTGCACAAGCAGATAGGGGTCGGTGAGCGGCAGCACGTCCAGCGTATAGCTGTAGTTCAGGTTGCCCTTGACGATCCACAGGCCGAACCACGGCCCGACCAAAAACAGGAGCAGGATGCCGATCTGACTGGCACGGCGCAGCAACAGCCACTTGTGCGCCGTCAGCCAGCCCTTTTCGGCAATCGCTTCCGCGCCTGGGCGCAGGGTGTGGGCGCTCATAGTTTGTCACCCTGAAAGGCCTTGGGAAAAGTCGGCGCTGGCGGGACGGCACCGCCCTGTGGCAATGCGGGCTCGGCGCCGGGCGGCACAACAGACAGGCCCTTGCCGGGCGCATACTGCATGCCTTCCGGCAGATGGTAGCTGTGCTCGACATCCGGCGCGACGAGACTGCCGCCGGCCTTCTCCTTTTCTACCCAGCCGAGCCGGTAGTGCGCCGACAACTGGCCACGGGCCAACTGGAGCGGCAACACCTTGATCGCGGCGATTTCCGTCGGGCAGGCTTTTTCGCACACGCCGCAACCCGTGCAATGCGCCGAATGCACCACCGGGATGAACAGCGTATGGCGACCGGTGCGCAGGTTGGACTGCGGTTCGAGCGTGATCGCCTTGTCGAGCACCGGGCAGACGCGGTAACAGATGTCGCAGCGCAGGCCCAGAAAGTTCAGGCAGGTTTCCTGGTCCACCAGCACCGCCAGGCCCATTTTCGCCTTGGTGATGTCGGTCAGCGCATGATCCAGCGCATTGGTCGGGCAGGCCTTCACGCATGGAATGTGCTCGCACATCTCGCAAGGCGCCTGGCGCGCGACAAAATAGGGCGTGCCGGTCGAGAGCGGCTCGCCTGGCTTGGCCAGGTAAAGCATGTGATATGGACAGTCGCGCACACAGAGTCCGCAGCGGATGCAAGCGGCGGAAAACTCGGCCTCCGGCAAGGCACCCGGCGGCCGCAGGGCGACCGGGGGCAAGGCCGTGGCGTGGCGCGCATAGAGTCCCAGCCCCAGCCCAAGCAGACCGACGCCGCACGCCAGGCGCGCGGTATCGGCGAAGAACTGGCGACGGGACGCGGCGGACACTTGGGACCATTTTGCCTTGGGCTTGCTTGCGTTTTCCATGATTCGCGGAAGGGCAGCGCCAACGACCCGCCGCCCGTTTCCATTCCATTAAAAGTGCTCAGACCTTCAATACCTTGCAGGCGTTTTTCTTGTAGTCCGTTTCTTTCGAAATCGGGCAGGTGGCGTCCAGGATGAGCTTATTGACCAGACGATGCTCGTCGAAGAAGGGAACGAAGACCGTACCTTCCGGCATCTTGTTGCGACCCTTGGTTTCGGCCCGCAACTCGATCTCGCCGCGCCGCGTCGCCACCTTGACGATGTCGCCGCGCTTGATGCCGCGCTTCTCGGCGTCTTTCGGGTGCATCCAGATCACGGCGTCCGGGAAGGCCTTGTACAGCTCCGGCACGCGCCGCGTCATCGAGCCGGTATGCCAGTGTTCCAGCACGCGGCCCGTACACAACCAAAGGTTGTATTCGGCGTCCGGCTTCTCCGGCGGATCCTGGTAGGGCAGGGCGAAAATCCACGCCTTGCCGTCGGGCTTGCCGTAGAACTTGACGCCTTCGCCGGCCTTGACGTAGGGATCGTAGCCCTCGCGGTAGCGCCACAGGGTTTCCTTGCCATTGACGACCGGCCAGCGCAGGCCGCGCACCTTGTGATAGAGGTCGAACTCGCCCAGGTCCTTGGCCTTGCCCAGGCCAAAGCGGCGATACTCCTCGAACAAGCCCTTCTGCACGTAATAACCGAACAGGTCGGTTTCGTCATTGGTGTAACCAGCCCAGGCGTGGGCGTTGACGCGCGCCGCCTCTTCCTTCGGGAATTGATTGACCTGGCCGTTGGTGTAAAGCACTTCGTAGAGCGTCTTGCCGGCGACTTCCGGCATCTTGGCAATCAGGTCGGCGGGCCAGACTTCCTCGATCTTGAAACGCTTGGAGAATTCCATGTATTGCCAGAGGTCGGACCGGCATTCACCCGGGGCCTTGACCTGTTGGCGCCAGAACTGGCCGCGCCGCTCGGCGTTGCCGAAGGCGCCTTCCTTCTCCATCCACATCGCGGCGGGCAGGATCAGGTCGGCGGACATTGCGGAAACGGTCGGATAGACGTCGGACACCACCACGAAAGCCTTGGGGTTGCGCCAGCCGGGGAGCATCTCCCCGTTGATG
This sequence comes from Rhodocyclaceae bacterium, assembly GCA_030680085.1. Classification (GTDB taxonomy): domain Bacteria; phylum Pseudomonadota; class Gammaproteobacteria; order Burkholderiales; family Rhodocyclaceae; genus Sulfuricystis. Next base: position 4,316 of record JAUXWU010000153.1, on the reverse strand, counting down.
TTCGGACCGGCCTGCATGTTGTTGGTGGTCGAGGTCCAGTAGAAGCCGATCTTGCCGTCCTTCAACATGCGCGACTGCTGCACGGCGTGATAGCCGATGCGATCCGAGATGGTGCCGGCCGGAACCTTCCAGATTTTCTCGGCGGCTTCGCGGTGCGCCGGATTCATGATGACCATGTCGGCGGGCAGGCGGTGGGCAAAGGTGCCGACTTCGCGCGCCGTGCCGCAGGCCGAAGGCTGGCCGGTCAGGGAGAACGGGCTGTTGCCCGGCTCGGAGATCTTGCCGACCAGCAGGTGGATGTTGTAAAGCATGTTGTTGATCCAGGTGCCGCGGGTATGCTGGTTCATGCCCATGGTCCAGGTCGACATCACCTTGGTCTTCGGGTCGGCATAGGTCTTGGCCAGCGCCACCAATTTGTCCTTGGGCACGCCGGAGATTTCATGCGCCTTGTCCAATGTGTACTCGGAGACAAACTTGGCATATTCGTCGAAGCTGATCGGCGTGGAGGCGCCCGGATTGCCCTTGGGCTTGCCATCGGGGCCGGGATAGCCGTTGTTGCCCGCCGCCAGTTCGAGCGGATGATTGGGCCGCAGGCCATAGCCGATGTCGGTGACCCCCTTGTGGAAGATGACGTTCTTGGCGACGAAGTCCTTGTTGACCGCGTTGTTCTGGATGATGTAGTTGCAGATGTAATTGGCGATCGCCAGGTCGGACTGCGGCGTGAAGATCATTTCGCTGTCGGCCAGTTCGCAGGAGCGGTGCGTGAAGGTCGATAGCACGTTGATCTTGACGTGCTTGGCGGTAAGGCGGCGGTTGGTGATGCGCGACCAGAGGATCGGATGCATCTCGGCCATGTTGGCGCCCCACAGCACGAAGGCGTCGGCATGCTCGATATCGTCATAGACGCCCATCGGCTCGTCGGCGCCGAAGGTGCGGATGAAGGCGAACACCGCCGAAGCCATGCAATGGCGCGCGTTCGGGTCGATGCTGTTGGAGCGGAAACCGGCCTTCATCAGCTTGTTGGCGGCATAGCCCTCCCAGATCGTCCATTGGCCGGAACCGAACATCGAGACGCCGAAGGGGCCCTGGTCGGGATTCTTCATGGTCGCCTTGACCTTCTCGGCCATGATGTCGAAGGCGCGGTCCCAGGAAATTGGCGCGAATTCGCCGTTCTTGTCGAACTTGCCATCCTTCATGCGCAACAACGGCCTGGTCAGGCGATCCTGGCCGTACTGGATCTTCGCGAGGAAATAGCCTTTCACGCAGTTGAGGCCGTTATTCACTGGCGCATCCGGGTCGCCCTGAGTCGCAACAATGCGCCCGTCCTTGGTGCCGACCAGCACGCCGCAACCGGTGCCGCAGTAACGGCACACGCCCTTGTCCCAGCGCACGCCGTCGCCACCCCTGGCCTGGGCGAGCGCCTGGGCGCCGGGGATGGATATGCCCGCCACACCGACCGCCGCCGCAACCGCGTTTGACTTGATGAATTCACGCCGTGTCAGTTTCATTGCCAATCTCCTTGTTGTTGCGGCATCGCCTGGCGGCTAAGCCTCTGAAGAAATAAGTGCTTCTGGATCGGATTCGTTTTGGTGAAAAACCATGGACGCCGACAGCACGCCGTCCAGGTGACCGATGAGATTGTAGATTTCGGCTGTCGCGCGATCGCCTTCCACCTCCAGCGTCACGATGATCTTCCCCTCCGGGGAAACTGCATGCACCTCGACACCCTCGATCTCGCGCAGCAAGCTCTGCACCGACTCGATATGGTCGGGATGGGGAATGACGATGACGCTTGAGATATTCATGCTGGCGGCCCGGTCTACTCTGTGAAATACAAAACATCAAGCGTGGCATGCTAAGAGCTTCACCCATCCATTGTCTTGACGCGCATCAAGGAATTAAAATGTTGAGCGTTGCGCTCGGAATTACACAAAGTCGGCGCTGGCGAGACGGCGCGCGCGAAAGCTACGGCACGGCGGATTTGTGCATGCGCGCCAGAATCAGTTGCGTGCGCTGGTCGAGATAGGGGGAATAGGGATTCTTCTCGAAGCGGCGTGGCGCCGGCAGCATCACGGCCAGCCGCGCCGCCTGTTCGGCGGACAACTTACTGGCGCTGCTGTTGAAATAGCGGTTGGCGGCGGCTTCGGCGCCAAACACGCCCTCGCCCCATTCGACCACGTTGAGATAGACCTCAAGGATGCGTCGCTTGTCCCAGAGCAATTCAAGCCAGACAGTGATGATCGCCTCCTGCGCCTTGCGCCAGGGCGTTTTGTCCGATGACAGGAACAGATTTTTGGCGAGCTGCTGGCTGATGGTCGAACCGCCGGCCACCACCTTGCCTTTCTTCTGATTCTTTTCGATGGCCTTCTGGATGCCGGCCCAATCGAAGCCTTCGTGGTCGATGAACTTGTCGTCCTCCGCCGCCACCACGGCGCGCTTCAGATGCAGCGAGATTTTTTCATACGGCACCCAGCGCTGCTGCAGCCGCGCTCCTGCGTTCTTTTCGCGCAGCGCATCGAGGCGCATCACCATGAAGCTGGTCTGGCCAGGATCGACATAGCGCCACCAGACCACCCAGCCGACATACCAGCCCTGCCAGAGCAGGAGCAAAAGAGCGGCGGCCGCAAAAATTTTCAGCAGCCAGCGGGGTGTCGGTTTCATCCTCTCAGTACGGCGAGCACCGGCCCGGTGGCGGGGCGCACGCCGCGCCAGATGAAAAAGGCTTCCGCCGCCTGCTCGACCAGCATGCCGAGACCGTCGGCAACGCGCGCTCCGGCTGTCCGCGCCTGCTGCATGAAGGGCGTTGCGCGGCCATAGACCATTTCGTAAGCCAGCGCACCGGGGGCGAACAGTTGCGGCGGCAATGGCAGTGCGGTATCGGACAGGCCGGTCGAGGTGGCATTGATGACCAGGTCGAATGCCTGTCCGTCGAGCTGGGCAAAGCCTCTAGCCTCTGGCATAAGCTGCGTATTTCCGGAAAATTCGCGCGCCAGGCGAACGGCCTTTTCCTCGGTGCGATTGGCGATGACGAGCGCGGCCGGCTGCTCCTGCAATAGCGGCAGGATCACGCCGCGCGCCGCGCCGCCCGCGCCCAGCAGCAGGATGCGCTTGCCAAGGAGCGCGCAGCCGAGATTGGCCTTGAGTTCCGTCACCAGCCCGGCGCCATCGGTGTTGTCGCCGCTGATCGTGTTGTCGGCGAAACTCAGCGTATTCACCGCGCCGGCCGCCTGGGCGCGCGACGTGAGGCGGGTCGCCAGCCGGAAGGCTTCCTCCTTGAATGGCACGGTGACATTGGCGCCCTTGCCGCCGTCCCGGACAAAGGCAGCGACCGCCGCGGCAAATCCATCGACCGGCGCCAGCAGCGCCGCGTAGCGCATATCCTGCCCGGTCTGGACGGCGAACAGGGCGTGGATGCGCGGCGACTGGCTGTGCAGGATGGGGTTGCCGAATACGGCGTAGCGGTCAGGCATTGGGCTCCACGGTCTTCTTGCTGCGCGGCGCACGCGGCTTCTTCGGGGGTTTTGCTGGTTTGGCGGCAACGGCTTCGCCGGGCGAGCCCCGCTTGACATAGATGCCGGATTTCTCGTCGCGGCCGAGTTCGATGAAGCCGCGGGTCTGGGCCTCCTCCAGCAGACTGCCGAACGCCTTGAAACCGCAGGCGGATTCGCTGAAGTCCGGGTGCCGCCGCTTGATCGCCTGCTTAAGCAACGACGCCCAGATGCGTCCGGCGTCACCACGCTCGACAATCAGGGCGTCGAGCGTGCCGATCACCAGATCGAGCGCCGCGTTGCGCCCGGCCTCGGCATCCGTGGGCGGGTTTTTTTCTGCGGGGGTTTCCGGCCTCTCGGTCGGAACTTTTTTGCTGGCCACCACCGACTTTTCGCGCTTCTTGACCAGATCATCGACGTAGATGAATTCGTCGCAGTTGGCGATCAGCAGGTCGGAGGTCGATTGCTTGACGCCGACGCCGATCACCCGCTTGTTGTTTTCGCGCAGCTTGGAAACCAGCGGCGAGAAATCCGAGTCGCCGCTGATGATGACAAAGGTATTGACGTGCGCCTTGGTGTAGCAGAGGTCGAGCGCATCGACCACCATGCGGATGTCGGCGGAATTCTTGCCCGACTGGCGCACATGCGGAATTTCGATCAACTCGAAGTTGGCCTCGTGCATCGCGGCCTTGAAAGCCTTGTAGCGATCCCAGTCGCAATAGGCTTTCTTGACAACGATGCTGCCCTTGAGCAACAGGCGCTCAAGCACCGGCTTGATGTCGAATTTTTCATACTGGGCGTCGCGCACGCCCAGGGCGATGTTCTCGA
>JAUXWU010000146.1 GCA_030680085.1 Rhodocyclaceae bacterium | reverse complement strand
CGCCTTCGAGGAGGCGCTGATGGAGTCGAAAGGCTATCCGCTGATGGCCGCCCACAAGAGCGTGCACGACGCCTTTGCCGAGCAGATACGTGAACTCAAGGCTCAGTTCCGGGCGGGCACGATGAGTGCCGACAGCCTCAGGGAGGCGCTCGCGAACTGGCTATTCGATCACATCAGTCACGCCGACACGGCCGCCCTGCGCGCCCCAACCCGATAAACCGGACAATCGCCATGAACCACCTCGCCTGGACCGACGATCTCAACACCGGTATTCCGGTCATCGATGGTCAGCATCGACAGATCGTGTCCTACATCAACCATTTGCACGACGCGCGTGAGCGGAGCGACCGCAAAGCCATCGGCGATGTGATCAACGACCTGATCGATTACACGCTCTCGCACTTCTCATTCGAAGAAGAGTTGATGCTGGAATCCGGCTATCCCTTTGCCGGACCGCACAAACGCGTGCACGATGTGTTCGTCAAGCGCGTGGGCGAGTATCAGTTGCGCTACAAGGCCGGGGAAGATGTCTCCGAAGAGTTGCACTCGCTGCTGATGCGCTGGCTGGTCGGACACATCAAGAACGATGATGCCGCCTATGCTTCGACAGTCATCGCCCACACGCATTCCGTATCCCACAAGAAGGGTGGGTGGCTGGCGCGCGCATTGGGACGCTTCTTCAAGTAGCGGCAAGCACGCGGTAGCGGCGGTCGGCGTTCCGGACCTGGGCCTTGAGGTCCCCGAAGCCGAGGCTATTGCGGCCGACGTCGTCCGCACGCGCCAGCCGCTCAGATCGGCTGACCTGGGCCGCGAAGTTTGCAGCGGCGAGTTCGCTGCCGGTGTCGTCACGAGTCATCAGCAGTCGCTCCTGCAGCTCGCGTGCCACATCCACAACCAGGACCCGGTCGACCCAGCCATAGTGGTCCACGTTTTCGACCAGCAGTGGCACCACCAGCACGACGTAGGGGCCGCGCGCACTCTGCACTTGCGTCAGCGCCTCGCAACGGATGCGCGGGTGCAGGATCGCTTCAAGGCGCGCGCGCGCGCTCTGTTGCGCGAAGACGATCTCGCGCAATTTGCGCCGGTCGAGGCTGCCGTCGTGCGTCAGGATCGACGGGCCGAACGTGGCAGCGATTTCGCCCAGTGCCGCGCAGCCCGGCGCAACCACCGCGCGCGCGATGAGGTCGGTGTCGACGATCGCTGCGCCAAGATCGGCGAAGGTCGCTGAAACTGTCGACTTCCCCGATGCGATGCCGCCGGTCAGGCCTACGACGAAGTGAGTCTTGCCGCCGGTGTGCGTGCCGACCATGTCACTACAGGGCGAACATTGGCAGCCATGCGCGGATCTGCGGCGCGAGGATCAGGTAGGCGAATCCGGCGGCGGCGATGAATGGACCGAATGGCATCGGCACTTGCGAGTCCTGTCCGCGCAGCGCCATCAGCGTGCCGCCAACTACTGCGCCCACCACCGAGGACATCAGGATGATCGGCAGGATGGCACCGGCGCCAAACCACGCGCCGAGCGCGCCGAGCAGTTTGAAATCGCCGTATCCCATGCCCTCCTTGCCGGTCAGCAGCTTGAACAGCCAATACACCGACCACAGCACCAGATAACCCGCCGCCGCGCCGATCACGGCGTCGGTCAGCGTGGTGAAGGTATTGCCGACGTTGATCAGCAGCCCCGCCCACAGCAAGGGCAGGGTGATGTCGTCGGGCAGCAACTGGGTGTCCAGGTCGATAAAGGTCAGGGCGACCAGGGCAGCGACGAAGATGAGGGCGCAAGCGGTGGCGAACGTCGCCCCAAACGTCCAGGCGACATAGCCGAACAAGAGTCCGGTGATGGCCTCGACCAGCGGATAACGCGGGCTGATGGATTTTCCGCAGCCCTTGCAGCGACCCTTCAGCAGCAGGTAACTGAGGATCGGAATATTTTCGAGAGCGCCGATCGGGTGGCCGCAATGCGGGCAGCGCGAACGCGGCGAGACCAACGTGAATGGCTCAAGAGTCGGCGCTGGCGGGACGGCGACGTCAGCCGCGCCCGCAGCATATTCCGCGCACTGCGCCCGCCAGTCGCGCTCCATCATGATCGGCAGGCGATGGATGACGACGTTCAAAAAACTGCCGATCATCAGCCCCAGCAGGGTGCAGACGACGATCAGCGTCGCCGGATCGTTGAGGGCGTCAAGAAACACGCCGGGCCGTCCCAAGTGTTTCTTGGCCCCCTGGGGGGAGGGCGCAGCGTAGCTGCGGCTTCGGGGGGGGACTCAAACAACAGCACCCAGCTTGAAGATCGGCAGATACATGGCGATGATGATGCCGCCGATGAGGACGCCCAGCACCACCATGATCAGCGGTTCCATCAGGCTGGAAAGCGAAGCCACCGCATCATCCACTTCCGCCTCGAAGAAATCGGCCACCTTGCTGCACATGGCATCCAGTTGGCCGGACTCCTCGCCGATGGAAACCATCTGCAGCACCATGTTCGGAAACACGTTGGCATTTTGCATGGCGACCGTCAGGCTCGAACCGGTGCTGATCTCGGCCTTGATCTGTTTCGTGGCTTCACGATAGATGTAATTGCCCGACGCCCCGCCGACCGAATCCAGCGCCTCGACCAGGGGCACGCCGGCGGCGAACATGGTGGACAGCGTGCGCGTCCAGCGCGCGATCGTCGCCTTGCGGATCACCGCGCCGAAAATCGGCAGGCGCAAAGCCAGCCGGTCCATGACGATCTGCATCGCCAGCGAACGTTTCCACGTATAGAAAAATGCATACAGTCCGGCGCCGAGGATGCCAAAAATGAAGAACCAGTTGGCGACGAAGAAGTCGGAGATGCCGATCACCACGAGGGTCGGGCCCGGCAGGTCGGCGCCAAAGCTGGTGAACACCTGCTTGAACTGGGGCACGACGAAGATCATGATGACGGCGGTGACGATAAACGCCACGACCAGCACGGAGATCGGGTAGAACAGCGCGCTCTTGATCTTGCCGATGATCGCCTGGGTCTTCTCCTTGTAGATGGCCAGACGCTCCAGCAACTGGTCCAGGATACCCGCCTGCTCGCCGGCCTCGATCAGATTGCAATACAGTTGGTCGAAGTGGAGCGGATACTTGCGGAATGCCTGGTTGAGCGCCGACCCGGTCTCGACCTCCATCTTGAGATCCGCGACCAGCTTGCCCATCGCGGCGTTGGCGGCGCCCTTGCCGACAATGTCGAAAGACTGCAAGAGCGGCACGCCGGATTTCATCATGGTCGCCATCTGGCGCGTGAACAGGGTGATGTCCTTGTCCGTGACCCTGCCGCCGCGCTTGAAGCTTTGCTTCTTGACCTTGGTGACCAGCACGCCCTGCCGGCGCAGGGTGGTGCGCACGACGGTCTCGGTCGCCGCGCGCATTTCCCCGCGCACGATCTTGCCGCTCTTGTCCTTGCCCTCCCAGGCAAAGGTGGCCTGTGAGTCGCCTGTTTTCTGGATCGCCATGCCTGCTCCTCGGGTCTCAGTATGCGCCGGTGATAATGCCTTGCCTGCTCAAGCTTGTAAAGGACGATAAAGCTTGACGATCTTGACGCGCCGATCCTCGGTCTGGACGATCTCCATCGCCACCCCGCCGATGCGCAGTCCGACGCCGATCTCGGGAATGTCGCGCAGATGTTCGAGGATCAGGCCGTTGAGCGTCTTGGGGCCGTCCAGCGGCAGGGCGAGGCCGAGCAGGCGATTGATCTCGCGCAGGCTGTTGGCCCCGTCAACCATGGCGACCCCTGACGCATCCCAGTTGAACGCGGCCACGCTGCCCGGCATGCTGGTCGTGAATTTGCCGACCATTTCCTCGATGATGTCCTCGATGGTGACCAAGCCCAGCAATTCGCCGTATTCGTCGACCACCAGGCCGAAGCGCTGGCGGTTTTCGCGGAAAAAACGCAACTGGGCGTAAGCCGGCGTTTCGGCGGGAATGAAGTAAGGCGCCGCCAGATCCTGCCGCAACAGCGCGTGGCTGAGGGGGCCGCCGAGCGCGCCCGCCAACAGACGCCGTAAATGCAGGACGCCGATGATGTTGCCCGGCTCGCGGTCATAAACCGGTAGCCGGGTGTGGAAGCTGGTGGCCAGCTTGTGTTCGATTGCGTCGATGGGCGCGGCAAGGTCGATGCTCTCGATCTCGCCGCGCGGCGTCATGATGTCCTCGACGGTGACGTGCTCCAGGTCGAACAGATTGACCAGAATGGCGCGGTGCTCGGCGGGAATGAACTGGCCGGATTCCAGCACCACCGAACGCAACTCGTCGGCCGTCAGGTGCGGCGCATCGGCCAGGCTACTGGTACCCGCTGGCTTGATGAACATCAGGGCAAGCAGCCCCCGCGAAAACAGGTTGACGAACCAGACCACGGGATAGGCCGCGCGCAGCAAGGGCCAGAGCAAAAACGCCAGCACCGGCGTCAGGCGGTCGGCATAATTGGCGGCAATCACCTTCGGGGTGATTTCCGAGCAGACGAGAATGATGAAGGTGGTGAATAAGGTGGCGGCGCCCAGCGCCCACCGGTCGTCGCCGATCAGCTCGATGGTGATCACGCTGACCAGGGTGGCGGCGCCCACATTGACGAGATTGTTGCCGAGCAGAATGACGCCCAACAGCTTGTCGGCCCGCTCCAGGAGGCCAAGCGCCAGGCGGGCGCCGCGGTGGCCCTGGCTGGCCTTGTGGCGCAGTCGATAGCGGTTGGCCGCCATCATGCTGGTTTCGGACATCGAGAAAAAAGCCGAGAGCACCAGCAGGACGATCAGCGCGAGGCCTAAGGTGGAAAGGGGAAGGTCTACCAAAATCAGGGCCGCCCGAGCACGACATCCAGCACGAAGCGGCTGCCCACATAGGCCAGCAGCAGCACCGCGAAGCCGGTCAGCGTCCAGCGCAAGGCCGTGCGGCCCCGCCAGCCGTAGCGATGGCGGCCGAACAACAGCGCGCCAAAAATCAGCCAGGACAGCACGGCGAATACCGTTTTATGGTTGAACGGAAACGGCTTGCCGAAGATGTGCTCGGAAAACGCCGCCCCCGAGATCAGGGTCAGCGTCAGCAGACCGAACGCGATATGGATCAACCGGAACAACAGCGCTTCCATCGTCAGGAGCGGCGGCAGGCCGGCCAGCAGCGGCGTCAGGCGGCCGCGATGCAGCCGCCGGTCGGTGACGGCCATCAGAATGGCATGCAGCGCGGCGAGCGTGAACAGGCTGTAGGCCAGCATCGCCACCAGAAAATGCAGCCGGAAGGTCAGTGAGCCGACGTTGGCGAGCACATGCTGTCCGGGCAACAGCCACGGCAACAGGGCGCAGACGGCAGCCAGCGGCAGGCCCAGCATCTGCAGGCCTTCCATGCGGGCGTAGAAACTTTCGATCCAGTAGAGCGCGACGGCCAGCCAGGTCATCATCGACAGGGCCACCGCGAAACCGAAACGCATGGCCGTCCCGCCGCCCGGCGAGATATCCATCCCCAGCGCGAGACCATGAAAGCCCAGCGCGACCACCAGCAAGCCGCGCTCCCACCCGGCCACGCCCTTGACCGGCTGACTGAGCACCGCACCGCGCCAGCGCGTGCGCCAGAAATGCACCGCCAGCCCGAGATAGAGCGCGGCAGCAAGGAAATGCAGCAAGGGCGATTGCAGTAGAATCGACAGCATCATTGGAGTCTACACGCAAGCCGGCCCGGCCGGAACTTCAACGCCAACCCGGCGCGGACTCCAACGCCAACCGCTACCCAAACACCATGCTCGACAATCTGACCCAACGCCTCGCCAAAGTTGTCAAAACGCTGCGCGGCCAGGCCCGCCTGACCGAAGACAACATTACCGAAATGCTGCGCGAAGTGCGCATGGCGTTGCTCGAAGCCGACGTCGCCCTGCCGGTGGTCAAGGAATTCATCGCCCGCGTCAAGGAAAAGGCGGTCGGCCAGGAGGTGATCGGTTCGCTGACCCCCGGCCAGGCGCTGGTGGGCGTGGTGCACCGCGAGCTGACCGAGCTCATGGGCGGCGCAAAGGCCGAGTTGAATTTCGCCACCTTGCCGCCCGCGATCATCCTGATGGCCGGCCTGCAAGGGGCGGGCAAGACGACGACGACCGCCAAACTGGGCAAATGGCTCAAGGAAAGGCAGAAAAAGAAAGTGCTGGCGGTCAGTTGCGACGTCTATCGTCCCGCGGCCATCGAACAGCTTAAAACCGTGTCGGCGCAGGCCGGCATCGACTTCTTCCCCTCCGCCGTCGGCCAGAAGCCCGCCGAAATTGCCGCCGCCGCACTTGATTACGCCAAGCGCCACTTCCATGACGTGCTGCTGGTCGACACCGCCGGCCGGCTCGCCATCGATGAAGCCATGATGGCGGAGATTCGCGAACTCCACGCGCAACTCAAGCCGATCGAAACCCTGTTCATCGTTGATGCGATGCTGGGCCAGGATGCGGTGAACACCGCCAAAGCCTTCAGCGAGGCCCTGCCGCTGACCGGCATCATCCTGACCAAACTCGATGGCGATGCGCGCGGCGGCGCGGCGCTGTCGGTGCGCCACGTCACCGGCAAACCGCTCAAATTCGCCGGTGTCGGCGAAAAGCTGAACGGACTCGAAGAATTCCACCCCGAGCGCATGGCCAGCCGCATTCTCGGCATGGGCGACATCCTCGGCCTGGTCGAGGACGCGCAGCGCGGCGTCGACCACGAAAAGGCGCAGGACTTCGTCAAGAAAATGAAGTCCGGCAAGGGCTTCGACCTCAATGACTTCAAGGAACAAATCGGCCAGATGCGCAAAATGGGCGGCATCGGCTCCCTGCTCGACAAGCTGCCGACGCAACTCGGCGCGCTGGCACAACAGGCCGGCGGCCAGATGGAAGACAAGGCCACCCGGCGCATCGAAGGCATCATCAATTCGATGACCCCCGCCGAGCGCAGCAAACCCGAACTCATCAAGGCCAGCCGCAAACGCCGCATCGCCACCGGCGCCGGTGTTCAAGTGCAAGAAGTCAATCGGATGATCAACCAGTTCGAGCAATCGCAGAAGATGATGAAGCAGTTCTCCAAAGGCGGCATGGCGAAAATGATGCGCGGCATGAAGGGCCTGATGGGCGGCGGCGGACTCGCCGGACCACCACGCTAGCAGTCGGGGCAAAGCAGGGTAAAATGACCTTCGTTTCACCGTCACGCAATGTGGCTCCTGGCGCCCGTAGCTCAGCTGGATAGAGTACTGCCCTCCGAAGGCAGGGGTCGGACGTTCGAATCGTCTCGGGCGCGCCAAATTCCCCATTAACCAACCACCGGCTATCTTGGCCTCGATGTCCGGGCGCCGCGCGCCGTTTTTAACCCAAGTTTGTCGACCGTCTCAAAAACATTCATTGCATCAATCAGATGCGACAAACAAATCACGCGAGTGGCACTACATTCGCGTGATTGCGGGGTCAGGCGATCAGTTTCTGAACACCTCCGGGTTGATGGGCCAGGCCGAGGGCGTCGTAGAGGCGAACGAGATCGGGTTCCTGGCGGGTGGCCTTGCGCACATGCAAGGTCCGCCCGTCCTTCTGCACGAAGCTGGCCGTAACGCGGCGCTGAATGGACAGCACCTCGCGCAAGCCGGACCAGGATTCGTGAATGCCGTGCGCCCGCAAGCGCTGGCGGATCG
>JAUXWU010000115.1 GCA_030680085.1 Rhodocyclaceae bacterium | reverse complement strand
CCCGGCACATAAATATCCACTGGCACGATACGGTCACAACCGCGCACCACCGAGTACGAATAGTGATAGTAGCCACCGCCGTTGGCGCAGGAACCCATCGAGATCACCCAGCGCGGTTCGGCCATTTGCTCATACACCTTGCGCATTACCGGCGCCATCTTGTTGGTCAGCGTGCCGGCGACGATCATCACGTCGGCCTGACGCGGACTCGGACGAAAGACGATACCGAAGCGGTCGAGGTCGTAGCGCGACACGCCCGAGTGAATCATCTCGATGGCACAGCAGGCCAGGCCGAAAGTCACCGGCCACAGCGATCCGGTGCGCGTCCAGTTGATGAGCTTGTCGAGGGACGCGGTAACGAAACCCTCTTGCAGCACGCCTTCGATACTCACGCTTGGTTCTCCAAGATCATTCCCAATCCAATGCGCCCTTGGCCCAGGCGTAGATGTAGCCGACGAGCAGGATGGCGATAAATATGAGCATCTCAATAAACCCGAAAAGCCTGATGGCCTCGGTATTCACGATCTCCTGGTAGATCGACGCCCAAGGGAAGAGAAAGGCGATCTCAAGATCAAAAATGATGAAGATGATGGCGACCAGGTAGTAGCGCGCATCGAATTTCATGCGGGCATCCTCGAATGCTTCGAAGCCGCATTCGTAGGGGGAGAGCTTTTCCGGATCGGGACGGTGAGGACCCACCAGTCGACCGATGATCAGCGGCACACAGCCAAATATCAGGGCGACAATAACAAAAATGAGAATCGGGAAATAATTTTCCAGCATTTTTTGATTTGCGCCGCGCCACGGTTTTCACCGCAACCGCGCTGCTCAACTCCGAAAAATTAACCTCGAAAAAATCTGGTGCCGACGGCGAGACTCGAACTCGCACAGCTTTCGCCACTACCCCCTCAAGATAGCGTGTCTACCAATTTCACCACGTCGGCGGACGTTGTCTTGCGATGTTGCCAACCGTCATTCACTACCCGTTCCGCTCCGGCGACCGAGCACCGAAATTTCAGGGCGCGAGTGTATAACAAGGCGGGTTGGTGCGGTGCAAGAAAAAACGATTACACAACAAAAAAAAGTGATTGCATCACTCTGCCCCGCCAGCTTGCGGCTTGGCCGCGCGGTGCATGCCGATCATGCCGGCGAGCAGCGACTTGGAGACGACATCGCGGTAACCCTGTTCGCGCAGCACCTGGGACAGTTCGTCGGCCGAATAGAACAGCTCGATCGCGTCGATGAAGTATTTCTTGACGCCCCAGGCCGCCGACCCGCTACGGAAAAACAAACCGGTGACCGCCAGAGAGCCGCGCAAATAGGCGTAGTAAAGCTTTTCGACAAGGGGATTGCCGGGGCGCAGCATGTCGCAGTGATGGAAGCGCCCGCCCGGCTTCAGCACCCGATGGATTTCGGTGAACAGATCGCGCACCCGCAAGTGCCGCGATGCCCACTGCAGTGTGACCACGTCGAAATGATTGTCGGGAAAAGGCAGCACATGCACGTCGCCGATGTTGCTGCGAATCTTCAGGCCGCGCGCTTCGGCCCGCTGGCGCCCGACCTCCTGCATCGCCGCGCTGCGATCCATGGCGTGCACTTCGAGGCTGGGTTCGCGTTCGAGCAGTGCAATGCCGACTGCATTGGTGCCGGCGCACACGTCGAGCACCCGCTGGCCGGGGCGCAGCTCTACCAGGGACATGAAGTTGCGCAAAAACCAGCTCCACAAGCCGAAGCTGGCAACGCGGTTGGCGCGATCGTAATAGGGAGCGACATCGACGAAAACGTCATGCAGATCCTCTTTCCAGACCGTGCCGAAGCGCTCGGCGCGCAGTTGTTCGCGAACGGCGAGGGGCGGCGGGCTCATGATAATTGCCTGAAAATTATGCGGGTGATTACTTCGGAATGTCCTGGGCCTTCGAGCCATCCGGCGCCGGAACAACGGCAGGCGCGGCGGTCGACGGCGCCTGTTGCATGGCTTTGTCCATCACGCTGCCACTCGCGGCGGTCGGCTGCTTGCTCGCCATGTAGGCCAGGCCCAGGCTGGTCAGAAAAAAGATCGTCGCCAGCACTGCCGTGGCGCGTGACAAGAAGTTGGCCGCACCAGTGGCGCCGAACAGACTGCCGGAAGCGCCGCCGCCAAAGGCCGCGCCCATGTCGGCACCCTTGCCATGCTGCACCAACACCAGACCAATGACGCTCAACCCGACCAGGATATGCGCGGTCAGGGTTATCGTAAATATGACATCCATGAGTATTCCCTTGTAATTTAGACTGCCGCGGCGCAGATAGCGGCGAAATCAGTCGCCACGAGCGCCGCGCCGCCGATCAGGCCGCCATCGATATCCGGCTGCGCCATCAGTTCCCGGGCATTGCCAGGTTTCATGCTGCCACCGTAAAGAATGCGCAGGCCCGCTGCCACCCCGGCATCTTCACGCGCCACGCGCTGACGAATCAAGGCATGCACCTCCTGCGCCTGCTCGGGCGACGCGGTGCGCCCGGTGCCGATTGCCCACACGGGTTCGTAGGCGACCACCGCCTGTCCCAGCGCGGCCACACCGCAACGCGCCAACACCGCATCCAGTTGGCGCGTCACCACTGCGGTGGTGACGTTGCTTTCACGCTCATCAAGCGTTTCGCCGATGCAAAGGATGGGAACGAGACCGGATTTCAATGCCGCCTCGAACTTGGCCGCCACCACGGCATCGGTATCACCATAGAAGCTGCGGCGCTCGGAGTGGCCTACGATCACATAGCGGCAGCCAAAATCTGCCAGCATCGCCGCGCTGACCTCGCCGGTGTAGGCGCCCTGGACATGCTCTGACACATCCTGTGCGCCCCAGGCGACGTTGCTGCCCAGCAAGGCGCCACGCGCCTGGTCGAGGTAGGGATAAGGCACGCAAACGGCCACATCGGCGGTCAGACCAGCCACCCCTTTACGCACGTCCTGCAGCAAAGCGGAATTGGTCGCCAGGCTGCCGTGCATCTTCCAATTACCGGCGACAAGTTTGGTTCGTGCCATAACCTTCTCTTTTTCTATCTAAATTTGGGGCCCCGGATTATACCGGCGGCCGCCGGCGCGGGTCAATTTTCGCCGGCTGCGGCGCCACGCTGCAGAAAGTCGGCGCTGGCGGGACGGCGACTGCACTCGCCGCCTGTCGCCGCTCGAAAAACAGACTGTTGCCGGCAATCTTCTTCGCCTCTTTCTTGGCCACCGCCGCCGCGTCGGCAACCTGGTGGTACGTGGAAAAGCGCGCGGAATCGACATGAATCGCACCCAGCGACAGGCTTACCAGGGGTGTAAACACCTGCTCGCCTTGGCGATTTTCGGCCGGATAGCCGCCGCGCTGGCGGTCGGCCGCGTTGAAGAAGCGGCTCGTTTCCCGGGAAAAATCTTCGAGAATGCGTGCGCAGCGGGCTTCCCAGTCCAAGCTTGCGAACAGCACCATGAAATCGTCGCCGCCGATATGGCCGATGAAATCGGCTTCCGCATCGCAATGGGCGCGGAGCAGATCGGCCAGCGTGCTGATCAGTTCGTCGCCGTGCGAATAACCATAGACGTCGTTGAACGGCTTGAAGTGATCGAGATCGCAGTAACAGGCGATGAACTCGCCGCGCGCTTCGAGCCAGGCGCCGATGCACTCGTTCAACGCCAGGTTGCCGGGCAGGCCGGTGAGCGGATTGGTGTGGCGCGCCGCCTCGATCTGCATCCGGGTGATTTCGCGCACGACATCGTGGCCGCTGCCGTAGCCGCGATAGCGTCCCGCCTCCACCACGATGAAGCCTTCCGCCAGATGGCGCTGATCGGCATCGGCTAGCAGAAAGCTCAGATCGTGCAGCGAGGTGCCAAGCTCGACCAGCAAGGGCTGCGGGTCCATCACCACCGCGCACGACCGCTTGCCGTAGAGTTCGCGCCGGAACGGCCGGACATAACGGTCGATCAGGTTTGCGCGGCTGATCAGGCCCACCGGGCCCCCCTCGTGCAGCACGGGCAAAGCCAGCAGACCGGGATGCGACTCGAATATCGCGTAGGCGGCTTCGGTCGTCGCGCCGCGTTCCACCACCGGCACGTCGCGAATCATGTCTGCGACCGTGGGCGACCCGCGGCCCGCCACCATGACGCCCGCCCCTGCCCGGCCCCGCGACTGACGGCTGGCCGCATCGATCATTTCACGCAGAACGGCCAGCACCTCTTCAGTCAGGGTCGCCGCCGGCTCCGCGCAGGGCCGCGCGAACCCATAGCCCTGGCCCAAGGCAATGCCTGCGGCAGCCACCGCCGCCATCTCGCCCGGAGTCTCGATTCCCTCGGCGATCACCGTGCAACCGACGCTCCGTGCAATATCCTGAATCGAATGCAGAAACTGGCGCTTGACCTCGTCGCCATCGGCGCCAGCCACAAAGTGACGGTCGATCTTGACGAATTCGGGACGCAATTCCGACCACAGCCGCAGACTGGAAAAACCCTGACCGAGATCGTCGATGGCGATGGAGAAGCCCATGTCGCGGTAGTAACGCACGGCCTCGCGCATCAAATCAAAGTCGAAGGTCGGCTGATTTTCGGTAAGTTCGATGACGATGCGCGCCGGGTCGATGCCGACTTCGCGGATGTAATCGAGAGTTCGCCCCGAAGTGGACGTCGGCAGCAGGCATTCCGGGCTGACGTTGAGGAATAGCCGACTTGGCAAGCCCAGTTGCCCATAGCGTTCCAAGGTCACCTGCCGCGCCAGATGTTCGATTTCCTGACGCAGGCCGAGGACGTCAGCCGCGCTGAAAAGTTGCAGCGGCGAATGCAGCGGACTGTCGGCAGGCCCCCGGATCAGGCCCTCGAAGCCGTAAATGCGCCCCTTGGCCAAATCGACAATGGGTTGAAACAGCGGTGTGAGCCGTCGCTCGTCGATAATCTGCCGCAGGTGTTCGTCAGGGGCGTCGGCTTCGGCGACCGGCCCGGCAAAGATTGGATTCCGACGTTCGCCGAGACTGATGTAATTTTGCTGCCGCAGATGAAAGGAAAGACTGCTGTTGCTCATCATGAGGATCACCCTACCAAGGACTCAGAAAGAGCGTCAGGCTACGGCCAGATTATGACAATACAATGACAAAACCGGTATAAAGAGTTGGCGCTGGCCTCATTGACCACAACACCGATTTTTTCGGGCGCGGTCAGCCGAACCTTCCGGTGATGTAGTCCTCGGTCTGCTTCTTCTGCGGCTTGACGAAAACCTGGTCGGTTACGCCGAACTCGACGAGTTCACCGATGTACATGTAGGCGGTGAAATCGGAAATGCGCGCCGCCTGCTGCATGTTGTGGGTGACGATGAGGATCGTCACCTTCTCCTTGAGCTCGGTGATGAGTTCCTCGATGCTCGCGGTGGCGATCGGGTCGAGCGCGGAAGTCGGTTCGTCGAAGAGGATGATCTCGGGATCGGCGGCCAGCGCGCGGGCAATGCACAGACGCTGTTGCTGACCACCGGAAAGATTGGCGCCCAGATCGTTCAGACGGTGCTTCACCTCGTCCCACAGGGCCGCCGCCTTCAGCGAGTGCTGGACGCGATCTTCGAGCTCGGTTTTGTTGGTCATGCCGCGCACGCGCAAGCTGTAGGCGACGTTTTCGAAGACCGACTTGGGAAATGGATTCGGCTTCTGGAACACCATCGAGATGCGCATGCGCACCTCGATCGGATCAACCTCCTTCGCCAGCAGGTTGGTGTTATCCGGATGCATGATGATCTCGCCCTGATAACGGTTGCCAGGATACAGGTCGTGCATGCGATTGAACGAACGCAACAGCGTCGACTTGCCGCAACCCGACGGGCCGATCAAGGCGGTCACCTGCTTGTCGTAGACCGGCATGTTGATGTTCTGCAACGCCTGAAAGTCGCCGTAATGGAAGCCGAAGTTGCGGCATTCGGCCTTGATCGCCAGATCGGCAGCGGGCTCGATGTTGGGGGTGGTTTCGTTGCTCATTGCGGGCTCTTTAGTCAAGTTGATCACCACGTGATGTTTTTGCGCAGGCGGTAACGCAGCCAGATCGCCGTGCCGTTCATGGCCAGCGTCATCAGCACCAGAACGAGGCCGGCGGCGGCGGCATTGATCAGGAAAGCGGCCTCGGGGCGGGAGGTCCAGTTGAACATCTGGATCGGCATCACCGTGAAGGGCGCGAACAGCCAGTCGAACAGGCCGGCCGGCGGCACACCGGTGAATGGCGCGTTCGGCAGGAAGGCGATGAAGGTCAGCGCGCCGATGGTGATGATGGGCGCGGTCTCGCCGATGGCGCGGGCCATGCCGATGATGACGCCGGTGAGGATGCCGGCCGAGGAATACGGCAGGATGTGATCGGACACTGTTTGCCAGGTCGTCGCGCCGCAGGCGTAGGAGCCTTCGCGAATCATCAGCGGGATGGAACGGATCGCTTCGCGCGTCGCGACGATCACCACCGGCAGGATCAACAGCGCCAGCGTGAGACCGGCCGAGAGGATGCTCTGGCCGAAACCGAACAGATAGACGAACAAGCCCAGCGCCAGCAGGCCATAGACGATGGAGGGCACGGCGGCGAGATTGGTGATGTTGATCTCGATCAGGTCGGTCAGCCAGTGCTTCGGCGCGTATTCCTCGAGATAAACGCCGGCCGCCACGCCCAGCGGCACGGCCGCCAGCCCAGTGACGAGCATCACCAGCGCCGAGCCGACCCAGGCCGACAGGATGCCCGCCTGCTCCGGGTGGCGCGAGGGGAAGCTGGTGAAAAAAGCAGCGTCGATGCGGCCGAGGCCGCGGATCGCCATATCGACGAACAGCGTCATGAAAGTCAGCACGCAAAGCATCAGGGCAAGGATGCCGAGCACGCCGAAAAAGATGTCCCAGCGCCTGGACTTCGTGATCAGCGCGCGGATGGCCTGGATATCCTGGGTTTTCATCATCTCAGTAAACCTCGCGGTAGCGCTTGCGCAACCAGAGACCAAGCAGGTTGAAGAGCAGCGTCATCAACATCAGTGTGAGGCCGGCGGCAAAAATCGTCTGATAGCCGATCGAGCCGTGCGGCAGGTCGCCCAGCGCCACCTGCACGATGTAGGAGGTGATGGTCGCGCCCGGCTCGGCCGGATTGAAATTCAGGCTCGGCTGCATACCGGCGGCGACCGCCACGATCATGGTTTCGCCGACCGCGCGCGAGATGCCGAGGATATAAGCCGCGCCGATGCCCGAGGCCGCCGCCGGCATCACCACGCGCAATGCCGTCTGCAGCCGTGTCGCGCCCATCGCGTAGGAACCTTCGCGCAACGCCATCGGCACCGCGCGCATGGCGTCCTCGGAGAGCGAGGCGACATAAGGAATGATCATCACCCCCATCACCAGACCGGCGGACAGCAGGTTGAAACCAGGCAGATCGGGATAAATCTTCTGCAAGAGCGGCGTCAGGAAGACCAGGGCGAAATAGCCATAAACGATGGTCGGCACGTCACCCAGGAGTTCGAGAAACGGCTTGGCGATCTCGCGCACCTTGAAGGGCGCGAACTCGGACAGATAGATGGCGATGATGGTACCCAGTGGAATCGCCACCAGCAGGGCCACGGCGGAACTGGTGATGGTGCCCGAAAGCAGCACCATGATGCCGTAGTGGGCGTCGTCGAACAGCGGCGTCCATTGGGTGTCGAAGAGAAACCTCGAAAGCGGCACCGCCTCGAAGAAAATCCACGATTCCTTGACCAGGATGTAGACGATCGCGGCCGTCGTGAACACCGAAACCAGCGCAGCGCCGAACAGCAGGGCCTCGATGACGCGCTCCTTGATGTGGCGCGATGCCCGTCTGCGCAGACGGTCGCTGACATTCGCGGTAGGCGGAGTCGGGACAGGGGGTGCAGTCACAGTGGCATTCATGATCCGGATCGAAAAGGTGTGAACAATAAGGCCACTCATGCGCGGCCGGCAAGCGGTATCAGTAGATCAAAGCAGAAACCTGCCCGGGTTTCACCGGGCAGGCTCCCACGAATGCTACTGACTTCCCTTATTCCTTGGGATCACGCTTGAGCAGGTCGGCCACCTTCACGCCCACTTCGGAATGACCGCCGAAGGCGGTGCCAGTCTTCCGCTTGGTGAAGTTGTCCAGCGCATGCTTGTAGTCGGCGTCGGTCAGCGGAACATACTTGACTTCCTTGGCCAGCTTGCCGCCGTGCTTCAGGTAATACTCGATGAATTCCTTGACCTCGGGCTTCTCGGCCGACTTGGCGCTGACGTAGATGAAGATCGGCCGCGACAGCGGCTCGT
>JAUXWU010000114.1 GCA_030680085.1 Rhodocyclaceae bacterium | reverse complement strand
GTTCGATGATTGGGATCATCTGATGCAGTTCATGATCAAACGCCCCGATCCCGATCCGCCAGACACCGGCTAGACGACCCCCTCCATCGCCCAGTTAAATTCCTCCGTACTTCAACCCGATTCCAAATTGAGAACTGCTGGGCTGACGCCGTCCTGCCAGCGCCGACTTTTATGGGCGCTATAATCCTTCCCATGTCCTCCCAACCCATCGACATCAAAACCCATCTCGCCGAGCTGCTGCGCACCGCGCTGGCCAGCGTGGCGCCCGGCACGAGCGCCGAGATTCATCTCGAACGTCCGAAGGACGCCAGCCACGGCGACTTTGCCAGCAATCTGGCGCTGCAACTGGCGCGGCCGCTGAAGGAAAATCCGCGCAAGATCGCCGAACGGCTGGTGCATGAATTGCCCAAATCGGTCTGGCTCACCAAGGCCGAAGTCGCCGGCGCCGGCTTCATCAATCTGACCGTTGCGCCGGCCGCCAAGATCGCGGTGGTGACCGCCGTGCTGGCGCAGGGTGACGACTTCGGGCGCGGTGCGAAGAAACCGGGCAAATTGCAGGTCGAGTTTGTCTCGGCCAACCCGACCGGCCCGCTGCATGTCGGCCACGGCCGGGGCGCCGCCTACGGCGCGAGCCTGGCGAATCTGCTGGCGTTTGCCGGTCACACCGTCTGCCGCGAATACTATGTCAATGACGCCGGCCGGCAGATGGACATCCTGGCGCTGTCGACCTGGCTGCGTTATCTCGAACTGTTTGGCGAGCGCGTGGCTTTTCCGCCCAACGCCTACCAGGGCGAATATGTGCGCGACATGGCTGTGCAAATCCGCACCGCCCACGCTGACCGCTACGTACACCCGACCGCCGCCGTGCTGGCCTGTGTGCCAGCGCCGGAGGCCGATGCGGAAGCGCATCTCGATGGGCTGATCGCCGCCGCGAAAGACCTGCTGGGCGAGGAGTGGCATTACATCCACCAGCATGTGCTCGCCGAGCAACTGGCCGATTGTCGCGAAGACCTCGAAGCCTATGGCGTGCATTTCGACTGCTGGTTCTCGGAGCGTTCGCTCTTCGACACCGGCATGGTCGCGCAGGCCGTTGGCGAACTGGAGAAACGCGGCCACATCTATCTGCAGGACGGCGCCAAGTGGTTCCGTTCCACCCATTTCGGTGACGAGAAGGATCGCGTCGTGCAACGCGAAAATGGTCTCTACACCTATTTCGCCTCCGACATCGCCTATCACTGCAACAAGTTCGAGCGCGGCTTCACGCGCATCATCGACATCTGGGGCGCCGACCATCACGGTTACATCCCGCGCGTCAGGGGTGCGCTCAAGGCGCTTGAATTGAACGACGCCGCGCTCGATGTCGCCCTGGTGCAGTTTGTCAGCCTGTTTCGCGGCAGCGCCAAGATCTCGATGTCGACCCGCGCCGGTTCCTACGTCACCCTGCGCGAGCTGCGCGAGGAGGTCGGCAACGACGCCTGCCGCTTTTTCTATCTGCTACGCAAGCAGGATCAATCGCTCGACTTCGATCTCGACCTGGCCAAGAGCCAGTCGAACGACAACCCCGTCTACTACGTCCAGTATGCCCATGCCCGTGTTTGCTCGGTGCTGGCACAGTGGGATGGCGACAGCCGCACGCTGGCCTCGGCCGATCTCGCGCCGCTCGCCAGCGAACGCGAACTTGCCCTGGCCGCCAAACTGGCGGCCTTCCCCGAACTGATCGACGCCGCCGCGCACGACTTCGCGCCGCATGCCGTGGCCTTCTGGTTGCGCGAACTGGCGGCGGAATTCCATGCCTGGTACAACGCCGAGCGCCTGCTGGTGGACGACGCGGCGCAGAAGCAGGCGCGTCTCGCGCTGGCCGTGGCGGTGCGCCAGGTCATTCGCAACGGCCTGCGCCTCCTCGGGGTTTCCGCCCCCGACGCGATGTGATGCCGATGAAAACCAAAAGTCGGCGCTGGCAAGATGGCAACATGCGCGGCAACATGCGCGGCGGCACGCTGCTCGGGCTGGCCCTCGGGCTGCTCGTCGGCGTGCTGATTTCCTTTGGCGTGGTCTGGTATCTGAACAAGGCACCGCTGCCGTTTGTCGATCGCGCGGGCGACCGGTACGGCAAGCCGGAGGCGAAGGAAAATGTCACCGGCACCGCCGCAACGCAAACGCCAACAGCCCTGCCTGGCAAGCCGGGCGACAAGCCCGTGGAACGCAAGTTCGA
The DNA here is from genome assembly GCA_030680085.1 of Rhodocyclaceae bacterium. Lineage (GTDB taxonomy): Bacteria > Pseudomonadota > Gammaproteobacteria > Burkholderiales > Rhodocyclaceae > Sulfuricystis. Next base: position 1,796 of record JAUXWU010000114.1, on the reverse strand, counting down.
TTTTTACGAGATTCTGGAAGGCAAAAAATCCGCCACGCCGGGGGGGCCAGCTCCCGAGCCACCACCCGCTGCCGCTACGCCCGCCAGCCAGGGAATGTTCCTGCAGGTGGGCGCTTTCCAGAAAACCGCCGACGCCGAAAATCTCAAGGCGCGCATCGCCATGCTGGGTTTCGAGGCCAACATCCTCGAAGTCGATGTTCCGGACAAGGGCGTGCTGCACCGTGTGCGCACCGGCCCCTATGCGAATGCGGATGAAATGAACCGCGCGCGCAATCAGTTGTCACAAAACGGCATCCCGGCCACGGTGGTTCGGGTGAAGGACTAACGCGAGAGGAACCCCATGAAACTCCTGAATACCCTGCTGATGGTTTTATCCCTGAGTCTTCTGGCCGCCACTCCCGCGCTGGCCACCGACCTGGTCGAGGGCAAGCAATTCGCCCGTCTGCCGACGCCGCAGCCGACCGAGAAAAACGGCAAGGTCGAGGCCGTCGAATTCTTTTCGTATGGCTGCCCGCATTGTGGCGACTTCGAACCCCTGCTGAAGACCTGGGTGAAAACCTTGCCCGCCGATGTGAGCTTCAGGAAAGTGCCGGTCATCTTCAATGACAAGTCGGTACCCGGCGCGCGCATTTATTACACCCTGGAAGCCATGGGCCTCGTCGAGCGGCTGAATGACGCCGTGTTCAACGCCGTGCTCAAGGAACGCGTCAACCTGAACCAGGAGTCGGTGCTGTTCGACTGGATCGCCCGGCAGGGCGTCGACCGCCAGAAATTCATCGACACCTACAAGTCGTTCGCGGTCGAAACGGCGGTCAAGCGCGCTGCGGAGTTGACCCGTGGCTACGGCGTCGACGGCGTGCCGATAATCATCATCGGCGGCAAATACAAGCCGATCAACATCAAATCCTTTGGCGAAAAGCTGCAGATCGTCGATGGCCTGATCGTCAAGAGCCGCACCGAGATCAAGAAATAGTTTTCAACCGGAGTCGCACCGCCTGAGCCGCCAGCCCAAGCCATTCATGTAGCGCATACCAGCCGGCGTAGGCCGCTGACGGGCCGGGTACCAGGTCCGCAGACCAATCGATATCGAGGCCGGCGACTACTTTGGCGACGTGGCCGTCTGGACGCAGAACAAGCTGGTCATCCGCGGCGTCGGCGCGCGCGTGCCCGCCGGAAATGGCGCGGGCATCCGCTTCGAACAGGGCGCCCTGAAAGTGCGCAATTGCCGCTTCATCGACAATGAAAATGGCATCCTGACCAGCAACCACCCGGCGGCGGTGCTGGAAATCGAGAACAGCGAATTTGCCGACATCCGCCAGGGCGGCGAGCGCTGGAAACACAATCTCTACGTCGGCGCCATCCGCACGCTGAAGGTCAGCGGCAGTTACTTCCATCGTGCCTGGATCGGCCATCTGCTGAAAAGCCGCGCGGCGGAAAACCACATCCTCTACAACCGCCTGACCGACGAGACCGACGGCCGCGCCAGTTAACCCATCTTTAACACCCCACCCCCTAATTTCAGCAATTCCAAAATAGACATATGTATATAATCATATAGTTACGTTTTTCAATCATTTTGTTGTGCCATAATCTTTTTCGTTAGGCAATTTCACCCCTTGCTTTTCGATTAGCATCGGGTGGATGTATATCCGACACGTGCTTATCCGGTTGTCTCCCAGACCCACTACCGGTAGTATGTTGAGGGCACTTCTATAAATCCCCAAAATATGTTATGCTTAAAGCATGCAAACCAGCCTATTTGACCTTGAGAACCGCTACGCCAGTCTGAGTGAAGC
>JAUXWU010000109.1 GCA_030680085.1 Rhodocyclaceae bacterium | reverse complement strand
CCACGTGACCAATCGTCCCCACATTCACATGTGGCTTCTTACGCTCAAATTTGACTTTTGCCATGATCGATTACCCCAACAAGTCTGGTCCGGGAATAAAAATGGTGCCCATGGGCAGGATCGAACTGCCGACCTCTCCCTTACCAAGGGAGTGCTCTACCACTGAGCTACATGGGCCCGTACATCAGAACAACAGAACAGTAAATTAGTAAATTACTACGGCGCTTCAACAGCCACTATTCAACAGCCACTGGCCAAAACCCTGCAATCTGGAGCGGGCGACGAGGTTCGAACTCGTGACATCTTGCTTGGAAGGCAAGTGCTCTACCAACTGAGCTACACCCGCATCGATCCAACCACACCCAAACCCTAAATCACCAGTGCCGCCAGCGCTACCATCAGTCTGACAGCGGCCAGACGGCGCCAACATACTGCGATATTCCTTGGTGGAGGGGGAAGGATTCGAACCTTCGAAGGCTGAGCCGTCAGATTTACAGTCTGATCCCTTTGACCGCTCGGGAACCCCTCCAGCGAAACAACCCGAGATTATGGATGAAACCTACCCCCGCTGTCAATGTCGTGTCGTGAGAAGTTTTCCGGGGCGTAGAATGTCGAGGGTGAATGTGGTTATCCCGCCTCCCCGCCGATTGGACCGCAGCGCTCGTCGCGCGCCTCGGAATCCAAGCAAGATTCTGCCCGACTAGCGGCATGGCCGACGCACCGTCGCAAGCCGTCCCCCTGCGCGCCGCCCTGCTGGCGCAAGCGGGCGGCGTGGCGACAGTGCTGGTGCTGGCCTTTGCGCTCGCCCAAGCGACTCAACTTGCTTTCTGGCAAGTCCCGCTCGTCGCGGCCCTAATGCAAGGTGTGGCCGCCGCCTTGATTGCCCTCTGGCAGCGCGCGCCGCGCTGGTGGCTTTTGATCCACATCGGGTTTATACCGCTGGCCGTCATCGTGCATGGCCTCGACATCGCCCCCGGCTGGTTTCTCGCCGCCTTTGTCCTGACCCTGCTGATTTTCTGGCGTACCGACCAAAGCCGTGTGCCGCTGTATCTGAGCAACCGCCGCACGGCAAACGCGCTGGCGGCCCTGCTGCCGGCAACGCCCATCACGTTGATCGATCTCGGCTGTGGCATGGGCGGCCTGCTGAAGCATTTGGCCAAAGCCCGCCCCGATTGCCGCTTCGTTGGCATTGAACACGCCCCCCTGCCCTGTCTCATCGCGCAATTACGCACCCGAGGAATAGCCAACGTGACGGTTCGGCGCGGGGATTTCTGGCCGGAACCGCTGGGAGGCTACGACTTCGTCTATGCCTTTCTTTCCCCCGCGCCCATGCCCCGCCTGTGGCGCAAGGCCTGCGCCGAAATGGCGCCAGGCGCCATCCTGGTCAGCAACAGTTTCGCGGTACCCGAAATTGTGCCAGGCACCGAAATCGAGGTGGCTGACCGCCGCACGACCCGCCTTTATCTTTACCGCCCCACGGTCGGCTTTGCCCAACCTGATTTAGCTGGCGATTCCGCTGCATTTCCAGCCATCCCCCACCCCCCTGATCGCCAATAATGTCACCCGTAGCGCACTCAGTCTGGCGTGCGCAGGAGGCAATATGGCGGACATCATCTGTGTAATCGGCAATAAAGGCGGGACGGGAAAAACCACGCTGTCGCACATGCTTTGTCAGGGCATGGGCCTGCTCGGGCAGCGCTCGGTATGCGTCCTGACGGACACGCATCGCGAACCGCTCGACCCGACCGAGCGGCGTTATCTCATCGCCGATGCCCGCTCGCGCGAAGCGCTGAACAAGGTGGTGGACAAGGTGCGCAGCCTGAAAGCCTGGCTGGGCGTGATCGATGGCGGCGGCAACCGCACCGAGATGGACCGCCGTCTGTATGGCGTGGCCGACCTCGTTTTGCTGCCCTTCCGCGACTCGCACGAAGACATCCGCACGGTCATCCGCGACCTGGAAATGTTCCCGCGCGCCTACGCCATTCCCACGCAGTGGCCGACCAACGCATGGCAGCGCGAGGCCGCCGAAAGAACCGTGGCGGAATTGCTGGCGCCCTACCGCGATCGCATTCTCGATCCGGTGTTCAGCCTGTCGTCCAGCAAGTTTCTGCTGCAAAAAACCCTGCCGCCGGGACTGCCCACGCCGCTGGCCAACGCCTGCCGCGCGATCGCCCATCAGGTGGTCGAGTTGTTGCAGTTACCGCTGGAAAATGACGAACCGCTGCCAGAACTCGGCGGCCGCCCGCTGGTGACGCCGCAGCCTCAACCGCTGCAGCGGGTCATGGCGGTAGCCTCCTGACCATTATTTTTTGCCCTGTGCCACCGGCAGGGCCTGTGAGCGATTGCTCACACCCAGCGCCGACAGAACCACCACCGGAATGTGCGGATGACGCTTGCGGATCACGCCCAGGAAGGCCATGCAGCCCGTTTCCGGCAACATCAGGTCGAGCAGGATCAGGTCAAAATCGTCGCTGGCCGTCAGCAGTCGCGTCGTCGGCATCCCTGGCGCCCAAAATCTCGGCGGACGGTCCCGCCTTCATCCAGACCTTTCAAGGCCAGCAACAGGCCCTCGCGCACCAGCGTATGGTCTTCAATCACCAGAATTCGCACTTGCCATCCCCTTTTCCGAATACGGCTATCATAAGCGCCAACTCATAATTCTGTCGAGGCCCGCCATGAGCAACGCAACCCAGAACGACCCAATGGAATTTCTCAAAGGCATGTGGGGCAACATGGGCTTTTCGCTGCCCGGCATGGTAACGCCCACGCTCGACACCGACGAGTTGGGCAAGCGCATCGCCGATCTGAAAGCCGTCGAGGGCTGGCTCAAGTCGAACCTGAGTCTGCTGCAGATGACGATTCAAGGTCTCGAAATGCAGCGCATCACGCTACAGACTATGCAGCAGATGAGCCAGTCTGCGCAAAGTGGCGAAGGCAACGCGCCCAACCCTTTTCTAAATCCCGCCGCCTGGCCGATGCCGTGGAACATGCCGGGCGGTGCAAGCAGCACGGCAGCGCCCGCACCACCTGCCGAGGCCCCGCCGGAAACGCCGCCGAAAGGCGCAACTTCACGTCAGCAGAACAAGCCAAAGCGGTAAGCTCAGCATGCCCAGCAGGGTGCTGGCCGAAATCAGCCAGGCCACCCGCGTGCCATCGCCACCCATGCGCTGGACGAGGATATAGGCCGAGGAAGCGGTCGGCAGCGCGGCAAAAACCAGCGCAATGTCGAAATGAATGCCGACCAACCCGACATGCGGGGCCACCGCCAGCACAATGAGCGGCATGGCCAGCAGCTTGATCCCCAGGAAATAAGCGGCCGCCCCGCGTCCGGTAGTGCCCAGCGTACCGCGCAGCCTGAGCGCCGCCCCCACGGCCAACAGGCCCAGCGCAATCGCCGCCTCGCCGAGACGACCCAAAAACTGCCCGGCCGGGGCGGGCAAACTCAATCCCGCCAGATTCCACGCCAGGGCGGCCAGGGTAGCCAGAAGCAGCGGATTCTTTGCCAGTTCGCGCCAAACCGACATCTCGCCGTGACGCGCCAGCATCCAGACCGCCGCCAGATTGGCCAGCGGCACCATGCCGCCAGCCAAGAGGCCCATCGCCGCAATGCCCGCCGCGCCATGCAGCTTGGCGGCAACCGCCAGGCCGATGTAGGTGTTGAAGCGAAAGGCGCACTGAAACTGCGAGGCGAAGGAGATCGGCGTCAGCGGAAACAGCGGCCGCGCCAACAAGGCCAGCAGCATCGCCCCCAGCATCGCCGTCGCGCCGACGCCGATCAGGGGTATCGCGGCAAATGACAACGGCGTCTTGGTGATGGCGCTGAACAACAGCGCCGGGAACAACACGAAATAGACAAGCTTTTCCAGTCCCGCCCAAAAATGATCGCCCAGCATCATCCAGCGCCGCAGGGCGTAGCCCAGCAGGATCAGGGCGAAATCCGGCAAGATGGCGAGCGCAGTATTCACCGGCTCATATCACGCGCTGGATTCGCAATGCGTCGATTTCAACGTCTGCATACCCTGCCTCGCGCAGGAGCGCCGTCCCGTCAGCGCCGACTTTTGGAGATGGATTGCGCACCGCGAAATCGAGTCCTGACATCTTGAGCGGCGGCGCAAACTGCCGCAGACCATCCACTTCGGGCAGCATGCCGCGCGCTTTGAGTTGGGGATGCTGCATTGCTTCCGCGAACTTGAGCACGGGAGTTACGCCGCAATCGACATTTTCAAATAGCGCCGCCCAATGACTAAGCGGCTGGCTGGCAAACAAGGCTTCGAGCTCGGCGCGGGTGCGCGCACCGTCTGCATCGCGCGCCAGGCCGAAGGGCTTGAGTGCCGGCTTCCCAAGCGCATCGCAGAACAAATGCCAGAACTTCGGCTCCAGCGCGCCCACCGCCAGGTAACGGCCGTCCTCGGTGCGATAGAGGCCGTAGCCGGGCAGCCCGCCGTTGAGGTCGTCGGTGCCGCGCGGCAGGGTTTGCCCGCGCCCCAGCACCGAGAGCAGCGGCGAGTAGGCATGGGCAAAGCTCGCATCGGTCATCGCAACATCGACGTAGCGTCCCTCACCCGTGGCCTTGGCGCCAATCACTGCGGCGAGAATGCCCATCGCCGCCGTCAGCGCGCCACCGAGCAGATCGCCGATCTGCAGATTGGGAATCGCCGGCGGCCCGCCGGCGTTACCGATCTGGTCGAGCACGCCGGACGTGGCGATGTAATTGAGATCATGCCCGGCGCGATCACGCCACGGGCCATCCTGGCCATAGCCCGTGATCGCGCAATAGACGATGCGCTGGTTGATTGCCTTGACCGCTGCATAACCGACGCCAAGTTTGTGGACCACGCCGGGGCGGAAGCTCTCGACGATCACATCCGCCTCGCGCGCCAGGCGCAGGAACACCTCGACGCCCGCCGGCTGCTTGAGGTCGAGCCGCAGGCCGCGCTTGTTTCGATTGACGATGCGGAAGAAAAAACTGTCCTCGCCCGGCGCCGCACCCAGCCCCATCGTGCGCGCATAGTCGCCCGCACCCGTATCCTCGATCTTGATCACCGCCGCGCCGAGATCAGCGAGATGCAGCGTACACACCGGCCCCGGCAGCAGGCGCGTCAAGTCGAGGATCTTGATGCCGGCCAGCGGAAGCTGGCTTTCAGTCATATTTGCGTTCGTCGCTGATCACCTTGCCATCGTTCGGCAATCTATCCACGAACTGCACATCGCCGCGCAGTTTGGTCAGCTCCCGCAGTGAGTCGGCTATGGCGGCGGCCAGTGTTGCGTCGCCAGCGCCTTCGCAATGCAGGGTCATGGCGTCGGTACTGTCTGGGTTGGTCACCACCAGCCGCGCGCGGGAGATTTGCGGGTGACGTTTCACCACCGCCGCAATCTGCTCTGGATGAACGAACATGCCTTTGACCTTGGTGGTCTGGTCAGCGCGGCCCAGCCAGCCCTTGATGCGCAGGTTGGTGCGGCCACAGGGCGAGATGCCGGGCAGGATTGCGGACAGATCGCCGGTGCCGAAGCGCAGCAGCGGATAGTCGGCGCCGAGCAGGGTGACGACGACCTCGCCGACTTCGCCTGCGGGCACCGGTTCGCCCGTGCCGGGACGAACGATTTCGAGGATGACTTCTTCATCGACGACCAGGCCTTCGCGCGCCGGGGTTTCATAGGCGATCAGCCCGAGGTCGGCGGTGGCATAGGCCTGATAGCCATGGACACCGCGCGCCAGCAGGGCTGCGCGCACTGGCGGCAGAAAGGCTTCGCCCGAGACGAGCGCCTTGGTCAGCGCGGGAATCTTCAGGCCGAGTTCGTCGGCTTTTTCGAGCAGGATGCGCAGGAAGGACGGGGTGCCGACATAGGCATTGGGTTGCAGGTCGGCCATCGCTTGCACCTGCTGTTCGGTCTGCCCGACGCCGCCCGGAAAGACCGTGCAGCCGAGCGCCTGCGCGCCCGCTTCGAGCAGCCAGCCGCCAGGCGTCATGTGATACGAAAAACTGTTGTGCACCAGATCACCGGGGCGGATGCCGGCGGCGTAAAGCGCCCGCGCGGTGCGCCAGTAATCGGCGCCGCGGCCTTCGGGTTCGTAGATCGGCCCGGGGGAGGAGAACACGCGGCCGAGCCGGCCCCAAGCGGATGCCGCCAGCCCGCCGAAGGGACGCTGCTGCTTTTGCAAGTCGATCAGTTCGTGCTTGCGCAGCACCGGCAGTTGCGCCAGCGCGGCGCGCGAATTGATGCTGGCGGGATCGACGTCGCGCAAGGCGGCGGCGAAATAGGCCGTGTTCGCCTTGGCATGGAATACCTGCTGCGGCAGTCGCGCCATGAGCTCGCATTCGCGCTGCTGCGGGTCGCGGGTTTCGAGAGCGTCGAAGAATTGGTTCATGCCAGCCAACGCTTTCTTCTGCGGTAATGTTTCACTTCGCGGAAGCTCTTGCGGCCGGCGGAGGACAGGCCGAGGTAGAACTCCTTGACGTCCTCGTTGTTGCGCAGATCCTCGGCCTGGCCTTCCATGACGACGCGGCCGTTTTCGAGGATGTAGCCGAAATCGGCATAGCGCAGCGCCATGTTGGTGTTCTGCTCGGCCAGCAGGAAGGTCACACCTTCCTTCTGGTTCAGGTCCTTGACGATGGAAAACACCTCGTCGACGATCTGCGGAGCGAGACCCATCGAAGGTTCGTCGAGCAAGACCATGTTCGGACTGGCCATCAGGGCGCGGCCGATGGCGGTCATCTGCTGTTCGCCTCCGGAGGTGTAGGCGGCCTGGCTGCTGCGCCGGGTCTTCAGGCGCGGGAAATAGTTGTAAACCTTTTCGAGGGTCGCGGCCACCGCGGCCTTGCCGTCCTTGCGGGTGTAGGCGCCGGTGAGCAGGTTTTCCTCGACGGTCAGGTGGCCGAAACAATGGCGGCCTTCCATCACCTGGATAACGCCGCGCTTGACCAGATCGGCCGGGGTCAGCGCCTCGATACGCTCGCCGCGCAACTCGATGCTGCCCTTGGTCACCGCGCCACGCTCGCCGGCGAGCAGGTTGCTGACCGCGCGCAATGTCGTGGTCTTGCCGGCGCCGTTGCCGCCCAGCAGGGCGACAATGCCGCGCTCGGGCACGGCAAACGACACGCCTTTCAGGACGAGGATCACATGGTTGTAGATCACCTCGATGCTGTTGACGTTGAGGATGATATTGGCGTTCGTCATGGGCGCTCTTCGCTTGTCGAAGCTATCGATGCAGGCGGGAACCCGCCAAAGCGGGCCCCGCCTGCCGGTTCACCTTACTGCTTGCACTGCTCGGGCGTGCGGGGAGTGATCTTCTTCTCTTCCGCATAGCGGGCGGAGGTCAGCATCACCATCGGGCGGATGACCTTCTCGTCGGCCTGATACCAGTCGGAACTGAACTCCCACTTGCTGCCGCTCCAGGTATGGACGCGCACCCAGCTCGAACCCATGTGGTCGAGGCAGGAAGTCTGGATCGGCCGCATCACGCCGGCAAAGCCCAGATCGTCGAGCTTCTTCTGGTCAAGGTCGAGGTTTTCCAGGCCCCAGCGCGTCTGCTCGCCGGTCATGGTCTTGCCCTTGCCATAGCGCTCCTGCGCCCGTTTGACGCCCTCGATGCCGAGCATCGCGGAAATCAGGCCACGCATGTAGAGCACCTGGCCAACCTCTTCCTTCGGGCCGGTACCCTGTCCCTTGCCATGCACCAGCGCGAGGATGTCCTTGGTAACCTTGGCGTTCGGTTCGGCCCCATGCTGCAATGTCAGCGCGTTGTAACCCTTGGCGGCTTCGCCGACGTCCTTCACATCCTGCTCGGCGCCGGCCCACCAGATGCCATACATCTTCTCGCGCGGATAGCCGGTCGCCTGGGCTTCCTTGAGCGCGGTGGAATTCATCACACCCCAGCCCCACAGCAGCACGTAATCAGGCTTGTTCTGGCGGATCTGCAGCCAGGTGGATTTCTGCTCGACACCCGGATGGGCGACCGGCAGCAGCGACAGATCGAAGCCGTGCATCTTGGCACGTTCCTGCAACAGCGCGATCGGCTCCTTGCCGTAGGGGCTGTCGTGATAGACCAGCGTGATCTTCTTGCCTTTCAGCTTGTCGAAACCGCCTTCCTTCTTGGCGATGTGCTGGATCAGGACGTCCGCGCCCACCCCGTAGGTGCCCAGGAGCGGAAAGTTCCAGGTGAACACCGCGCCATTCGCGGATTCGCTGCGGCCGTAACCGGCGGTGATCAGCGGAATCTTGTCGATCGGGGCCTTTTCGGTGAGGGCGAAGGTCGCGCCCGTGGATAGCGACTGAAACGCCGTGGCGCCGCCACCCTTGTTTTTCAGCCGTTCATAGCACTCGACGCTGCGGTCGGTCGCATAACCGGTTTCGCATTCCTCAAAGGTGGCCTTGACGCCGTTGATACCGCCCTTGGCGTTGACCAGCTTGAGGTAGTCGACGAAGCCGTTGGCCCAGGGAGCGCCGTTGGGCGCATAGGCGCCGGTGCGATAAACCAGCACCGGGAAGAACTGTTCCGCTGCCGCCGCCTGGGCCTTGGGCTTGGCTTGAGCGTGAACCGGCGCCGTCAGGGTAAATGACAGACCCAGTGTGCCAATTGCCGCCAGCGAGACGGCCAGTGCATATTTGCGTAGTTTCATTTGTTTCTCTCCTCTTTCTATGATGGTTATGTGCTGCCGCGAAACAAAATCCCTGCGCGTTCCCCTCAGTGGGGGAACGGCCACAGTCTGAGCTTCTCCTTGGCCGTCGACCACAGGCGGGCAATGCCGTGCGGTTCGACGATCAGGAAGAACACGATGAGCGCGCCAAAGATCATGATTTCGGCATGCGAGACGCCGGCGGTGGAAATGGCCACCCCGACCAGCGCGCCCAGCCAGGGCAGCATCTGGTTGAGAAAGATCGGCAGGATCACAATGAAGGCGGCGCCGAAGAAACTGCCCATGATCGATCCCAGACCGCCGATGATGACCATGAACAACAGCGGGAAGGAGCGGTCGAGCGAGAAGGCGGCCGGCTCCCATGAACCGAGATGCACGAAGCCCCACAGTCCGCCCGCCACGCCGAGGAAGAAGGAACTGACGGCGAAGGCCGACAGCTTGGCATACATCGGCCGAATGCCGATCACTTCGGCGGCGACGTCCATGTCGCGAATCGCCATCCACTGCCGGCCGATGGCGCCGCGTGTCATGTTCTTCGCCAGCAGGGCGAACACCACCAGGATCAGCAGACAGAACAGATATTTCTGCGTCGGCGACTCGATGGGAAAGCCGAAGAAGGAAAGGTTCGACACCGACACCGAGCCGGAGGACGAGTCGTTGGTGAACCACTTGATGCGCAGGAAGGCCCAGTCCCAGAAGAACTGCGCCGCCAGCGTGGCCACCGCCAGGTACAGGCCGCGCACCCGCAGGCTGGGCACGCCAAAAACCACCCCCACCGCGGCAGAGGTGAAGCCCCCCAGCAGCAACGCACCGACCAGCGGCATGCCGTCCACGCGAACAAAAAAGTTGAAAGCCGCGTAAGCGCCCACCGCCATGAAGGCGCCGGCCCCGAGCGTGATCTGGCCGCAGTAGCCGACCAGCAGATTGACGCCCAGCGCGGCCAGCGACAGGATCAGGAAGGGGATCAGGATGGCGCGGAACAGGTATTCGTCGGCGAGCAATGGCACAGCGACGAAGGCGAAGACCAGAATGCCGAGAATCGCCCAGCGATCCTGGAGGATGGGGAAGATCTGCTGATCCGCCGCGTAGGATGTCTTGAACTGACCGTTTTCCCTGTAAATCATGGCTTACACTCGATCAATGATCTTCTCCCCGAACAGCCCCTGCGGCCGGAACAGCAGGAACACCAGCGCCAGCATGTAGGCGAACCAGATTTCGATGCCGCCGCCGACCAGCGGCCCGAGATAGACCTCGGAGACCTTC
>JAUXWU010000004.1 GCA_030680085.1 Rhodocyclaceae bacterium | reverse complement strand
GAGGTTGTCATAAAACCGTGGTCTGTCCCCCATTGTTTGTGCTGGCCGGATTCCGGACGCGTCGGCTGGCAGCGCGGGAAAAAGGGTAGCGTCCCCTTTTTCGCCCCATTAAGCCGTCATGTTTGGTATCCGGTTCAACGGTCACGCGTGGGCGGCTTGTCGCAGCACCCGCTCGGCCCATCTGTTAAGGCTCTGTCCGGTGTGCGCGGCGGCCTTGAGCGCTGCCGCGTGAACAACGGGATCAACGCGCAGCATCAGTCGCCCGGAAGCGGATTTTTCAGGTGACTGCCCCAGCTTTTCACAGGCGGCGATATAGTCGTCGACCGCCTCGTGGAACGCACCGGTGAACGCGGCAACCGATTCACCGTGAAAGCTGATGATGTCGTCGACATCCAGCACGCGCCCGACCAGTATGTTGTCGTCCTGATCAAATTCCAGGCGCGCCGTATAACCCCGGTATGTCATCGTATTTTTCATGGTGTGATCTCCAATTTAGTCAAAAATTCGCGCACCGCCTTGACGCGATAGATAAGCGCTTCGCGCCGCGGATGCGGACGGTGAAAATATGCCCGCCTGCCCTCTTTCTCGAACGTCACCGACGATCCGCTTCCTTCCACGACTTTGCAGCCGATAGCCGCCAGCAATGCCTCGATACGATCCCACGGCAGATTGCCACTGACCGGATCAGAAAAGATGAGTTCGAGCGTCTTGCGGTGCTTGCTGTTCATGATGCAAACGATAGCACTCTACGCGAAAAGTGCAAGCGCAAAAATCAATGGGTAGAGTAGAGAACGCATCCGCGCCCGTCTCGAAGAGGAGCGTCACCGCGGTTTTCAGAAAGCCTGGGTCGCCGAGCTGCTCAAGAAGAACTGATCACTCGCCACCGCCACCGCCACCGTCACCGTCACCGTCACCGTCGCCGTCGCCGTCGCCGTCGCCGTCGCCGCCGAAGCCGTCGCGGCGCGGCACGGTCTGCGGATCGCAGACGATCGCCCGGTAAATCTCGACGCGGTAACATCAAAGCAACATCAAAGGGGCCAGGCTCACATTGTTTTGTGTCTTCTAGGCCGGTATCCAGAAGAAACCCGCTGGATTCCGGGTCAAGCCCGGAATGATGGGTTTCATGATCAGAGGTGGTGGCTGACGCCATGAAAGTTAGCCCTTTGAGTGTTTCTGCCGGTGCCGTCCCCATGTTGCGCCGTGCCGCCAGCGCCGACTTTTCAGGGTGTCTCGCCAGCCCGCCGCAGAACTTCGGCGCGCAGTGCGTCGGACATGAAGTAGCCGATGTCTTGCCGCCAGGCGTCGAGAATGGGGCGCACGGCGTCGATGCGACCGAGTTGCTTGGCTCGCAACAAAACGCCTGCGCTGCCGATGACGGGGACTTGATGGTGCCGTGCCACGGCGCGGCCGAGTCGTTCGTCCATCAACACGGGGGCGCGCAATTCGATCGCCAGCGCGATGGCGGCGGTTTCTCCTGCATCGAGCGTTGCCAGAGCGCCCAGGCGACCCGTCGCCGCGGCGTCGTCGCGTTCGATCAGGACGCCGTCGCGCAATGCGACCAGGATGGCCGCTGCTCCGGGGAGGCGGACGTCGCTTGTGCACTCGCGCAGCACGGTGGCGGGCACGACGACATCAGCGGCGATGGCGTGCAGCAGGTCGAGATGCGCGCTGCGGGCGAAGACGATCAGCGGCCCGCTGTCGGCGACGATGAGCATCAGTCTGACAGGGTGCTCAGTTCGTCATCCAGTTCGGCGGGTGGATAGTTGACGGCCGGAATGCCGAGCGCGCCCAGCCTTGCGATGAAATCCTCGGCGGGCAGCCCGGCCATGCGGGCGGCTTTACCGAGGCTGAGCACCCCGTCCTGAAACAACCCGACAGCCAGCGCCGAGCGCACGCCGTGGGTGAGGAGGGCCGCGTCGAAAGGTACGGCGACGAACACCGGCTGACCATGCTTGGCGACCACGGCAAGCCGTCCGGCCTCGGCGTTGCGCACCAGCTCGCCGGTGCGTTCGCGCAGATCGCGGATGGAAAAGGTTTGCATCTTGGCCTCCTGAAAAAATGTGCCATCAAATGATAGCGCAATTTTCCGGAGATCAAAACGCCATGTAGCGCCCCGGCTTGTGGTTGACCGCCAGCGCGAAGTTGAGCAGTACCGCGCCGAGCACCGAGGTGGCCAGTATCAGCGGTGGGACTGTCTTCGAAATGACTGTGTTTGGCGGGCGGGGTTGGCAAGGTTTAGAGCAACTCGGCCGTATGACGCGCCAGCATCCATTCCTCGTTGGTCGGCAGCACCAGCGCGGCAGCGCGGCTTGGCGCGGTGGAGATCCGCGTCGCGGCGGCCGCGTTGGCGGCAGCATCGAAATCGACGCCCAGCCAGCCGAGTTGCTGGCAAACATTGGCCCGCACCGGCGCGGCGTGCTCGCCGATGCCGCCGGTAAAGACCAGTGCATCGAGTCCGCCGATGGCAGCGGCCAGCGAGCCGATTTCGCGCACGATGCGGTAACAGAACAGGTCGACGGCCTCCTTGGCTTCCGGCTGGTCGGAGGCCAGCAGCTCGCGCATGTCCTGGCTGATGCCGGAAACGCCCAGCAGCCCCGATTCCTTGTAGAGCAGATGGGTCAGCGCCTTGGCGTCCATGCCGTCGTATTCCATCAGATAGAGCAGCACGCCGGGGTCGATGGCGCCGGTGCGCGTGCCCATCATCAGGCCTTCGACGGCGGTGAAGCCCATTGTCGTCGCCTGGCTCTTGCGACCGAGCATGGCACACATCGAGGCGCCGTTGCCCAGATGCGCGACGATGACACGGCCATTGGCATGATCCGGCGGCAGGTGTTGCGGCAGCACGTCGGCGATGTATTCGTAGGAGAGGCCGTGGAAGCCATAGCGCCGTACCCCCTGCGCGGTGATGCGGCGCGGCAGGGCAAACAGTTGCGCGATGGCCGGCTGGCTGCGGTGAAAGGCGGTGTCGAAGCAGGCGACTTGGGGAATGCCCGGCAGGGCGGCACGCATCGCCTCGATGCCGGCGAGATTGTGCGGCTGGTGCAGCGGCGCGAGCGGGATGAACGCCTTGAGCTTTGCGACGGTCGCGTCGTCGATCAGGATGGGCTGGGAATATTCCTGCCCTCCATGCACGACGCGGTGGCCGATGCCGACGATCTGCCAGCCGGCCTCGTACTGGTGCAGCCAGCCCACCAGATGGTCGAGCGCGGCGCGATGCGGGTGATCATTGGCCAGGGCGAGATCGCTGTCGTCGAGCGTGCGGCCGGTGTTGTCCCTGGCCTTGATGCGCGCGCCGCTGGCCGTGCCGATGCCGTCGATCTGGCCGACGATTTCAGGCTGGGCCGGCACGGGATGACCGCAGCGAAACAGCGCGAACTTGATGGAGGATGAGCCGGCGTTTAACGTCAGGAGTGCATCGGCCATGGGGCTGTCACTTGTCAGTGTTGTTGCGCCGGGCGTGGGCCATCACCACGGCGATGGCGGTGGATGCCATGCGGGTGCGGGCGGAGTCGGCGCGGCTGGTCAGCACGATCGGCACGCGCGCGCCCAACACGATGCCGGCGGAGAGCGCATCGGCGAGATATTCGAGCTGCTTGGCCAGCATGTTGCCCGATTCGATATCCGGTACGAGCAGGATGTCGGCCTGGCCGGCGACCACCGACTTGATGCCCTTGGTGCGCGCGGCGACCAGCGAGATGGCGTTGTCGAAGGCGAGCGGGCCGTCGAGCAGGCCGCCCCTGATCTGGCCGCGCTCGGCCATCTTGCACAGGGCGGCGGCGTCGAGCGTCGCCGGCATTTTCGGGTTGACGGTTTCGACGGCGGCGAGAATCGCCACCTTGGGTTCGACGATGTGCAGCATCAGCGCCAGGTCGATGGCGTTTTGCACGATGTCGACCTTGGTGACCAGATCGGGCGCCACGTTGACGGCGGCATCGGTAATCAGCAGCAGCCGCGGGTAGGTCGGTACATCCATCACGAACACATGGCTGATGCGCCGTTCGGTGCGCAGTCCGGTGGCCTGGTCGATCACTTCGCTCATCAGTTCGTCGGTGTGCAGGCTG
>JAUXWU010000106.1 GCA_030680085.1 Rhodocyclaceae bacterium | reverse complement strand
TCCCCTTTTTCCCTCAGCGCCGGTCACCTCTACGTTGTGCCTCGCAGTTGAAGCCGTGGCACACTCTCACTTTTGGAGCTTGAAATGACAGATTACGTCTGGAACCCAATTGAGCAGTTGTCCGACAAGGACCGGGCAATGGACTTAGTAGCAATGCGTCCGCTCTATGACTCATGGCGCGCATCGAAAGGTCGCCTCCAACAATCCAGCGAAGTTAACCTTCGCGAATTTAACCAGCGACTTGTTCGTAGGTTAAGTGTAGAGACGGGTATTCTCGAAAGACTCTATGACCTTGACCGAGGAACCACGGAAGCATTAGTCGCTGCTGGATTTGTCGAGGATATAGTTTCTCGGTCAAGCACAGACATTGAGCCATCGAGATTGATCGACATTCTCCGTGACCACGAAGCGGCAATTCAACTGGTCATGGACTGTGTTGCCAACAGCCGTCCATTTACAAAGTCGGTAATTCATGAATTGCACGCGATTCTGACGCGCCACCAAGACACGACAACCGCAATCGACCAATTTGTGAATCGGCTAGAAATTCCTCTGTTGAAGGGGAAATTTAAAGAGCATCCAAATAATCCTAGGCGAGGCGATGGTGCCATCCACGAATACTGCCCCCCCGTCCATGTCGACTCAGAAATTGACAACCTTCTGACTTGGCTCGCCGAATACAGCGCAGAAGACCCCATCATAGTTGCCGCATGGTTTCACCATCGGTTCACTCAAATCCACCCATACCAAGATGGAAATGGCCGTCTAGCCAGGGCGCTGACGACTCTGATTTTGTTGGGTGCAGAACTCTTGCCGTTGGTAGTGGATCGGGATCTACGTGTCGAATACATCACAGCACTGGAACTTGCTGACGCAAAAGATCTTTCGCCTTTGGCCTCTCTTTTCGGCCGTCTAGAGCGTTCTGCGATCTTGCAGGCACTGAGTGTGGATGCGGATAAAGAGATATCTGAACAGCGGAATCTCACAACCGCCGTCATTGCCGGACTAGCGGATAAGTTTGGGAAGCGTCGCCTAGAGCGTTTTGCCGAGCTTAGAGGCGTTAACACTGTTGCAAAGGAACTTCGATCAAGAGCACATGCTGGCCTTGAAGCCGCATTCACCCAATTGCGAATCGCTGTCTCCGCCGCAGTAGCAGAACCTGAAATTCGCATCTTAGACGGCGGTCAAGATCACAACAATTCGCACTGGTACAAGTACGAAGTTGTGGCATCCGCGAAAGAAGCAGGAAAGTTCGCGAACTTTTCTGAAGACCATTATTTCGTAAAGGCATCAATACGGGCTCAGCGAGAGCGGCTCGTGTTCGTCACCTCTTTCCATCACGTCGGCCGAGAGTTGTCCGGGATCATGGAAGCCACGGCCTTCGCAACTTTGGAGTCATTCGAGGATTCCGAAGATAGGCAGTCCGCCTCAGAAAACTTCTTCGTCTGCTCACTCGAACCATTGGTGTTCACCTACAACACCAACATTCAAGACATTGAGGCCACGTTTGCTCGCTGGCTAGATGCTGCACTTGCCATTGCCGTTAAGGAATATGGTGATCGCTTGTGAGTTCTGTCGCCGTGTGAGGCCCAATCGGGTAAGGACCGGCTTCTAATCAATGGGGTCAGACTCGATTGATTTTCTTGATTTTGATTTGGATTTTGGTAAATCAATCGAGTCTGACCCCATTGATGGAGAAACAATCGCAACCCCCAAAGCCCCGCCCATGCTAGTGCTGTGCCGCACGGGCAAAGCTGACAGCGACGTTATCGGCATACACGGGGGAGGGCCGGGCCTGCCGGGTGACGTGCTGCGCTTACCCGGTGAATCACTGGATGCGTTACAGGCCCGCGCCGCTGCGCTGGTACCTGGCGCTGGGCCGCTGGTATTTGGTTTGATGTACGTTAACGACACGCCATTAATTTAAACGACTGAGCCCCATACAAGCCCGCCGCGAGCGCGCCTGCCTGTGAGTGGCTTGCGCTGGCAAGTGATTTGGGCAATGATGAAAAATTAGGGAGGCAACTTAATGAGCATCATGGGCAATCTTAAAAGGCTGATTTTCGGTACGATGGATGAGCCCGTTGAGCGTGTTCCCATGCGAGCATTACCGGACCCAGAGAAAACCCAGTTCAGCACGGCTGGCGCCAATGAATTGCAGTTTTCTGACTCCGAAAGGTTATCTGCTCAGCATCGCGCAGAGACCGTACTTAAAGAATTCAACGAATCCCTTAATTCTGCAAACCTGTCCAAGAGCCGAAAAAGTCGGGAGCATAAGCTGAAGCTCGCCCGCGAAGGCCTAGTCGAACTGAAAGAGCTTGTATACAAATTTCCGTTTCTTCACTTGCAGAACATGCAAGCGGTCGAAGCCAGCATCATTGCGGTAGAGGCTGAAACACTCGTGCTCACTGCCAACGAAATACCAGACCCCAGTATTAAAAACGTTTCGGAGGTCGTTCAGTCAGAATCATTAGCGTCGCAGGGGAAGGAAATCGAAAGTTCTGATATGAGCGACCATGACCGGCAGAGCTTCAATGCAAGCAATGAGCAAGGCGCGCTCATGTGTATTCAAAGCTGTTTCAGGGTCGTAAATGAATCAATCGTGATAGCACGGAAAAGCAAGAACCTTGCAACAAAAATTTCTCGGCTTGGCGTGGCGCGGAATAGTCTGAGAGAAGCTCGAAAGCAAGCCAGTCAATTTTCTCTTAAGGTCGATGGTTTTGATGCGGCCGAAGCTGAAATAAATAGGCTTGATGAAGCAATAAGAACTGGCGCACCGACAGAGATTGCTGGAATGCAACAGATTGACGTAAATGCTGAATTTTCCAGTGTTGCGCGTAATCTTTTGATAGAAGCGACAGCATTAAAAAGAGAAAAGAAATTTATTGAGGCTTGCGAAAAATTGCGCGAAGCGTACTCCGCAGATGGTGCTGAAAATTTGATGATCGAAGATAGATTGCGGCTTCCCATGTATCTTCAGCTTGCAGGAAAAAACGATGCGGGATGGGATGAATTGAATCGGTTATATGCAAAGTACACTGACCAGTTTTCCCGACTGAGAATTGAGCACCAAATGCAGATTTTTCTCCGTAAGGAGAATAACGAAACCGCATCAAATCCTGTGAGAGAATTTTTGCGAGACGACAACAAGCCGCAGGAGATCGTTTCGCAGACTCGAAAAACCGTAGGAGATTTGCAGAGCGAACCCATGTCCGCATGGGGTAACGATGACATCATCACCGGACTTGGATTCAGCGCGACTATGCAACTTCGCACACCCCTGCGGGTTTTGTTGCGGCATGGTGAAATTCACACTGAGAAATCTAAGGAACCGCCGCAGATTGCTCGTGAAATGTGGGAAGGTATTTGGTGTCCAAGAACAAGATTTTCGAAATTTACAGTTAGTACCTACGCATCTGACGTTGGCCCAATACATGCAGAGGATTATTTGCCGTTTCTGATTGCTGTACGGACAATTGTTGAAACCCATGAATCTATCGAGCATCGCATCGAAAAACTACAGAAGATGCCGATATTGCCTGGCTGGAAAACTTACATAGACAAGCATCGTGGTATAGATGGAATTATCCAAGGGTTCTTCCCCAAGTTTAGCAATCTGGGCGATGGATTGGACACACCAAACCGCATTGCAGCCGCATCCGATGAAACGCTATTGGCTATCAAGGGTATTGGGCCTGCAAAGTTGAAAGCATTGCGTGAGCGCTGCGCTGGCATAACGGAAAATCGTGACGCTGATAGATTGGATTGCGTGCTTAGGTGATTCTGGCGAGGCGTATGGGTTTTTTCCTGGCCGACCAAGTTGTCGGGTTGTTTTATGCCATGCGATGCAACGCTGTAAGAACCGCTGTAAGAACTAGGCAGGAAAACAACGCTACAAGCCGCATGAATGCTCAACATGCTGGCGGAGGGGGTGGGACGCGGGAAATGCTGTTTCTGGTGCAAGCGCCGTGACTGAGCGGTGCGGGGGTGGTTTGAGCCGGGGCCAATATGGGGGACAATAGCGCCTTTCGTGCATTCGGTTCCAGACCATCGGCGCGGGGGTATCAAAAGAAATAGCGGGTATCTGAGCGGGTATCAAGGCTGATTCTCTGGAACCATAGCCATACAGAACAAGAGGATAGCCGCGATATGCTGCTGATGATCGACAACTACGACTCCTTCACCTACAACCTCGTGCAGTATTTCGGCGAGCTGGGTCAGGAGGTGCGCGTGTTTCGCAACGACGCGATCACGCTCAAGGAAATCGCCGCGATGCAGCCGGATTACCTGGTCATCTCGCCCGGCCCCTGCTCGCCGAAGGAGGCGGGCATCTCGGTCGACGCGATCAAGGAATTCGCAAGCAAGATACCTATCCTCGGCGTTTGTCTCGGCCATCAGAGCATCGGTGTCGCTTTCGGCGGCGAAATCGTCCATGCGCAGAAACCCATGCACGGCAAGTTGTCGCCGGTACATCACACGAATACCGGCGTGTTCGCCAACCTGCCCAACCCCTTCACCGCCACGCGCTACCACTCGCTCGTCATTCGCCGCGAGTCGCTGCCGGCCTGCCTCGAAGTCACCGCCTGGACGGATGATGGCGAGATCATGGGCGTGCGCCACAAGGAACTTGCCGTGCAGGGCGTGCAATTCCATCCCGAATCCATCATGACCGAGCACGGCCACGCACTGCTCGCCAATTTCCTCAAAGGCGTTTGACATGATCACTGCCCAAGAAGCGCTCCAGCGCACCATCGAGCACCGCGAGATATTCCACGACGAAATGCTGCACCTGATGCGACTCATCATGAACGGCGAGGTGTCGCCCGTGATGACCGCCGCCATCCTCACCGGCCTGCGCGTCAAAAAGGAAACCATCGGCGAAATCGCCGCCGCCGCCAGCGTGATGCGCGAGTTGTGCACTCGCGTCGAGGTGCCGAGCAACGCGCACTTCGTCGATATTGTCGGCACCGGCGGTGACAGTTCGCACACCTTCAACATCTCCACCGCTTCTGCGTTTGTCGTCGCGGCAGCGGGCGGGACGGTGGCCAAGCACGGCAATCGCAGCGTCTCGTCGAAATCAGGCTCGGCCGACGTGCTCGAAGCGCTCGGCGCCAAGATCGACCTCACGGCACCGCAGGTGGCGCAGTGCATTCAAGCCGTCGGCATGGGCTTCATGTTCGCGCCCAACCACCACCCGGCGATGAAGAACGTCGGCCCGGTGCGCCGCGAGATGGGCGTGCGCACCATTTTCAACATCCTCGGCCCGCTCACCAATCCGGCCGGCGCGCCCAACACGCTGATGGGCGTGTTCCACCCCGACCTCGTCGGCATTCAGGTGCGCGTGATGGAACAACTCGGTGCGAATCACGTCCTCGTCGTGCATAGCCAAGACGGCATGGACGAAATTTCGCTTGGCGCCGCCACTTACGTCGGCGAACTCAAGGACGGCAAGATCACGGAATACGAAATCCATCCCGAGGATTTCGGCCTGGCGATGGTGTCGAACCGCACGCTCAAGGTGGCCGACGCCACAGAATCGAAGGCCATGCTGCTCGCCGCGCTGGAAAACCAGCCCGGCGCGGCGCGCGAGATCGTCGTCTTCAACGCCGGTGCCGCGCTCTACGCCGCCAACCTCGTCGCCGACATTGGCGTGGGAATTGCGCTCGCGCGGAAGACCATCGAGAGCGGCGCGGCGCGCAAGAAGGTCGACCAGTTCGTCGCCTTCACGAACCAAGCATGAGCAGCGACATCCTGAACAAGATCCTCGCCGTCAAGCGCGAAGAGGTCGCCGCCGCGCTGGCTGTGAAACCGCTCGCCGCGATTCGCGCCGAAGCCGAGGCACAGCCTGCACCCCGCGACTTCGTTGGTGCGATCCGTGCAAAAGTCGGCGCTGGCGGGACGGCGATCATTTCCGAGATCAAGAAGGCTAGCCCGTCGAAAGGCGTGATCCGTCCCGATTTTCACCCCGCCGAGATCGCCGCCGACTACGCGATGCATGGCGCCGCCTGCCTCTCCGTGCTCACCGACCACCAGTTTTTCCAGGGCAGCACGGAATACCTGCAAGCCGCGCGCGCGGCCTGCGCGCTGCCGGTACTGCGCAAGGACTTCATGATCGATCCCTATCAGGTCTATGAAGCTCGGGCGATGGGCGCCGACGCCATCCTGCTGATCGTCGCCGCGCTCTCGAACGGCGAAATGCGCGAACTCGAAGACCTCGCCCTCTCGCTCGGCATGGCAGTGCTGGTCGAGAGCCACGACGCCGGAGAACTCGACCGCGCGCTCAAGCTCAAGACCCCGCTGATCGGCATCAACAACCGCAACCTGCGCACTTTTGAAGTCAGTCTCGACACGACAATTTCGCAACTCGGCCGCATTCCCGCCGACCGTATCGTCATCACCGAATCCGGCATCAGCACCCCCGTCGACGTCGCGCTGATGAAGCAGCATGGCGTGCATGCCTTCCTCGTCGGCGAAGCCTTCATGCGCGCACCCTCGCCCGGCGCGGAACTGGCGCGGCTGTTCGGCCTATAGCCACATAAGCGCCGCCCCGCCAGCGCCGACTTTTGACCGCGAAGGAAACCCATATGGTCCTGCTCGAATTCTCCATGTCACCCATGAGCCAGGGGGAAAGCGTCAGCCCCTACGTGGCCCGCTCGCTCGACATCATCGACAAGAGCGGCCTGCCCTACCAACTGACGCCGATGGGCACGATCATCGAAGGCGAATGGGCCGAGGTCATGGCCGTCGTCACCGCCTGCTTCGCGGCGATGCGCACCGATTGCGGTCGTATCGGCGCCAGCATCAAGATCGACTATCGCGCCGGCCCCGCCAGCCGCATGCAGTCGAAGATCGACGCCGTCGAAGCCAGTCTCGGTCGCAAGCTCTCCACCTGACGGACGCCAGCGCCACAAGTCATGGCGCGTGCTTGCCATGCCGACCTGCGCCGGAATGACGAAACCGGAATTGATCGGCATCCCCTTAGGGGAAACCTATCGACATGATTGACATACCCAACTGGACGGATGGGTACCAGATGGTCGAACATGTTCATGCGACAACAACCTATTTTGTTGGCTATTTAAGGAGGTAACACCATGTCCGAAAACAAATGCCCGTTTGTACACAAAGCCGGTAGCGGCACGTCTAACCGCGATTGGTGGCCGAATCAGTTGCACCTCGAAATCCTGCACCAGCATTCCCCCGCGTCCAGCCCGATGGGCGAGGACTTCGACTACGCCGAGGAATTCAAAACCCTCGACCTCGCGGCCGTGAAGCAGGATCTCACCGCCCTGATGACCGACTCGCAGGAGTGGTGGCCCGCGGATTATGGCCACTATGGGCCTTTCTTCATCCGCATGGCCTGGCACAGCGCAGGCACCTACCGCACCGGTGACGGCCGTGGCGGCGCCGGCCACGGCAACCAGCGTTTCGCCCCGCTCAACAGTTGGCCCGACAACGTCAACCTCGACAAGGCCCGCCGGCTGCTGTGGCCGATCAAGCAGAAATACGGCAGGAAAATCTCCTGGGCCGACCTCATCATCCTCGCGGGCAACGTCGCCATGGAATCGATGGGCTTCAAGACCTTCGGTTTCGCCGGCGGACGCGCGGACATCTGGGCGCCGGAGATCGACGTCTACTGGGGCAACGAAGAAAAGTGGCTGGACGACAAGACCCGCTATTCCGGCGAACGCGACCTCGAAAACCCGCTCGCCGCCGTGCAGATGGGCCTGATCTATGTCAATCCGGAAGGCCCCGGCGGCAACCCGGATCCGCTCGCCTCCGGTCGCGACGTGCGCGAGACCTTCGCGCGCATGGCGATGAACGACGAAGAGACCGTGGCGCTCACCTGCGGCGGCCACACCTTCGGCAAATGCCACGGCGCCGGTCCGGCCACGCACGTGGGGCCGGAGCCCGAAGCCGCGCCCATCGAGCAGATGGGCCTGGGCTGGAAGAGCAGCTTCAAAAGCGGCGTGGGCGGCGACCAGATCGGTAGCGGCCTGGAAGGCTCATGGACGCCAACCCCGACCCAGTGGGACATGAGCTATCTCGACATGCTGTTCGGCAACGAATGGGAACTCACCAAGAGCCCGGCGGGCGCCCACCAGTGGACGCCGAAACAGGCGACCGACAGCAATCAGGCGCCGGCCGCGCACGATGCGGCGAAGCGGGTGCCGATCATCATGACCACCGCCGACATGGCGATGCGCATGGATCCGGTCTATGAATCGATCGCCCGACGCTTCCACAAGAATCCGCAGGAATTCGCCGACGCCTTCGCCCGCGCCTGGTTCAAGCTCACCCACCGCGACATGGGCCCCCGTGCGCGCTACCTCGGCGCCGAAGTACCCAAGGAAGCGTTGATCTGGCAAGACCCCATCCCCGCCGTCGATCACAAGCTGATCGACGAGAAGGACATTGCCGCCCTCAAAGCCAAAGTACTGGCATCCGGGCTGGGCGTTGCGGAGCTGGTTTCGACCGCCTGGGCCTCGGCATCGACGTTCCGCGGCAGCGACAAGCGCGGCGGCGCCAATGGCGCGCGCATCCGCCTTGCGCCGCAAAAGGATTGGGCAGCCAACCAGCCGAAGCAACTGGCCAGCGTGCTCGGCAAGCTCGAAGGCATCCAGCGTGAGTTCAATGCGGGCGGCAAGAAGGTCTCGATGGCCGACCTGATCGTGCTGGCCGGCTGCGCCGGTGTCGAAGCAGCGGCCAAAAAAGCGGGCCAGGCAGTGACGGTACCGTTCACGCCGGGCCGCATGGACGCCACGCAGGAACAGACCGATGTGGATTCCTTCGGCGTTCTCGAACCGATCGCCGATGGCTTCCGCAACTTCCAGAAGGCCAAGTACTCTGTCGCGGCCGAGGAGTTGCTACTTGACAAGGCGCAACTGCTGACGCTCAGCGCGCCCGAGATGACCGTGCTGGTCGGTGGCATGCGCGCGCTGAACGCGAATGCCGGCCAGTCCAGGCACGGGGTCTTCACCAATCAGCCGGGGGCGCTCACCAACGACTTTTTCATCAACCTGCTCGACATGGGCACGACCTGGAAGCCCGTCTCTGACGCCGGGGACGTGTTCGAAGGGCGCGACCGCAAGACCGGCGGAGTCAAATGGACCGGCACCCGCGTCGACCTGATCTTCGGTTCGAACTCCCAACTCCGGGCCATCGCGGAAGCCTACGCGTGCAGCGACGCGCAGCAGAAGTTCGTGCAAGACTTCGTGGCAGCCTGGAACAAGGTGATGAACCTGGATCGCTTCGATTTGGCGTGATCCTCGCAGAAAGGTCTTAGAGTGATGCTGACCGGCCTGGGTGCGCGGCAGTTCGCGGATGAAGCAGCGGTAAGTGTCGAGACGGTCGGCGGCCAGACGCTGCGCATCCAGAAGGAGCTCAGCGCGGACGGCCGGGAGGTTCTGCTGCACGGCTACTCGCCAGGCCGCGAGGCCAAGGAGACGGCGATGACGGCGCGCTTCACACAGGGATTCGAGGCCGGGTTGCAGAAGATCGCCGATGGGTTGCAAAAGCCGCGTGCAGAGAAGCGTTACGACAAGTTTCATTCGAAGGAGGAGCGCTCTGACGGGCATTTGTTCATTTCCGTGCTGGCCTATCAGTGCGTGCAGATTCCGCAGACTCAAATATGAGAGATTTGTTGGGGTTGTTAAACATGGGATAAGACGCCGTCCCGCCAGCGCCGACTTTTACACAATAAAAAACGCCACGGCGAAGCGTGGCGTTTTGTCCCGCGCAGGTCGACAGCGTCAGGCCTTCAGCGCCACCAGCACCTCGTGGAGCATCTTCTTGGCGTCGCCGAACAGCATGCGGTTGTTGTCCTTGTAGAACAGCGGGTTGTCGACGCCGGCGTAGCCGGAGGCCATGCTGCGCTTCATGACGATCGAGGTCTTGGCCTTCCATACCTGGAGCACCGGCATGCCGGCGATGGGACTCGTGGGATCGTCCTCGGCGGCCGGGTTGACGATGTCGTTGGCGCCGATCACCATCGCCACGTCGGTGGCCGGGAAGTCATCGTTGAGTTCGTCCATCTCCATCACGATATCGTAGGGCACCTTGGCTTCGGCGAGCAGCACGTTCATGTGGCCGGGCATGCGGCCGGCCACCGGGTGGATGCCGAAGCGGATATTGACGCCCTTCTCGCGCAGCAGCTTCGTTATCTCGAACACCGTGTGCTGGGCCTGCGCCACCGCCATGCCGTAGCCGGGGACGATGATCACGCTCTTGGCATCCTTGAGCAGTTCCGCCGTCTCCTGCGCGCTGATGGGGGTGACCTCGCCCTCGGGCTCGCCGTGCTTCTTCTTCGCCACGGTGCCGCCGCCGGTGCCGAAGCCGCCGGCAATGACGCTGATGAAGTTGCGGTTCATCGCCCGGCACATGATGTAGGAGAGGATCGCGCCGGAGGAACCCACCAGCGCGCCGACGACGATCAAGAGGTCGTTGGAGAGCATGAAGCCCGTGGCGGCGGCCGCCCAGCCCGAGTAGCTGTTGAGCATCGACACCACCACCGGCATGTCGGCGCCGCCGATGGCCATCACCATGTGGATGCCGAAGAGCAGCGCGATGACGGTCATCACGATGAGCGGCAACATCCCCGCGTCGATGCTGCCGGCATTGATGAACTCGCGCCCGAACCAGAGCACCACGAGCAGACCGGCGAGGTTGAGCCAGTGGCGGCCCGGCAGCAGCATCGGCTTGCCGCCGATCTTGCCCGAGAGCTTGCCGAAGGCGATCACCGAACCGGAGAAGGTGACGGCGCCGATGAGGATGCCGATGTAGATCTCGACCTCGTGGATGGTCTTTTCGACGCCGGTATAGACGACGGAGGTGTCGATGTAGCTGGCGAAGCCGACCAGCATGGCGGCGAGGCCGACCAGGCTGTGCATCAGCGCGACCAGCTCGGGCATCTGCGTCATCTTGACGACCTTCGCGGCATACAAGCCGACGCTGCCGCCAATGACCATGGCGGCAACGATCCAAGGGATGCCGGCCAGGGTGACGCGCGGGCCAAAGACGGTCGCGAGTACAGCAAGTGCCATGCCGATCATGCCGTAGAGGTTGCCGCGCCGCGAGCTTTCCGGATTCGACAGGCCGCCCAGGCTGAGGATGAAGAGGATGATGGCGCCAATGTAGGCGACGGTGACGAGACTTGCGGACATAGCCGTTTTTCCTTACTTCTGGAACATCGCCAGCATGCGGCGGGTAACGGCGAAACCGCCGAACATGTTGACTGCCGTGAGCGCGATGCCGACAAAGGCAATCCAGCGGATCCACTCATCCGGACGCCCCGTGCCGATGTCGGCCAGGGGTGGCGCGATCTGCACCAGCGCGCCGATGGCGATGATGCTGGAGATCGCGTTGGTCACGCTCATTAGCGGCGTGTGCAAGGCCGGCGTGACGTTCCACACCACCATGTAACCGACGAAGCAGGCCAGCACGAAGACCGTGAAGTGGGCGAGGAAGCTGGCAGGGGCATGGGCGCCGACGAACCAGAACAGCGTGGCGGCCACGCCGAACATGATGGCGAGTTTAGTGCCGGCCATCGGCGCGCTGCTGGCGCCGTGGCCGTGGCCCTTGCCCTTGGCCGGCGGCGGTGCTACCGGCTTGGCGGCGGCGGGCGGCGCAGCAGAAATTTTCGGCGGTGGTGGCGGCCAGGTGATGCTGCCTTCCTTGATGACAGTCAGGCCACGAATGGCGTCGTCATTCATGTTGACGTCGATGACGCCGTCTTTGGTTTTGCACAGCTCTTCGGCGAGGCGAAACAGGTTGGTGGCATACAGCGTCGACGACTGCTTCGCCAGACGACTGACCAGGTCGGTGTAGCCGATGATGGTGACGCCGTGCTTGACGACGACCAGCCCCGGTTCGGTCAGCTCGCAGTTGCCGCCCTGCTCGGCCGCCATGTCGACGATGACGCTGCCCGGCTTCATGCTCTGCACCATCTCGGCGGTGATCAGCTTGGGCGCCGGCTTGCCGGGGATCAGCGCGGTGGTGATGATGATGTCCACCTCCCGGGCCTGCTTGGCGTACATCTCGCGCTGGGCCTGCAAGAAGCCCTCAGACATCACTTTGGCGTAACCGCCGCCGCCGGAGCCCTCTTCCTCGTAATCGACCTTGACGAATTCGCCGCCCAGCGACTTGACCTGGTCGGCCACTTCGGCACGGGTGTCATTGGCGCGGACAACGGCGCCCAGGTTGGCGGCAGTGCCGATCGCCGCCAAACCAGCCACGCCGGCACCGGCGATGAAGACCTTGGCCGGCGGTACCTTGCCCGCGGCGGTGATCTG
>JAUXWU010000103.1 GCA_030680085.1 Rhodocyclaceae bacterium | reverse complement strand
AGGGTGCGTTGTCGCATTCTTCTAAGCCACCCACATGGTGGCGAACGCTGTCCCTGTTGTGGCGGTTGGCCCTGTTGTCTTCTAAGCCACCCACATGGTGGCGAACGGACGCTTCGCAAGCTCAGCGCCGCTCACGCTCTTCTAAGCCACCCACATGGTGGCGAACTCTGGGTGAGTGATGATCGGGCAGCATGGGACCTTCTAAGCCACCCACATGGTGGCGAACCAACGGCCTGCCAGTATGGCGCGTGGTGCTCGCTTCTAAGCCACCCACATGGTGGCGAACGTAACTGCTCCGCGACAGGCCATCCGCGCCAACTTCTAAGCCACCCACATGGTGGCGAACAAGGAGGATTTGCGCATCGGCTTGTCCCTGCTCTTCTAAGCCACCCACATGGTGGCGAACGGGAACCAGCGAGTCATAGCAAAGTAGGCCACCTTCTAAGCCACCCACATGGTGGCGAACTACAGCCTGATCTCCCGATCGTGGCCTTTGACCTTCTAAGCCACCCACCTGGTGGCGAACAGGGTGCAACGTTGCACCCTTCTTTTCTGTGTCTTCTAAGCCACCCACATGGTGGCGAACGACATAGAGCGTGCCACGGCGCTGCACAAACTCTTCTAAGCCACCCACATGGTGGCGAACAACTATCGCCGCATGCTGCCCGGCGCTCAAGTCTTCTAAGCCACCCACATGGTGGCGAACCGCTCCATCTGCTGACCATCCTCGACAGCAACCTTCTAAGCCACCCACATGGTGGCGAACGCCGCCGGGGCTACTCTGTGGCGCGGCGGCCTCTTCTAAGCCACCCACATGGTGGCGAACTTCCCTGCGGCGTCCAGTGCGGCGGCCCGTGCCTTCTAAGCCACCCACATGGTGGCGAACGCCCATGCGTCGGCCCGTGCGGCGTTCCCTGCCTTCTAAGCCACCCACATGGTGGCGAACATTAGCTTTGGGTCGAACGGCTCGCGCAGCTTCTTCTAAGCCACCCACATGGTGGCGAACCATTACGACGAGCACGATGACGACGCGACGAACTTCTAAGCCACCCACATGGTGGCGAACATCATCCCGTACCGCACCCAGATCGTGATCGACTTCTAAGCCACCCACATGGTGGCGAACCATGGCCTCGGCGTATTCCTCGACAATATCTACTTCTAAGCCACCCACATGGTGGCGAACGGGCTACTCTGTGGCGCGGTGGCCTGTGCTGCCTTCTAAGCCACCCACATGGTGGCGAACCTGCATGGCAATTGACTGGCCGTGGCGCGGATCTTCTAAGCCACCCACATGGTGGCGAACAGGTCGATCTCCATTACGACGAGCACGATGACCTTCTAAGCCACCCACATGGTGGCGAACCGTAAAAAAAACGGAAAAACCTTAATAACTACAAGTTGTTAAAGATCACTCTATCCAAAAACCATCCGTTTTGGCGGCTTCCGTAACCTTATGATTTAATGCAAAATTTATTCGATCACTTTTTGAATGGTCTGAATCGCGCGATCCATGACTTCGGCGTTCATGCAGATTTCGATGAGAGAGTCCCGAAACTCCTGATCGCGGAGGCTCTGCTCGACGCTGATGAAGGCGTGAGGCAACACCACGGCATCTTTGTAGATGTCGGCGACATCGAATACCAGTGCGCCCCGCCTTGTTTTGCCGTGCATGACGGGGAGGGCGAAGGAGATGCCCAGGGCGTTGAGCGCGGTGGCGGCGTAGCCGTAAGCGATGTAATTGCCGTGGTCGATATAGCTGTTGACAAGATCTTCGCTGGTGTCGCGGCTTTGCTTGCCTTCTTCGCGCTTGAAATCGCCCAGTTCGAACCCTCTGGCGAGCAGCCGGTAGAGGTTGCGCGCCCATTCGGCTTCGACGGCCATCAAGTGGGCGGTATCCGGGGCGGCCTGAATTTTGGCGCGATAGCCTTCTACCAAGTGGTCTGGCAGCACGATTTTCCGGTCGCTGAGATGTGGGTTTTCGCGCCAAGTGTGAGCGGCCAGGGTCAGGCGTTCCTGCTGGAATAGCTTGGCCGCATCCAGGCGCTTGGCCTCATCCAGCCACATTTTCATCCAGGCTTGCATGTATTCGGTGGGTCGGTATTCGGAGAGTGGGGATAAAAAGGCGTAATCCACCATGGAGAAGGGCGGCGAGCCGCCGTTCCCGGCGAAGCCGACGATGACGTTCGATTCAGCGAGCCTTCTGACTGCCGAGTCGGTGATCGAGGTGCCCTTGCCGAGGAGCAGAAATGCTGTGTTCCTCTCGGGGATGTTGAAGAAACGTTCCACTTCGTTGTCAGTATTGGTCAGATAGACGATGCGGTCGTCTTTCTGCAAGACGCGAACATGTTCCAGGTAGAACACGTTCGCCCGCTTGGAGAGCAATATCTGCTTGGGTTTAATTCTTGGGCGCATGGTGCCGCGCTGCCGGTTTTATATCCGGCAAACAGAAGCGTTTCGTCGGGATGGAAAGGCCGTAGCTATCCGGTTCGCAATCTCCGGTCTTCTCGCCGGGGCGCAACTCGAAATACAGGCTGAACGCCTGCCCGGTGCTTTTGCTCCCCAGCCGGACGTAAGGCAGGCTGTCGGCATGTTTTATCCGGTATTCGCGGCATTTTTCCAGGCGCGAGCGGGTACCGGGGATGCGGTAACGGCGATATTCGATCCACTCGCCGTCGAAGTTCTCCGGTACATCGTTATGCCGTCCGTAGAGGACGTAGCCGTGAATGCGCTCGTTCTGCTGCAAGGCATCCTGGATGAGATAGAGGTCGTCGCGGTTTTCGGTAAAGACGCGGACGACGTGACCGGGATGGCGGTTTTCGCCGGTTCTCATGCCGGGCAGCGCCATGGCGAATCTACCGGGGTGGTCGCGGAAAATGCTGTGGAGCAGCGAGATCAGCCGGGTAACGACAGGCAGCGCGGGGATTTGTCCGGCTCCTGCGCTCGCCGCGCCCCTGATTTCGATGTCGAAATAGGCGTTGGGCTTCACGATTATTCCTTTTTGTCCGATTCGCCATAAACGCCGCCGCGATCCAGCGCGGCGATGCAAAACATGCCTTCCGGGCTATCCGGGTCGATCTGCGCCAGACGCTTGAACATGTCGAAACTGGAGTCTTTCTTGGCGCGGTAAAACTCCTGTTGACTGAGCGAAGCGCCCAGCGGTTCCACCGCAATCGGGAAGCCGGTTTCCCCATAAGCGGGATACCAGGTATCGATGGTGCGGATCGCGTTGAACAATTTCTGGTCGCGCAGTGCCGCCCGACCCATGACGCGGGTGTCGCGGATTTCGCCGTGCCCGACCTTTTCCGGGTGGCCCAGTTTGTAGAGCGGGCGGGCGAAACCTTTGGGCTTGTTTTCCACATAGTTCTGGCTGGGGAATACTTCGATTGCGCCTTTGGTCGGCATGGTCAGCCGGGCGACGATGGTGAGTCCGTCCAGGCTGGCGCCGCGCATCTGCTTGACGATTTCGTCGGCCACCCTGATTTCGCCTTCGCTGTAGTCGCCAAAAGTGTTCATGGGAATAGTTTTGGCATCGTTGAATTTCGCCAGGACGCCGCCCGAGTTCGAGACCTCGATCTCGATCAGCCTGGCGATGGTGCGGTTGCGCCACAGCCAGCGCCCGTTGGCGATGTTGCGGGCATAACGGCGCGCCACTTCGACGATGCCGCCCGATACCTTGGCGCGGCTGACGAAGTCTTCGAAGGTCATCCGCATCATCCGCCCCGCGTCCTTGTCGGCGGCAACGCAGCTATCCAGGCTGCCCACCATGTCGAGCATCGACAAACCGAAGCGGACGATAAGCGCATCGGCGCTGGATTCGAGCTTGGCGGTTTCGGTAATCTGGATGTTCGAGACGTTGCGCACGCCATTGGCGGCGGTCTCTTCATTGCCTTTGCCGTCGTTGATGTTCTGGGTGCCGCGTATGCCGTGGCGGACGACCTCGACAGGATGGCTTTCGAACTGGCCGGCAATCTCGTTGAACATCTCGCCGTCCGTGACGACATGCCCACGGTTGAAAGCCAGCACGCCAGGCAATTTTTTCAGGGTGGTTAAAGCAGTCATGATGATTTTCCTCAGTTAGAAGTGGTGACAAGAAAGGTTTGGGTATTCGGGTTGGTCGCCCTCCAGATGGGGATACCGGCGCGACGCAGGGTTTGGTATTGCACCATGCCAACCAGCGGCTCGGCAAAGGCGTGAGGCAGGCCGCCACGAACGTTTTTACGGTTCTGGAATTCGCTAATGGCCAAGTAGCCGAGAGCGGTGGGCATCAGCCAGGAATGCAAGTCTTCATCCGCGTCATCCGGTTTTTCGCGGCTGGCGGATTTGGCTTTGTTCGCTGCCTCGAAGCGCAGTTGCGGATCGGTCAGCCGCAACACCACGTCCAGCATGTCGCGCTCGCCTTCCTGCATCACCATGAGGTCTTGACGCTCGTGAATGGCATGGCCGGTTTTGAGATATTTGATCACCGCTTCCATGCTGTCTTGGAGGCTGGCTTTGCCATGATCGACAACCGTTCCGCCGGCCAAACGGGCGCCGCGCATGAAGCGAGGAAAGGCGGACTCGAAATCGACAGCATCGTCTTCGTCCTTCTTGATGACGAGTGAAACGTTCAGGTGGCAACGGGCGGTCGGCTGGCTGGACAAGGCATACTGGTTTTTGGAGGAATAGTCGTCTTTGTCAATGAACGACGCAGCACGGAACTGATGCGGCAAAAACAGCCCCCTCTCGCCTTCAAATTCGCCCAAAAACTGGATGTCGTGATGGACAACGCCGAACCCCTGGCATTTGCTCCACCCCAGCGCCAGTGCCAAGGCATGGGAAAATCCGGCATACGCGGTCATCGGCGGCGGCGCGATCATCCACCAGGCGGGTTGGGCATTGGCATTCTGGAGGCGGATGCGGGGGATAACCAAGTAGCTCATAACGCCTCCTCGATAAGGCTTACCCAGCGGGCGGATTCGTATTCGCCGACGCCCATGGTTTGCCATTCACCGTTTACATGCACCTTGGCGTCAATAATTTCCCGGTGCAACCGTTGCGCTAATTCGCGCTTCCAGTCCGTAGTGCGCTCGCTTGGGGTGATCAGCCCACGCATGAGGCCGTCCATGTCGCTCGCCAGCAGGTTTTCGCCGGGGAGTTGATCGGCAGCGGCTTCCAATTGTTGGCTCGCGCTTTCTGCTCTTGCAACGATAATCGTGACGATTTCGCGTATGAAATCGGCTTCCTTTTCCCGCGACGCCGCGTCCGATGGCATCGCCCCACCAGCGACTGACAATATTTGTTTACGCCAACGAACGTAGCCCACCAGCAACTCATGTGGCGGCTTAAGGCTGATTCCCCGGTGATGAATAGCATAAGCGGCGCGGGTATCGCGGTTGTCGGCAGGCGCGGCGAAGAACAGCGGGCGACTCATGACACCGGCGTATCGCCCGACGTTATCTGGCCTAGAGCCGCCGACGCCAAGAAAACCGTGCTGCCAGTAGCGCTTGCGCTCGTCCTTGTTGGCATCTTGCTTAAATCTGATGCGATCATTGAGTAGCCTGCTAAAGCCAGCAGATTGCAGCGGGGTAAACGCCAAGTCGTTCCCCAGTGCGTCCTGGACGATTACCTGGCGTAAACGCATCCCGAGGGTTGCGGTGCCCATTTCAAACGGGGAGGAGAGGATTTCACCGAGCAGGGTTTGGATTTCTTCCGCTTCGCCCGGCGGGATGCCGTCGAACAAATCATGGGCATTGCCTTCGATGAGTGCGGCGATTTGTTTAAACACTGACTTATTGATGCTATCGGTTCCAGTGGTGCTGTAGTCCACCGGAACGGAGGCGAGCGTGCTGACGGCCAGATAGGGGAGCGTAACCTTTTTATCCACGCCGAGACGGATACCGCAGGGGGGCGTGTTGCTGTTGGTGGTCTTGGCGGAGAAATGCACCAGCCCGTGCATCACCTCCTGATAAGTTTCATGCCCGAAGGATTTCCAGACTTTTCGTTCGGGCGCTTTCTTTGCCTTAGGTTCTTTTATTGCCATGAAAACCTCCTTTTGAATCTATGGTTAGCATCCTGACAGAACACTTTATAAAAAACAAGCCAATGATTACGATCAATATGATTTGATATTCACGCATTGTGTAATAAAATGCGCACAATGATCCGCACACAGTTAAAAAATATTTCATGAATAAATCCGCCACACTCGACAACGCCACCGATTTCATCATCAAGCGCGCATTTCGCGCCGGGGCGGTAACACGCGGCGACGTTATCCAAGCACTTGGCGTATCGACCGCCACCGCCACCCGCCTCATGGTGGAGGTGGTTACGAAGAGAGGTGACATTCTGGAAAGAGTCCGCCAGAAAATCGTTCCCCGCTTGCTCGCTAAGTCACCCGCCTATGCTTCGGAAGAAGCGTTGCTGCAAACCCTGAACGAGGGTGGGCACAACTTCCTCCTCAGGGTCGGCCTGTATGAAAACGAGCTGCCCGTAACCTATGTCTCCTGGACGAACTCCGTGCCCAGAAAACCGGGCATCCTTGCAACCATCATCGAAGCCATCCGCACGGAAAGTTATCTGCGCATTGCCTATGTTGGGATGCGCGAGAAAGAGGAGCCGGCCAGCCGCGTAATTGCCCCTCTCGGATTGGAGCGTATGAACGACCAGTGGCGTGTTGTCGCACAGGACTTAGGGAAGGTTGGCTACCCGATACGCATTTTCGTGCTGTCGCGTATCCTCGATGCCGAGAAGGCGCCGCTCAAGCGCCGCCCGCCCGGTTTTGTACATCAACATCATTCCGATGCCGTCGCCCTGATAGCGGTGACGCTGAATCCGAAGCTCTCGCCCTTGCAGAAAGAAATAATCTCAGCCGAACTCGACATCCAGGATGGCAAGGTGCGCCTCGCCAAGCGCGGCATTTTCGAATTCAAGCGCCGTTTTTCCAATGAGCCGGCCAGCCACGGCGCCATCTGGCCCCCTCTCGGTGATTGCCATGAGCTTTAAGGAACCCAGATGCACGTCGTTTTGATCTCCGCTTGCGAAAAAAAGAGCCTGAAAAAGACCCGCGCCGTGTTGGATAGTTACGCGGTTCGTGCGGGTGAATCGGCCTGGATGACACCGATCACCCGTGCCGGCTTAATGGAATTGCGGATACTGCTGCGGCGCAACGCTTCGAAAAATACCTCGGTCGCCTGCTACCAGAACGATGGCCGCAAGCAAATGAAACTGCTGTGGATAGTCGGCAATACCCGGAAATTCGGTGTCAACGGGGTATTTCCGGTCGCTTCGCAATTTCGGAAAAGGACGCCTCTGCCGGAATGGACGAAACGTGCAGCGCTTCTGGCGAGCAGCGCCGGATATATGCACGACATTGGGAAATTTGGCGAAGCCTTCCAGGACAAACTGCACTTGAACATTCCCAAGGCCGACGATGTGCGCCATGAATGGCTTTCCCTGTTCGTCGTCAGGCAATTATCCAAAGGCAAATCCTGGCAGGATGCCTGGAGCGACATGCATGGATATGACGACTTGACGCCGTTTGAAGGACAGCTAAAAAACGCTCAGGATGTGCTGTTGTTTGTGATCGCAACGCATCATCGCTTGCCCGTTTCTCAAAGCGAGAAAGGCGGGGGCTTTAATCCGAAGATGAGCAGTAAAGGGCATGTTCGCGACAAGTGCCACATCCCCAAGCCCGTTTGCGCGCCGGAACAATCAATCATGGATGTCATTCTCGACCGCTTGGGCAAAGTGAAGGCCATCCCCGAGCAGGAACCGTTTTACTGGCGCGCACTGGCCTTGTTCTCGCGCATGGCGCTGATTCTTGCCGACCATTCGGTTTCCGCCGAACAACTCGGACACAAGGATGCCAGCGCTTATGCCAACACCGACAGGAAAACCGGCAAGATGAACCAGAATCTCGACTGGCATCTGCAAAACGTCGGCAACACCGCCGGGGGCATGGTTTTCAACATGCTGTCCCTTGCGCCGCCTTCTCTTTCACGGGACGCTGTGGAAAGAATCTGCCGCCGCGCCGCAGGGCGCTACGCCTGGCAGGAAAGAGCCGCCCGCGCCTTGTCGGGTTCTGCCGATAAAAATGCCTGTCCTCATCTGGTTTTCAACATGGCCAGCACCGGTTCTGGCAAAACCCGCATGAATATTCGGGCCATTTGCGAGATGTCGCACGGCAAACCTGTGCGGGTGGCGACGGCGCTGAATTTGCGCACCCTGACGCTGCAAACCGGCGACGCCTACATGGATCAGATCGGCATAGACCGCGATGAACTCGCTTGTGTGATCGGGGATCGTCTGACCCAGGCTCTGTACGAATTCGACAAACGGGAATATGCGGACGATGACGAAAACCCGCTGCTAGAAGACTTCACCGTCATCAGCGATTTTGAGTATCTTGAAGCGCCAGTGTGGCTCAAAAAATTCATCGACAAGAAACCCCATTCAGGAAAAGTCGTCGGCGCGCCCGTGCTCGTTTCGACGATTGATTTTCTGATTGCCGCCGGCGAGCCGCACCGCCAGGGGCATCACGCTCTGGCGGCATTGCGGCTGATGACCGGCGACCTGATTCTGGACGAGATCGACGGCTACGATCCGCAACCCTTGCTGGCCGTTCTGCGCCTAGTCTTGATGTCGGCCTTCTTCGGGCGGAATCTGGTGGTTTCCTCCGGCACGCTGTCGCAGCCGGTCGCCATTGCGGTCTGGCGCGCTTATCAGCGCGGCATTGCATTGCGGGCGGCGCTCTACGGCACGAACCCGGACTTCGTTACCGCCGCCATCGACGACCAAACCGCCCCTTCCATCCTGAAAGCTGCCGACATGAAAGGCTTTGAGGATTTCTACGCGGGGAAAATCGAGCAAATCATGGAATCCCTGAAAAACGGCGGACGTTACCGGATTCCCGACCTGCAAGCCGTAGCGCAAAAGGACGAAGCGGGATTTATGGAGGCCATCGAAATTGCGGCACGGAAGCTTCATGAAAACCACCACCTTTTCGATCCGGCAACCGGCAAGCGCATCTCCTTCGGGCTGGTCAGAATGGCCAATATCAATCCTGCCGTGCAAGTCGCCAAACACTTGAGCAAGCAACTGCCGGAGTCAAAAATCGCCTGCTATCACTCGCAGCACTTTCCGCTGCTGAGATTTCACATCGAACGCCGGCTGGATGCCTTGCTTTCGCGCAAGAACAAGGACGGGAATGCGCATTTGTTCGCCGACAGGGAGATACGCGAGGCCATAGCCGAAACAGAAAGCCACGATATCCTGTTCATCGTCGTCGCCACGCCGGTCGAGGAAATTGGGCGGGATCATGATTTCGACTGGGCTGTCATCGAGCCTTCCAGTACGCAGAGCATCGTGCAAACTGCTGGCCGGGTAAACCGCCACCGCCTGATCGAGATCGACAAGCCTAATGTGGCCATCCTTCAGTTCAACTGGAAAGCGATCGTCAACGGCAAACCGGTTTTCGCGAAACCGGGGCTGGAAGGCTCGGACGAACTGGCTTACCCCGCTCATGACCTGGGGAAACTTTTCAATTGGGAAGTTTTGCGCATCAAGCTTGATGCCGCAGCGCGTTTCGGCAATCATAAATTTGCTTTGCTGGATAACCGGAACATGAGCAAAGCCACGGAGAAATGGCTGGATCGCATTCTTGGCGACGGAAAAAACGGACACCTATGGATGTGCCAGGATGTTTATGAGCGCACCCCATTGAGGGATCGGCAGCGCAGGGTCGAGATAACGCTTGAAGACATCGCAACCCCCAGAAATATGAAGGTCCAGGTTTCTGGCTCGAAAGAAGACGCGAAAAGCCGCCAGTTCGATGTGGAGAATGCCATCGGCAATGGCTGGCTTTATCTAGAGGATACCGAACTTCTGGAATTGGCCGTCGATGCAGGCGTCAGCCCGGAAGATGGTCTGACCGTTTCGATTAGAGGCGATGTGGCAGACGCCAAGAAATACAAACGTCACCGTTCCTTCGGGTTTTACCAACCGAGGTAATTGCAAAACTCCGCCAGCGCCGAATTTGAAAATCAGGCGAGCTGCAACAACGACTTGATCCTGGCTTTGATCTCTCCGATCTCGGCGAGTGTCGCTTTGCCTTTACGCTCGGCCTGCCGGGTTTGCCAATCCAGGCTTTTGACCTGATCGGCCAGGGCCGCGCCGGTAGCCGCACCGCCCGCGAGCACCACTTCGAAGGGATAGCCCTTGATTTGATTCGTGATGGGTACGCACACCAGTAATCCGGCACGGCTGTTGTAGGCTTTGGGACTCAGCACGACCGCCGGTCGGCGTCCGGCTTGTTCGTGACCGCTTTGCGGCGTGAAATTCAACCAGACGATATCCCCTACGTCCGGCACATAGGGCACCGCCATCAGATCTGTTCCTTGCCCAGCGCCACGCCAAAGTCCTGTTCGCCATGACGGTTTTGCGGGGTGATGCCCGCGAGCAGGTCATCCAGCGAACAGGACGGCGCGGCCGGTTCGATGATCACCCGGCCATGCTCGGCGCGCACATCGACGGCCTGGTCGAGCGCCAGATGCGCCGCCTCCATGATCGCCGCCGACAGACGAACCGCGGGACTATTGCCCCATTTCTTGACGAGTTGAACGGCCATGCGCTTTTCTCCTTTGTCGAAACTAAATGTCGATACAAGCCCAGTATAGGCGACTGGCGCACCCGTATCTACAAACGTATCGACTTTACCTGCGCGCCGTCCCCGTATTGGCGGCGTCCCGCCAGCGCCGACTTTCGGGGAATTACTCGCCCTGCTCCGGCACCAGTACTTCGCGCCCGCCGGCGCCGTTCATCGGCGAGACGAGGCCGGCGTGTTCCATTGCCTCGATCATGCGCGCGGCGCGGTTGTAGCCGATTCTCAGGTGGCGCTGCACCAACGAAATCGACGGGCGGCGGGTTTTCAGCACGATTTCGACGGCCTGGTCGTACATCGGGTCGGTCTCAACGTCACCACCGCCTTCACCGCCGGCTTCGGCGTTTTCACTGGGCGGCGACGCCAGCACGTCGGTGATGAATACCGGCCGGCCGACCTTGCGCAGGTGTTCGACGACGCGATGCACCTCGTCGTCGGCGACATAGGCGCCATGCACACGGAAAGGCAGGCCGGTACCGGGGGCGAGGTAGAGCATGTCGCCCTGCCCCAGCAGGGCCTCGGCACCCATCTGGTCGAGAATGGTGCGCGAATCGATCTTGCTGGAAACTTGAAAGGAGATGCGCGTCGGGATGTTGGCCTTGATCAGGCCGGTGATGACATCGACGCTCGGCCGCTGCGTGGCGAGAATCAGGTGGATGCCGGAGGCGCGGGCTTTCTGGGCGAGTCTGGCAATGAGTTCCTCGACCTTCTTGCCCACCACCATCATCAGGTCGGCCAGTTCGTCGATGACGACCACAATGAATGGCATGGTCTTGAGCGCTGGCACGCCAGAATCGGGATCACCCTGCAAGGCCAGCGGATCGGGAATCGGCGTGCCGGCCTTTTCGGCCTCGCGCACTTTGGCGTTAAAGCCCGTGAGATTGCGCACGCCCAAGGTGCTCATCAGCTTGTAGCGGCGCTCCATCTCGCCAACGCACCAGTGCAGCGCGTTGGCGGCCTTGGTCATGTCGGTGACGACGGGCGCCAGCAGATGCGGGATGCCTTCGTAGACGGACAATTCCAGCATCTTCGGGTCGACCAGGATCATCCGCACGTCCTTCGGCTCGGACTTGTAGAGCAGCGAGAGGATCATCGCGTTGATGCCAACCGACTTGCCCGACCCGGTGGTCCCCGCCACCAGCAGGTGCGGCATCTTGGCGAGATCGGTGACCACCGGCTGGCCGCCAATATCCTTGCCCAGCGCCAGCGCCAGATGGGAGTGCATGTCGTGATAGACCTTGGCGCCAAGAATTTCCGAGAGGCGCACGGTCTGCCGGCGCGGGTTGGGCAGTTCGAGCGCCATGCAGGATTTGCCCGGCACGGTCTCGACCACGCGGATGCTGATCAGCGACAGCGCCCGCGCCAGATCCTTGGCCAGCCCGACTACGGTGGCGCCCTTGACGCCGATGGCCGGATCGATTTCGTAACGCGTCACCACCGGGCCGGGGTGCGCGGAAGTGACCTGCACCTGCACGCCAAAATCGGCCAGCTTTCTTTCGATCAAACGCGAGATGAATTCAAGGGTTTCGGCGGAGGGCAGTTCCTCGTTGCTGTGCTGGGCCTCGTCGAGCAGATGCAGCGGGGGCAGCGCCTCGCCGGGCGCGTCGAAGAACAGCGGCGTCTGGCGCTCTTTCTCGATGCGCACTTCGGCCTTCTTCGCCAGTGGAATGCCCAGATCGACCGGCTCGATGCGCACTGGCGGCGGCGGATTTTCCGCGAACTTCTTGCGCTCGACAGCCACCACGGCTTCCCGCTGTCCGGCGAGCACGCGTCCATAGCGGCGATCCTGCCAGCGATCCCAGAGTGCTTGGGCGCCAAACCAGGACGCTTCGAGCAGCGCGCCGAACTTTTCAGACGCCCACAGCCAGGACAAACCAGTCGCCAAGCCCCAGCCGATCATCATCAGCACCAGCAGAATCAGGGTGCCGCCGGTAAAACCCAGAAAGGTGGCGGTCAGCCGGCCGACTTCATAACCGAGCATGCCGCCGGGCGCCAAGGGTAACGGGGTCGCCAGGCTCCAGAAGCGCATCGCCTCCAGCCCGCAACTGGCCATCAGCAGGATGAAGAAGCCGGTCAGTGCGATAAAAAATGGCCGCCGGTCATCGCCGAACACCCGGCTGATGCGGTGGTAGCCCGTCGCCACCAGCAGGAACAGCAGCACCACCCACCACCAGGCCGAAAGCCCGAACAGATAGAGCAACAGATCAGTCAGCCAGGCGCCGAAACGCCCGCCCGGATTGGCGATGG
The DNA here is from genome assembly GCA_030680085.1 of Rhodocyclaceae bacterium. Lineage (GTDB taxonomy): Bacteria > Pseudomonadota > Gammaproteobacteria > Burkholderiales > Rhodocyclaceae > Sulfuricystis. The sequence goes on along the minus strand of JAUXWU010000103.1, from coordinate 5,031 downwards.
CCACCACCTCGGCAGCCCGCGACCAACCGGGATCGGCGCGGTCGTAGCCCCAGAGGATCAGCGCGAGATACAGGCCAAGGGCAGCAACCACCAGCCAGCGCGCCTCATGCACCAGCGCGGCAATGCGTTCGGGCAGCGGTCGGGCGGAATGGCCCCTTGGCGACATGGAAAGCGAAGCGTAGGACATGGGCGGATTTCCGGACGGTATGAGAAACGAGAAACGTGCTGATTTTCGCGCGGCATGGGGCGGCTGAATCGCCGAAACAGGGAAGCATTCCGGCTCCTGACGCCCTTTATAATCGCGCCACACTTTCAAAAGGATGCCCGCATGTCCGCTCGTCACGCCAAGCTGCTGATTCTCGGTTCCGGCCCCGCCGGCTACACCGCCGCCGTCTATGCCGCCCGCGCCAACCTGAATCCCGTGCTGATTACCGGCATGGCCCAGGGCGGCCAACTGATGACGACCACCGAGGTCGACAACTGGCCGGCCGACGCCGATGGCGTGCAGGGCCCCGAGCTGATGGCGCGCTTCGAAAAGCATGCCACCCGCTTCAACACCGAGATGATCTTCGACCACATCCACACGGCGCAGCTCACCGAAAAACCGCTGCGGCTGATTGGCGATGCCGGCGAATACACCTGCGACGCGCTGATCATCGCCACCGGCGCTTCGGCGCAATATCTCGGCCTGCCCTCGGAAGAAAAGTTTTCCGGCAAGGGCGTCTCGGCCTGCGCCACCTGCGACGGTTTTTTCTACAAAAACCAGCCCATCGCGGTCATCGGCGGCGGCAATACCGCCGTGGAAGAGGCGCTGTATCTGGCCAACATCGCCAGCCATGTGACTATCGTGCATCGTCGCGACAAATTCCGCGCCGAAAAGATCATGCAGGACAAGCTGTTCGAGAAGGAAAAGGCCGGCAAGGTCACCATCAAATGGGATTGCGTGCTTGATGAAGTGTTGGGCGACAAGACCGGCGTGACCGGCATGCGCATCAAAAATGTGAAAAGCGGCGCGACCGAAGACATCGCCTTGATGGGCGTCTTCATCGCCATCGGCCACAAGCCGAACACCGACATTTTCGCCGGCCAGCTTGAGATGGAAAACGGCTACATCGTCACCCAGGGCGGCCGCGCCGGCAATGCCACTGCCGCCAGCGTTCCGGGCGTGTTCGCCGCCGGTGATGTGCAGGACCACATCTACAAGCAGGCCGTCACCTCCGCCGCAACCGGCTGTCAGGCCGCGCTGGACGCCGAAAAATATCTGGACGGACTGGAAAACTAATGCCCCGCCGCAGGGCGCTCGATGCCGCATCGCGCGCCCTGTTCGAGGGTGCCGTCGCCGACGTCATTCCGCTCGCCAGCGACCATATCCAACGCCTGCATCACGAACCACCGCCGCCGCTGCCGATCCCACGCCAGCGCGAGCGGGATGAACGTGCCGCGCTGGGTGAGTCGCTCGCCGATGTGGATACCCTCGACCTCGCGCTCGAAGGCGGCGACGAAGCGGCGTTTCTCAGACCGGGCATGACACCCACGGTGCTCAGGGATCTGCGGCGCGGGCGCTGGGTGGTGCAAAACCATCTCGACCTGCACGGCATGTACCGCGACGAGGCACGCCAGCAGGTGGCCATCTTTCTCGCCGAATGCCTCGCCCGCAATCAGCGCTGCGTGCGCATCGTGCATGGCAAGGGCCGCGGCTCGCCGGGGCGCATTCCCGTGCTCAAACGGCTGGTGCTGGGCTGGCTGACGCAACGCCAGGAAGTGCTCGCCTACTGCCAGGCGCGCACCGTCGATGGCGGCGCCGGCGCGGTGCTGGTGCTGCTGCAGGGCAAACGATGACGGAACTCCTCGCCCCCGCCGGCAGCCTGGTGATGGCCGCCACGGCGCTGGACTACGGCGCCACGGCGATCTACGCGGGACAGCCGCGCTATTCCTTGCGGGTGCGCAACAACGAATTCGGCAAGCTGGAAAATCTCGCGGCAGGCATCGAACACGTCCACGGGCGCGGTGGCAAGTTCTACGTCGTCAGCAACATTTCCCCGCACAACGCCAAGCTCAAGACCTATCTGGCGGACATGGCGCCGGTCATCGCGCTCCAGCCCGACGCGCTGATCATGGCCGACCCTGGCCTGATGCTGATGATTCGCGAAACCTGGCCGGAAATGCCGATTCACCTCTCCGTGCAGGCGAATACAGTGAACTACGCGGCGGTCAGGTTCTGGCGTTCGCTGGGCGTGGCGCGCGTCATTCTGTCCCGCGAGTTGTCGCTCGACGAGATCGCCGAAATTCGCCAGGAATGTCCGGACATCGAGCTGGAAGTCTTCGTGCATGGCGCCCTGTGCGTCGCCTATTCCGGCCGCTGCCTGCTGTCCGGCTCTTTCAATCACCGCGACCCGAATCAGGGCAGTTGCACAAACTCCTGCCGCTGGAAATATGACGTCAAGCCTGCCGCCGAAGATTCGGCCGGCGACGTGTTTTTGCTTGAGGAAGCCACCCGCCCCGGGGAGTTGATGCCCATCGAGGAAGACGAGCACGGCAGCTACATTCTCAACTCGAAAGACCTGCGCGCCATCGAATACGTCGAGCGCCTGGTGGACATCGGTGTCGATTCGCTGAAGATCGAGGGGCGCACCAAGTCGGCCTATTACGTCGCGCGCAGTTGTCAGGCCTACCGGCGCGCCATCGACGACGCCGTCGCCGGCCGGCCCTTCGACGCCAGCCTGGTCGCCGACCTCGACAGCCTCGCCAATCGCGGTTATACCGCCGGTTTTTACGAGCGCCATCCCGACCGCGAATATCAGAACTATCTCAGCGGCCTGTCGCAGATGGGCTCCAGTCAATACGTCGGCGACGTGATCGCTTACCGGCCCGATGGCCTGGCGGAAATCGAGGTGAAAAACCGCTTCGCGGTCGGCGACCGCATCGAGTTGATCCACCCCGCCGGCAACAGCCGACATGTGGTGGAGCGCATGGAGAAAGTCGGCGCTGACGGGACGGCGACCGCGGTCAACACCGCGCCCGGTAGCGGCCATCGCGTCTTTATCCCGCTGCCAGCGGGGAAACAAGGCGCCTTCCTCGCCCGCCTGAACGGCTGACGTCGCCCCGTCAGCGCCGGTTTTGACTACGCCCGAAGATGCCGGTAACTCGGACCATCGATCATCCCGACCGCTGCAATGATCGCCGCGATGACCTGCGGTCGCGGAAAGCCCTGACGCCAGGCCAACGCCACGCGGCGTGACGGCTCGGGCGCTGCGAAGGGAATCGACACGACCATGCCGGTACGATAGATGCCGCTGAGCGTACCGGCCGGCAGTACCGAAATACCGTAGCCCGAGCCAACCATGCAGCGCACCGTCTCGATGGAGTGGCCTTCGTGCAGCGAGCCTTCGGCGTGACTGATCTCCGGGCAGGCATCGAGCACCTGTTCGCGAAAACAGTTGCCGGCTTTCAGTACCAGCACATCCGCACCGCGCAACTCATTGGCAGCGATTTTCTTCCGTTTTGCCCAAGGGTGTCCCTTGGGCACGATCACCTCGAAGGGCTCGTCGTAAAGCGGATGTGCTTCCACGCCCGGCACCTCGAAAGGTAGCGCGATGATCGCTGCGTCCACCCTGCCGTATTTCAGATAGTCGACCAGGATCGCTGTCATGGTCTCTTCAATGTAAAGGCGCGTATCCGGCGCGGTTTTGCGCATCGAGGCAATCAACTCGGGCAGCAGATAAGGACCGATGGTGTGGATCACACCCAGCCGGAAATCGCCCTGCAAGGGGTTCTTGCCCAGTTGGGCCACCTGCTCGATGCGTAGCGTCTCATCCAGCGCGCGGCGCGCCTGCGCCACCACCTGCCAGCCCAGATCGGTCAGGGCGACATGGCTCTTGCCGCGTTCGATCAGGCTGACCCCCAGTTCGTCTTCCAGATTTTTGATGGCGACGCTCAAGGTGGGCTGGCTGATCTGACAGCGCTCGGCCGCCCGACTGAACGAACCCTCGTTGGCAAAGGCCACCAGATAACGCAAGGACGAAAGTTTCATATGCCGCACCTATAGGAAAAGACTATGCTTTGTATAGTGTAAAACTACAATGAAATCATTGACTTATATCAACATCCCTGTTCATTGTATGGGTATATTTGCGGCCGTTGCAAGCTTTTTGCAAAACCTGTTTTACCAAACCAAGGAGCCACAATGAAACTTCGCATCCTCGCAGCTTCCCTGCTGGTCATCGGCGCCACAAGCGCCTTCGCCGCCGAACCCATCCAGCCGATCGCCCCTGCCAAGGTCACCAATCCGGCCCTGGTCGAATTGGGCAAGAAGCTCTTTTTCGATCCGCGCCTATCCAAGTCCGGCTTCATTTCGTGCAACTCCTGTCACAACCTGTCGCGGGGCGGCAGCGACAACATCCCGACCTCGATCGGCGACAAGTGGCAGCAGGGCCCGATCAACGCCCCCACCGTGCTCAACTCCAGCCTGAACGTCGCCCAGTTCTGGGACGGCCGCGCCAAGGATTTGCAGGCACAGGCCGGCGGCCCGATCGCCAACCCGGGCGAGATGGCCTTCAGCCACACGCTGGCTATCGGCATGCTGGAATCCATCCCCGGCTATGTCGCTTCGTTCAAGAAGGCCTTCGGCACGGACAAGATTGACATCGACAAGGTCACCAAGGCCATCGCCGCCTTCGAGGAAACCCTGGTCACGCCGAATTCCCGTTTTGACAAGTGGTTGAAGGGCGACAAGAAGGCCATCACCAAGAATGAACTGGCCGGTTACACGCTGTTCAAGGAAAGCGGTTGCGTCGCCTGCCACAACGGCCCGGCGGTAGGTGGCAACTCCTTCCAGAAGATGGGCGTGGTCGAGCCGTACAAGGCCACCAGTCCAGCCGAAGGCCGCAGCGCCGTCACCGGCAAGGATGCCGATCGCTTCAACTTCAAGGTGCCGACGCTGCGCAACGTGGAAATGACCTATCCCTACTTCCACGATGGCGCCGCCAACACGCTGACCGAAGCGGTCGACACGATGGGTCGGCTGCAGCTCGG
>JAUXWU010000032.1 GCA_030680085.1 Rhodocyclaceae bacterium | reverse complement strand
TGTCAGCAAAATGCCCTGAAAACAAAGGGATTGAGACATTTCCTGACGTAGTTCCTCCATTGCCGCCTTCTCGTCAGCAAAATGCCCTGAAAACAAAGGGATTGAGACATAACTTCCGCCTGTAACCCCTGCAGCGCGGTTGGGTCAGCAAAATGCCCTGAAAACAAAGGGATTGAGACCGCCAGCGGCGTCCGCCAGCGGCGGCGCTCCAGTCAGCAAAATGCCCTGAAAACAAAGGGATTGAGACAGCGCCGACGGGGAGAGTTCATATGCCATTTTAGGTCAGCAAAATGCCCTGAAAACAAAGGGATTGAGACCCTGCGCCGCGTCTAATGCCGCGCAAAAGCGGTGTCAGCAAAATGCCCTGAAAACAAAGGGATTGAGACATGCTGGTGGAGAGAGCTTCGTCGGCGTAGGTGTCAGCAAAATGCCCTGAAAACAAAGGAGAAAAAGGGGACGCTACCCTTTATTTTGCTAATATCCCGCCATGCCCAGACTTTCCAGAACTGTATTTGCCGGTATCCCCCACCACATCACACAGCGTGGCAATCGGCGCGAAGACATTTTCTTTGTGGATGAAGACCGTGAAGCGTATCTGACCTGGCTCCGGGAATATTGCGAGCTACACGAAGTTGAAATCCTTGCCTATTGCCTCATGACCAACCATATTCATCTGGTTGCAGTCCCTGCCCGCGACGACGGCCTGCAACGGGTATTCAAGCCGTTGCACATGCGCTACGCCCAACGCATCAACCGTGCGCACGGCTGGAAAGGCCACCTGTGGCAAGGGCGCTTTTTTTCATCACCACTGGATGATGCTTACCTATGGGCTGCGGTACGGTACGTTGAGCGCAATCCAGTCCGGAATAAAAGGGTAGCGTCCCCTTTATTACTTTATGTTCCCCTTTATGTTGCGACTGCCCGTAAATTACTGCCGCGCCGAGAGGGTCGGCAGCCGCGGGCTGCGTGACTGCCGCAACGCGGCGCGCAGCCGTTCCTCGTCGAGAAAATAGTGGCAGATTTCCTCGTCGCCCAACGTCAGCACCGGCACAAGCTCATCGTAGCGTTCAACCCACTCCGGACGGCTGTCGACATCCATCACTTCGACAATGAAATCATGCTCGACGCGCGTGGCCTCCAGCGCGGCGAGCATGTCATCGCACAGATGGCAGTAAGGCCTGCCATACAGTGTCAGCAGCGGCTTGGTTATTCCGCCCCCTTGATCGTGACAAAGGTCTGCGTGTCGCCACGGCGCACCAGCAGGGTGATGCCGCCGCCCTTGTCGATTTTTGTCAGCAGGCCGTTGAACTGATCCACCGAACGGATTTCGGTCTGCGTTCCCCGCTGGATCAAGGCGAGGAGCACATCGCCCTGACGCAAGCCGCGGCCATTCTCGCGCACCTCCTCGACGATCAGGCCGTGACGAATCCCCAGCTGACGCCGCTGCTCGGCGCTGGGCTCGGCCAGCACCAGTCCCAGACGATTGGCGGGCGCAGCTTCGGCGGGTTTGCCACGCCGGCTGGCGCGGCCGCTGGCCGCTTCATCCGGCATTTCGCCGACCGTCAGGCTCAAATCCTTGCTCGCGCCGGCGCGCCAGATTTGCAAGGTGGCCTTGCTGCCGGGTTTGGTGTTGCCCACCGCGCGGGGCAGATCGCCCGATTGCGCCACGCTCTTGTCGTTGAAACGCAAAATGACATCGCCGACCTCCACGCCGGCCTTGTCGGCCGGACCGCCCTTTTCGACCGCGGCGACCAGCGCGCCCTGCGGCTTGCTCAGGCCGAATGACTCCGCCAATTCCTTGGTCACTTCCTGAATCATCACGCCAACACGGCCGCGGCTGACCTTGCCGACCGTGCGCAGTTGCGACTGCACCTCCATCGCCACGTCAATAGGAATAGCGAAGGCAATCCCCTGATACCCGCCCGAACGACTGTAAATCTGCGAATTGATGCCGACCACTTCGCCACTCATGTTGAAGAGCGGCCCGCCGGAGTTGCCCGGGTTGATGGCGACGTCAGTCTGAATAAATGGGACGAAATTCTCCTGTGGCAAGGAACGCCCCTTGGCGCTGACGATGCCCGCCGTCACCGTGCTTTCAAAACCAAAGGGCGAACCGATCGCCACCACCCATTCACCGACCCGCAACCGGGCCGGATCGCCCGGCCGCACTGTTGGCAGTCCATTGGCCTTGATCCTGATCAGGGCGACATCGGTGCGCTTGTCCGTGCCGATGACCTTGGCCTTGAATTCGCGCTTGTCGGTCAGTTTGACCAGCACTTCATCGGCGCCATCGACGATATGCGCGTTGGTCAGAATATAGCCATCCGGGCTGATGATGAACCCTGATCCCAGCGACTTGTTCTCGAATTCGCGCGGCACCGCCGGATGACCCGGCGGGAGCATCTTGGGCGCGAAGCGACGGAAAAACTCGAAGGCCGGATCATCTTCGTCAAACGGGAATTGCGGACCGGCGCGCTGGCCGCGAATCGTCTGCGTGGCGCTGATATTCACCACCGCTACCGCCTGCTTTTCGGCCAGGTCGGCAAAATCCGGCAATTCGCGCGCCTGCACCAAACTCAAGTTGGCAACCAGCAACAGCCACACTGTCAGCAGCAATCGTTTCAGCATGATTTCAACCCTCCCGGATACGTTTGAAGTTGATCGACAAAATGGGTTCCGGCCGGCCGGAATCAAGCCCGCTGCGGCGCATGACAAAATAGCCGCCGAGCAAACCGATCAGCATCCCCGCCACGGCAGCCAGTTCGCTGCCGGTCAACGCGCTGAAAATAATCGCGCCGGCCAAAGCCAGCACCAACGGTATGCCATAAGCCAGCCAGACGGCACGCAACACCGCCCCCTCGGCCGCGCAAACCACCACCGTGTCACCTGGACGGGCGCGAATGGTATTGGGCAGGCGCAACAGTTGCTTCGCCTGCCCACGGCCCAGCACGCCATCGAGCACGGAACCCATGCCCGCGCTCTGGCAGCCGCCCTGCTGCTCACACGCCCCGCAGGCGCTGCCCGCGCCCTCCGCCCGCACCCAGGCATGATCACCTTCGAGGCGGACCACCACACCAGCGGTCTCGGTCATTTGCGCACCTCGATGCCATCGGCAAGACGCTTGACCGCCGCCGCCGGCACATCACCCATCACCACCACCTGATGGCCATCGACGACACGCTTGACGACGCTGATGGCGCCGAGCGAATGGGCAGCGGTATCCACGGGGCCGGCCTGTGGGGACAGTGGGTTGATAAAAACCGACACCGCCGCCAGACCATCCGAAAACACCCAATGCAACACCTCTTGGGCGTCCTTGCCAGCACTCTGTTCGATGCTGCGGCGCATCGCTGCCTGACGGCGAAAACCGGGTAATTCGACGCGAAACAGCCATTGCGCATCGTCGCGCATGTCGCGCGTCCGGGCCTGCCGCACCTGCCACGGGTCTTTCGCGTCAGCAACATGGGCAAAACTCGACTTCAGGGCATCCGGACTGGCCGGCTCGCCAATGCGCAATTCGGTAAACGCCAACGACTCCAGCGCTGCGCCGCGTTCATCAAATAAATCCGCCTTGAGCAGCAAACCGGATTGGCGATCGACCCAGAACTGGCGACCATAACGCCAGGCATCGCGCGGTTCCAGGCGAATGATCTGAGTGTCATAATCGGCGATGCGCGCGCGCCGCCCCTGGCGAATCACGTAATGCTCGCCCAGTCCGGCCAGGCTGGCCGGCAACAGCGCCGGAAAAGTCCGCCGAGTGCTGCGCTGCTCGATGATCACCAAGCGGCTTTCGGGGAGATAGCATTTGACTTCGTCGTTGCGCCGAATGATTTCGCGCGGACTGCCGTCGAGCACCTCCATCTTTTCCATCCGGTTGCCCGCGCTGACGACATGCACGACACGGGAAGTCTCGCTCTGGCTGCCGTTGCGATAGACGAAGGTGCCGCTGTAACTGAGTGTCTGCGCCGCACCGGCAACCCGTTGCAGCCATTGCAGGGCCTCCTGCTGGCCCAGCGCTGTCTGGGCCAGGACTGGCGAGCCAAGCAGGCTCGCCACAAGCCCCAGCCAGGCAAACAAGCCTGCCTTCATGGACGCACGGGGCCACCGGTCATGGTGACAGTGCGGACGTGGCCGGCATTGTCACCCAGCCGGAAGGTGGCGGATTGCGTGTGGTGGGCCAGCAGATATTCGCTCATGTCACTGCGTTGGGCTGCCTCAAAAGTCGGCGCTGGCGGGACGGCGTAAGCCGCGCCAGCCGCGTTGCTCTGGACGGCGCGAGCCGCGCTGCCCGAAACAGCAGCGAGCCGACTTTCCATTGGAGAAAACTGCGCGTTGTCCGCCAGGGCCAGCCAGCCGACGACCGCCACGCCCGCCGCCGCCGCGGCCAGCGCCAGCATTGGATTGCGGCGCCTGGCCAATTGCAACTTACGTGGCGCAAGCACCACGGGCTCCGCGCGAATTTTCGCCATCACACAGGCGGTCAGATCATGCGGCCTTGTGCGCTCCTGGCGCAACTGATCGCCAATCAGCACATAGGTCTGCCAGTTCTCGCGCAATTCGGGTTCGCGCACGGCCGCCTGCAGGGTGGGACGCAGTTCGTGTGGCTCAAGTTCTCCATCCAGCAGCGCTGACAACTCGGCCAAGTGCGCGGGGCGTTGCGATTTCATAAAATTCTCTCCACTTTCGGCGATGGCGATCTCACCATCTTCGATTTGACTCCGTATCCAGCAAGGGCCGCAGCCGCGCTGCGATCGCGTCGCGCGCGCGAAAAATCCGCGAGCGCACCGTGCCGATCGGGCAATCCATCACCTGGGCGATCTCCTCGTATGACAAGCCTTCAATTTCGCGCAAGGCGATGGCCGTGCGCAAATCCTCGGGCAGGGCGTCCATCGCTGCATTCACCGTTTCTCCAATCTGCTTCGACATCAATAGCTGTTCCGGCGTTGCGTCATCGCGCAACCGGCCGCCGTCGTCGATATCCGTCGCTTCGTCACCGGTGATCTCGCTCACCGTCGACATGCGCCGGCCGCGCGCCACCAGCCAGTTTTTTGCGGCATTGACCCCGATGCGATACAGCCAGGTATAAAAGGCGCTCTCGCCACGAAAATTCGGCAACGCCCGATACGCCTTGATGAAGGCCTCCTGGGTCACGTCCTCCGCCTCGGCGGAATCGCGCACGAAACGCATCACCAGCCGCAAGAGCTTGCGCTGGTATTTGCTGACCAACAGACCGAAGGCTTCCTGGTCGCCGGATTGCACCCGTTCGACCAGCACCCAGTCGGCTTCGCGCTCTCCCATGGCTATGCGGTTTTTCCATCCGAAATTGGTAGCGTGCCAGTATAGCCGACGCCCCACCGACGCCTGACGCCACACTCTTCTCCGCGCGTTCTGCCATGGCCCTTGCCTTCCGTTTTACAAACCATACCGCTCACGGCAAAGACCCCCTCGGCACGGAATAGTTCCGCGCCCGACCAGTGGGTGGGTCATCACGCCATGTTATATTCAGCCGCATCATGCCTAAAGTTGAGTTTTTGCAGACCTTCGATGTGATCGTGATTGGCAGCGGCCTGGCCGGGCAGTCGCTGGCTTTGCGGCTTGCCGACACCCATCGGGTAGTGCTGGTTACCAAGCGGATGATTGATGATTCCGCAACCAACCAGGCACAAGGCGGCATTGCCGCCGTGCTGGATGTCGCCGACTCGGTCGAATCGCATATTCAGGACACCCTCACCGCCGGCGCCGGCCTGTGCGACCCGGTCGCCACACGCTTTGTCGTCGAGCGCGGGCACACCGCCATCGACTGGCTGATCGAACAGGGCGTACCCTTTACCCGCGGCGACACCGGCTACCATCTGACCCGCGAGGGCGGTCACAGCGCCCGACGGGTCATCCATGTCGCCGATGCTACCGGCGCCTCCGTGCAGCAAACGCTCAGCCAGAAGGTACGCCAGCATCCCAACATCACCGTGCTGGAGCGGCATATCGTTGTCGACCTGATCACCGGCACCAAACTCGGCCTTAAAACCCAGCGCTGCTGGGGCGCCTATGTGCTTGACATTGACAATGAGCGGGTGCTGACGCTCGGCGCGCCCAACACGGTGATTGCCAGCGGCGGCGCGGGCAAGTCCTACCTCTACACCAGCAATCCGGATACCGCCACCGGCGATGGCATCGCCATGGCCTGGCGCGCCGGCTGCCGTGTGGCCAACATGGAATTCATCCAGTTTCATCCGACCTGCCTCCATCACCCGCAGGCCAAATCATTCCTCATAACCGAGGCGATGCGCGGTGAAGGCGGTATTTTGCGTCTGCCAGAAAGCCACGGCGGCGCCCGCTTCATGCTCGCCCACGACGCGCGCGCCGAACTCGCGCCGCGCGACATCGTTGCGCGCGCCATCGACTACGAAATGAAGCGGCATGGACTGGATTGCGTTTTCCTCGACATGACGCACCAGGGCGAAAGCTTCATGCGCGGCCACTTCCCCAACATTTATGCGCGTTGCCTGGAGTTGGGCATCGATATCGCCCGGCAGCCAATTCCTGTTGTGCCGGCGGCGCACTACACCTGCGGCGGCATCGTCGTCGACCTGGCGGCGCGCACCGATGTTCCCGGCCTGTATGCGCTGGGCGAAGCTGCCTGCACGGGGCTGCATGGCGCCAACCGGCTGGCCAGCAACTCCTTGCTGGAATGCGTGGTGTTCAGCGCCGCGGCCGCCACCGACATTCGTGCGCAAAAGCCCGTCAAACTACCCAGGCTGCCACGCTGGGATGAAAGCCGCGTCACCGACGCCGACGAGGAAATCGTCATTTCGCACAACTGGGACGAGTTGCGGCGCTTCATGTGGGACTACGTCGGCATCGTGCGCACCAACAAACGCCTGGAACGCGCACGCCACCGCATCCGCCTGCTCGAAAAGGAAATCGCCGAGTTCTACTCGAACTTCCGCGTCAGCAACGATCTGATCGAACTGCGCAACCTCGTGCAAACCGCCCACCTGATCGTCGAATGCGCCTTGAAGCGCAAGGAAAGCCGCGGCCTGCATTTCAGCCGCGACTACCCGGAAACTCTGGCGCGGGCGCGCAACACAGTGCTCAAGCCAAAAAACTAGCCCAATTTGGCGCGCCACTTCAGCCACAGGCATAACTGGCGATACGCCGTCACGCCGGTACTGTCCGGCAACAGGGTGAGCGTCAGCAGTTGGCCATTTTTACGTAAGCGCAATACGATCACTCGCGACAACACCGTGGTCTGCGGCAGGATTGTCGCCGTCTCGCGAGCGCCGACTTTCATATCGATCTCGATCTCACCCTGCGCACCCAGATGCAAGCCCGTGACGGGCTGGCGACGCTGCCGGTCAACACAATAAACCAGCGAAACCACCACCAGGCCAATCATGGCCAGACGCAGCGGCCACGCCAACATCAAGGGCAGGATCGCGACAATCGCCAACAGGTGCGCCGCCACCAACAGCATGACCAGCCGCCTTGAGACTCGCAGCGGAATCGTCAAGGGCAAGTCCACGGCCCGCCTCAAATACGCTTGAAAGCCAAAGTACCGTTGGTGCCGCCAAAGCCGAAGTTGTTCTTGACGGCGACATCAATCTTGAGATCGCGCGCCACGTTGGCGCAATAATCGAGATCACACTCCGGATCCTGCGCGAAGATGTTGATCGTCGGCGGCGAAACCTGGTGATGCACCGCCAGCGCCGTCAGCACCGATTCAAGTCCGCCGGCACCACCCAGCAAATGCCCGGTCATCGACTTGGTCGAATTCACCACCAACTGTTTTGCGGCGTCGCCAAACGCCAGTTTGATCGCCTCGGTTTCGTTCTTGTCGCCGAGCGGCGTCGAGGTGCCGTGGGCGTTGATGTATTGCACCTGATCGGCATTCAGGCCGGCATCCTTCAGCGCATTCAGCATGCTGCGGCGCGGGCCGTCGGTATCCGGCGCGGTCATGTGATAGGCGTCGCCGCTCATGCCGAAACCGACCAGTTCGCAGTAAATGTGCGCACCACGTTTTTTCGCGTGCTCATATTCCTCCAGCACCAGCACCCCGGCGCCCTCGCCCAGCACAAAGCCGTCGCGATCCTTGTCCCAGGGACGGCTGGCGGTCGCCGGATCGTCGTTGCGCGTCGACAGGGCCTGCGCCGAGGCAAAACCGCCGACCGCCAGGGGCGTCACCGTCGACTCGGCGCCGCCACAGACCATCGCGTCGGCATCGCCGTACTGGATCATGCGGTAACTCGTGCCGATGGCGTGCAAACCCGTGGTGCAGGCCGTCACAACGGCGAGATTCGGCCCCTTCGCCCCGATCATGATCGAGAGGTTGCCGGAGATCATGTTGATGATCGTGCCGGGAATGAAGAAAGGCGAAATCTTGCGCGGGCCGCCGGCGAGATAGTCGTGGTGTGTCGCTTCAATCATCGGCAGGCCGCCGATGCCGGAACCGATGTTCACGCCAATCCGGTCGGCATTTTCCGGGGTGACCACCAGGCCTGATTCGCGGAAGGCCTGCAGACCGGCCGCCATGCCGTAATGGATGAAAATATCCATGCGGCGAGCCTCCTTGGCGGAGAGGTACGCGGTGATGTCGAAACCCTTCACCTCACCGGCGATGCGAACCTTGAGCGCGGCGGCATCAAAGCGCGTGATCGGGCCGATGCCGGAAACGCCGGCAAGAATGTTGTTCCAGGTTTCGGCGACGGTATTGCCGACCGGCGAGACGAGTCCCAGACCGGTCACGACGACTCTGCGACGCGACAAGTTAGTCTCCTGCGGGGGTGAGGGAAAAAGGGGCATGGTACGCCCCTGTCGATTACTTCTTCAGGTTGTTATTGACGTAGTCAATGGCCTGCTGGACGGTGGTGATTTTCTCGGCCTCTTCGTCCGGAATTTCGCACTCGAACTCTTCCTCGAGCGCCATCACCAGTTCTACGGTGTCAAGCGAATCGGCGCCCAGATCATCCACGAAGGACGAATCGTTCTTGATGTCGGCCTCATTCACGCCGAGTTGTTCGGCAACGATTTTCTTGACGCGTTGTTCGATGTTATCCATTGATTGCTCCTCTTCCCTATAAAAGGCGGGTTGTTTTGAACCCGCGTAGTTTACCAAAAGCCGACGCTAAAAACCTTCTTGTCAGCAGCGGCTATCAAACCATGTACATGCCGCCATTGACGTGCAGCATCGTTCCCGTGATGTAAGCGGCTTGCGGGCTGGCCAAGAAGGCGACGGCATGGGCAATATCCTCCGCCTGACCGAGTCGGCCCAGCGGAATTTTCTGAATCAGGGCGTTCCTTTGCTCTTCACTCAGCGCGCGGGTCATCGCGGTATCGATGAAGCCTGGCGCCACGCAGTTAACCGTGATATTGCGACTGCCGAGTTCCTGCGCCAGGGCGCGCGACATGCCGGCGACGCCGGCCTTGGCGGCCGCATAGTTGATCTGGCCGGGATTGCCGGACGCGGCGACTACCGAGGAAATGTTGATGATGCGACCGGAACGGGCTTTCATCATCCCGCGAATCACCAGCTTCGAGAGGCGAAACACGGACTTGAGATTGGTATCGATGACCGCATCCCACTCGTCGTCCTTCATGCGCATCGCCAGATTGTCGCGGGTGATGCCGGCGTTGTTGACCAGGATGGAAACCGCGCCAAAGCGTTTTTCGATCTCTCCGATCAGCGCCGCGCAGGCAGCGCCATCGGTCACATCGAGCACCGCGCCCCAACCCGGAATGCCTGCGGCATCCAGCGCCTGCTGGATATCCAGGGCGCCGGCGGCGTTGATGTCCGCGCCGACCACCGTGGCACCCTGCTTCCCCAGTTCCTGGGCGATGACCTGGCCGATACCGCGCGCCGCGCCGGTCACCAGAGCAACTTGTCCTTTCAACACATCTTGCATGATCATGCCTCCGTAGGGCCGCCCCAAGGGGGCTCAGTTGCCAAATGAGGCCCCCCTGTGGGGGGCAGCGAGTCGAATTTACGAGCGTGGGGGGCCATTTATTATCCTTTCACGATTAACAGCGCCGCCTCGACACCCGCCCGGTCGTGCATGGCGCCGCCGGTCAGGTTGTCGGCACAGCGTTTTACCAACCCGGCCAACACCTTGCCCGGGCCACATTCAAACACATGAGTGATGCCCGCCGCCTGCATCGCGCGCATGATTTCAACCCAGCGCACGGGTGCAGCGGCCTGACGCACCAGTGCGGCACGAATATCCTCCGGGTTCTCGGCGCAGTTCACATCGACATTGTTCAGCACGGGAATCCGCGGCCGCGCAATGGCGACCGTCGCGAGACGCGCCTTGAGCTTCTCGGCGGCCGGCTGCATCAACGAGGAATGGAAAGGCGCCGACACCGGCAGCATGACGGCTCGCTTGGCGCCACCGGCCTTGCAGGCATCGGCGGCACGCTGCACGGCTGCGGCATGACCGGCGATGACCGTCTGTTCCGGCGAGTTGAAATTGACGGCCTGCACGGCCTGGCCCTGCGCATTTTCGGCGCAGATCGCCTGCACCGTCACGGCATCCATGCCAAGAATCGCGGCCATGGCGCCCACGCCCGCTGGCACGGCCTCCTGCATGGCCTGCGCGCGCAGTTCGACGAGAGGAACCGCTTCCGAAAATTCGAGCACGCCGGCAGCCACCAGCGCAGAGTATTCGCCCAGGCTGTGGCCCGCCAGCATGATCGGCAGGGGGCCATTCATCTCCTGCCAGAGCCGCCAGACGGCAATGCCGGCCGTGAGCATCAACGGCTGGGTGTTGACCGTTTGCGAGAGTGCTTCGGCCGGCCCCTCGGCAACCAGTTGCCAGAGATCGCGCCCGAGGGCAGCTGAAGCTTCGTCGAACGTGGCACGGATGATCGGGCTGTCGCCATACGCGGCCATCATGCCGAGCGATTGCGATCCCTGGCCGGGAAACACGAAAGCAAATTTCATCATGACCTCACAGTTTCAGCAGGGCAGCGCCCCAGGTAAAACCACCGCCCACGCCTTCCAGCAACACCGTGTCACCCGCGCCGATTTTTCCGGAGCGCACCGCCTCGTCGAGGGCCAGCGGGATCGAGGCCGCGGAGGTATTACCGTGACGATCGACGGTCACAATGCACTTTTCGGCGGGCAAGCGCAACTTCCTGGCCGTGGATTGCATGATACGGATATTCGCCTGATGCGGCACCAGCCAATCCACCTGATCCGCCGTCATGCCGGCGGCCTTCATCACCTCGTCAGCCACCTCGGCCAATACCTTGACGGCGAACTTGAACACCGCCTGACCGTCCATGCGCAAGAAGGGATCGCCGATGGGCTGGCCGCCGCTAACGTGGCCGGCCACGGCGAGAATCTCCCGATAGCGGCCGTCCGCATGCAGGGCAGTGGCGTAAATACCTGGCGTCTCACTGGCTTCCAGCACAATCGCGCCCGCCCCGTCGCCAAACAGCACGCAGGTGCCGCGATCCTGCCAGTCAAGGATGCGCGAGAACACCTCCGCGCCGACCACCAGTGCACGCTTATGCGATCCGGAGCGGATAAATTTGTCGGCTACCGCCAGCGCATACACAAAACCGCTGCACACCGCTTGCAGATCGAAAGCGGCGGCACCATTGGTGATACCCAGTTTGTCCTGTAGCAGCGCCGCCGTGCTGGGAAAAATGAAATCGGGCGTCGACGTCGCCAGGACGATCAGGTCGATATCGTTGGGCGCGCAACCAGCAGCTTCAAGCGCGCGCTGGCTGGCCACCAGAGCCAGATCGCTGGCGGCCGTTCCCGCCGGAGCAAAATGGCGAGACCGAATACCGGTGCGCTCGACGATCCAATCGTCCGAAGAGTCGAGGCCATGCGCGGCGATCAAAGCGGCATTGTCAACTGGATCGCCCGGCAGGCAGCCGCCCGTGCCGGTGATGCGGGAATAAATCATCGCTAGCCTTTAATCACAAAGAGTCGGCGCTGGCGGGACGGCGGCCATGCGCGCCGCGATTTTCTCGGGCAGGCGCTGACGGGCTGCCTCGGCCGCCTGCTCCAGGGCATGCCGGAAAGCAAACGTATCCGCCGAGCCATGGCTCTTGACCACCACACCTTTCAAACCCAGCAGACTCGCGCCATTGTAACGGCGCGGATCGAGCCGCCACTGGAAGGCCTTGAGCACCGGCATGGCGATCAGCCCGGCCAGTTTTGTCAAGGGATTGCGCGAAAACTCCTGCTTCAGGAAGGTGCGTGCCATGCGCGCCAGACCTTCCGAAGTTTTCAGGGCCACATTGCCGACAAAGCCGTCGCAGACGACGACATCCGCAGTGCCTTTGTAAATGTCGTCGCCCTCGACGTTGCCGATGAAATTCAGGCCGCTCGCTTTCAGCAGTTCGCTCGCGCGCTTGACCACCTCGTTGCCCTTGATGTCCTCCGATCCGATATTCAACAGACCGACGCTGGGCCGCTCTTCATGTTCGAGCGCGGCGGCCAGCATGGCGCCCATGATGCCGAACTGCAACAGATGCTCGGGGGCGCAATCGACATTGGCGCCCAGATCGAGCATGTAGGTATGGCCGGTCATGGAGGGCAGGGTCGAGGCAATCGCCGGCCGGTCGATGCCGGGCAGGGTTTTCAGCACGAAACGCGAGATCGCCATCAGGGCGCCGGTGTTGCCGGCCGAAATCGCCGCGTCGGCCTGCCCGTCCTTGACCAGATTGGCAACCACCCGCATCGACGAATCCTTCTTGCCACGCAAGGCGCTGGCAACGGGCTCATCCATGCCAACCACTTCGCTGGCGTGATGTACCGACCAGCGACTTTTCAGCGCGGAATCTGCTTGCGCCAACAAAGGGCTGATCGCTTCCTCGCGACCCACCAAAATTGCCGAGCAATCCCGATCCTGACGCAGGAACTCAAGCACTGCCGGCACAATCACGGACGGTCCGTGATCGCCGCCCATGCAGTCAACTGCGAGCGTGATAATCATGCCTCCGCCGGGCCGCCCCAAGGAGACATGCGCCCACCTGTGGGGGGCAGCGAGCTGGGTTTGCGAGCGTGGGGGGCCATTAATTCAGCTGGGCGGCATGAAAACGGCCGGGCGTTTGCACGTCCGGCCGCATTCTGGCGAGGGGAGTTTACTCACCCTTGGTTGTGACGACCTTCTTGCCCCGATAAACACCGGAGGGAGAGATATGGTGACGCATATGCACCTCGCCGGTGGTCGGCTCGATGGCCAGGGGCGGCGCGGAGAGAAAGTCGTGCGCACGACGCATGCCACGCTTGGAGGGGGATTTCTTGTTCTGCTGGACTGCCATGATGACTCCTCATTTCAAAATCAATTTTCAAATCGATTCAATGCTTCTTTAACCCCGCCAACACCGCAAACGGCGATGGCTCGCTTTCTTCAATCCCTGCCCCAGCCGGAAGCAGACAATCCGCATGGCGCGGCACGATCGGCAACGCCAGCAAAACCTCTTCTTCTACCAATTCCAGCACCGACAGTTCCCGGCTGGCTGGCATGGCATCGTATTCGTCAGACTCCAACTCATTCGCGGGCCAATCTTCCTCGGCTGCGCCAGGCGGCATCAACAACAACCGACTGTCGATGGCGCACTCGAAATCCACCTCGGCAAGACAGTGCTGACATTGCAAACCAACTCGCCCGCTGACCCGCACATGCAAACCCGGCCCGCCAGCATTCCCCATTTCGGGAACTCCCGTCAACTCGCACTGCAGCGAACCGGTGGGGCGCACCAGCACATCGGCCAGGCGAGACAGACTCGTCAGGGCGAGTTTTCCGGTGATACAGCCGCCGTCCGCCGCGAATTTAAGGCTGTCGATGACTGTCCCGGCTAAATCCTGTTCTTCCCGACTAGACATAAACGGCGAATGTTATCATGCGCCGCCCTCGCCAGTCAAAGGCTCCCTCCAATCCTACCGCTCCCATGCCGCAACTCATTCTGGCCTCGACCTCGCCCTATCGCCGCGAACTGCTCAATCGCTTGCAGATTGCCTTCGAGGTCTGCGCCCCGGCAACCGACGAAACGCCCTTGCCTGGCGAAATTCCCGCCACCACCGCGGAACGGCTGGCCGTCGCCAAGGCCCATGCGGTGCTGGATCGCTACCCTGACGCCTTGATCATCGGCTCCGACCAGGTTGCCTACTGCGGCACGCAACGCTTCAGCAAGCCAGGCTCGCGCGACAAGGCCCAGGCCCAGTTGCGCAGTCTTTCCGGTCATATCGTCGTATTTCACACCGGCCTGTGCCTGCTCAACAGCCGAAATGGCCGCACCCACGTCCGCGGCGTCGCCACTGAAGTGCGCTTTCGCGAACTGGCCGACGCCGAGATCGAACGTTATCTCGACAAGGAAGATGCCCTGAATTGCGCGGGCAGCGCACGTTCCGAAGGCCTGGGCGTCAGCCTGCTGGAATGGATGAAAAGCGATGACCCGACCGCGCTGGTCGGCCTGCCGCTCATCGCGCTCGCGGAAATGCTGCGCGCCGAAGGGTTTGCCCTGCCGTGAATTGTCTCTACCTGCTGCCGACGCAACTCGGTGACACCGCCTGGCCGACGGTATTGCCTGCGGGCACTCAGAAAATCGCCTGTCAGCTTCAGCACTTCATTGTCGAAAATGCCAAAACAGCGCGCGCCGCGCTGAAATGGCTGGGGCACCCGACGCCGCTGCGCGAAATCCTCATCGAACAGTTACCCGAACCACTGGCTCCAGCGGATATCGACCGTCTGCTGATCCCGCTTCAAGCCGGCCACGATGTCGGCTTGATGTCGGAAGCCGGCTGTCCCGGCGTCGCCGATCCGGGCGCCCTGATCGTCCGGCGCGCGCATGAACTCGGCTTCGGCCTCGGCGTCAGGCCGCTGGTCGGCCCTTCCGCGCTGCTGCTGGCGCTGATGGCCTCTGGGCTGGACGGCCAGCGCTTCGCCTTCCACGGCTATCTGCCGGCGCGCGAACCGGAGCGCGGCAAACGCATTGTCGAACTGGAAAGGGAATCCCGGCACAAGCGGCAGACGCAACTCTTCATCGAGACGCCCTACCGCAATACCGTGATGCTTGATGCCTTGCTGGCCGCCTGCCACCCCGAAACCCTGCTGTGTCTGGCAAGCGATCTGACACTGCCCAGCGAAATGGTGGCGACCCGCCGCGTCGGGGCCTGGCGTCAGACGCCCCGCCCCGACCTGGACCGGCGGCCCACCGTGTTTTTGTTGCTCAGTGCAGACTAAACCGGGCGAAGGTGCTGCCTAATCCGGCCGCCACCTCGGCGCCAAAGCGCCGCGCAAATTTTTCGGCCAGATTGGGTTTCATCGTGTAGTCGCGGATTTCCTCGGCCTTGATCACGTCGCGCGCCACCGAATCGACCGTGCCGAAATCATCCGCCAAGCCCAGCTCGATGCTCTTCGCGCCGGTCCACATCAGGCCGGAAAACATCTCGGGGGTTTCCTTCAGCCGTTGGCCGCGCCCGGTGCGCACCACATCGACGAATTGCTGGTGAATATCGTCGAGCATGCCCTGGGCGTGCGCCTTGTGGCGCTCGTTCTGCGGCGAAAACGGATCGAGGAAGCCCTTGTTCTGGCCGGCGGTCAACAGGCGTCGCTCGATGCCCAGCTTATCCAGACTGCCGGTAAAACCGAAGCCATCCATCAGCACGCCGATCGACCCGACGAGGCTGGCCTTGTTGACGAAGATCTTGTCGGCGGCCGAGGCGACGTAATAACCGCCCGAAGCGCAGACATCCTCCACCACCACATACAGCGGCTTGTCAGCATGTTTTGCGCGCAGCCGGCGCATCTCATCGGCGATGATGCCGGCCTGGGCCGGACTGCCGCCGGGACTGTTGATGCGCAGCACCACGCCCGCCGTGTGTTTGTCGTCGAAGGCGGCCTGCAGCGCACTGAGGACATCGTCCGCATTGACATCGCCCTTCGCCTTAATGACTCCCTGCATTTCGACCAGCGCCGTGTGCTTGGCACCCTTGCCATCGGGACTGACCGCTCCCCAGTCCACCCACACGGCCAGCAGAACAGTCACATAAGCAAAACCCAGCAATTTGAAAAAGATGCCCCAGCGGCGGGCGCTCCGCTGCTCGCCGACGGCCGCCAGCGCCACTTTTTCCAGAATCTTGCGTTCCCAGTTTGAATCGTCTGCCACGTCTATCGCCTTCCCGTTCAATCAAGCATTTTCTGCCAGCCACGCCGCCAGATCCTCCACGGAGGCCGCACAGTATAGCGGCGCGGCTGCTTCCAGCACATTGCGCGGGTGCGCGCCATAGCTCACGGCCACGGCATCGACCCCGGCGTTTTGCGCCATCAGCAGATCATGCGTGGTATCGCCAATCATCAAAGTCGTCGCTGGCGAGACGGCGAACTCGGCCATCAACTCGTCAAGCATCTGCGGGTGCGGCTTGGAATGGCACTCGTCGGCGCAGCGGGTGGCATGAAAGCGATCCCCGAGTCCGCTGTGCAGCAGCGCCCGATCCAGCCCCAGCCGCGACTTGCCGGTCGCCACGCCCAGCCAGCGGCCACTCCCGGCCAGTTCCTGCATCAGCGCATCAACACCTGAAAACAACAGCAACTCGTGGTCACGCGACAGGTAATGATGGCGATAGCGCTCCACCAGATTGTCGTAGCGCGCCTCATCCAGATCAGGCAGGGCGTAGCGCAGCGCGTCCCCCAACCCCAGGCCGATGATGTGACGGGCGCGTTCATCCGAGGGTGGCTCCAGTCCAAGATCGCAGGCCGCCGCCTGCACGCTTTGCGCGATTGCGCCCGCCGAATCCATCAGCGTGCCATCCCAGTCGAACACAATCAGTTCATAGCGCTTGGCCATCGGCCTCCTTGATTCCATCGGCCTACTTGATTCCATTGATCTTCCCAAGAAATTTCGTCAATTCCGGCGGCAGCGGAGCGGCAAACGCCAACCCCTCCCCGGAGAGCGGATGCGGCAGTCGCATCGATGCCGCATGCAAGAACATGCGTTTCAAACCGACTTTTTGCAAGTCGCGATTCAGGGCAAAGTCGCCATATTTGTCGTCGCCGACGATAGGAAAACCCAGATGCGCGAGATGCACGCGAATCTGGTGGGTGCGGCCGGTGGCGAGTTCCACCTCGAGCAGGCTGAACTCGCCCCAAGGCGTTGTCCAACGCCCCTGTAGGCGCATGATCGAATGGGACTCCTTGCCCTCGGGCGAAACCCGCACGCGCCGCTCGCCTTCCGGTGTCAGATATTTGAGCAGGGGCAGCTTCACATGGCGCAACGGATCGCGCCAGCCCCCCTTGACCAGTGCCAGATAGCGTTTGTCGATCGCCCCGTCGCGAAACTGGTCATGCAGACGGGTCAGCGCCGAGCGCTTCTTGCCGATGATCAGCAAACCCGAGGTTTCCCGGTCGAGGCGATGCGCCAGTTCCAGAAACTTCGCCTGCGGGCGCGCCTGCCGCAACTGCTCGATCACCCCGAAACTGACCCCGCTGCCGCCGTGCACCGCCACCCCGGCCGGTTTGTCGATGACGAGCAGCGCCGCGTCCTCGAAAACCACGGCGAATTCCCGTGGCGGCGCGGGGGTGTCGTCGGTCTTTTCAGCCACTCGGACTGGCGGCACGCGCACCCGATCGCCCAGATCCAGACGCCGGTCGGCCGCCGCCCGGCCCTTGTTCACGCGCACTTCGCCGCTTCTCAGGATGCGATAAACGTGACTTTTCGGCACGCCCTTGAGTCGCTTCAGCAAAAAATTGTCGATGCGCTGCCCGACGCCATCTTCGCCTACTTCAAGGAATGTGGCTGAATCCGCATTGAACTCTTTCATTTAACTCGTTCATTCGTAATATAATGGCCCAGCTTGACCGTCTTCGGACGGCGTGCCCGGAGACACGAAGCGGTTCCGGGGCGTCGTGCGGCGATGTTGTCACAGCCGGTTGCTAAAACCCTAGCGTAGGTCGCTCGCCCGAGGCAGCGATACTACTTCGTCTCAAGACATTTATTTCGCGCAACGCAGACTTATGCATGGCGATGCCGGTTCACCAAGATTACCGGCGTCGCTACCCAACGAATCGACAAATCACCCTTCATTTGCCCAGTCCGTCACCCTGAATACCGATGAGCCTGAACCCGCAAATCTGAGCAACGCCGCAACTATCTAGCGGTGTAATTTGTCGTGCTTATCCTGCCTGCGCGTGGGAGCACACATGAAACGCATGCTGTTCAATGCGACGCAGGCCGAGGAACTCCGCGTCGCGATCGTCGATGGTCAAAAACTCATTGACCTCGATATCGAGTCGGCCAACAAGGAACAACGCAAGAGCAACATCTACAAGGCAGTCATCACCCGCATCGAGCCCAGTCTCGAAGCCGCCTTTGTCGATTATGGCGCCGAGCGTCACGGCTTTTTGCCGTTCAAGGAAGTTTCGAAGAGCTATTTTCTGCCCGGCGTCGAGGCCGGTCGCGCACGGATTCAGGACGCCCTCAAGGTCGGCCAGGAACTGATCGTCCAGGTCGAAAAGGACGAACGCGGCAACAAGGGGGCGGCGCTCACCACTTACGTTTCGCTGGCCGGCCGCTATCTGGTGCTGATGCCCAACAACCCGCGCGGCGGCGGCGTTTCGCGCCGCATCGAGGGCGAGGACCGCCAGGAACTGCGCGAAGTGATGGACAAGCTCGATGTCCCCGGCGGCATGAGCCTGATCGCCCGCACCGCCGGCATCGGGCGCAGCACGGAAGAATTGCAGTGGGACCTCAACTACCTGCTGCAACTGTGGAACGCCATCGACGGCGCGGCCAAATCCCAGAACGGCGCCTTCCTGATCTACCAGGAATCCAGCCTGGTGATCCGCGCCATCCGCGACTATTTCCACGCCGAGATCGGCGAAATTCTCATCGACACGGACGACATCTACGAGCAGGCGCAGCAGTTCATGAGCCACGTCATGCCCGGCAACGTAGCGCGCGTCAAGCGTTACAACGATGATGTGCCCCTGTTTTCGCGCTTCCAGATCGAACACCAGATCGAGTCGGCCTATTCGCGGCAGGTTACCCTGCCCTCCGGCGGCGCGATAGTCATCGACCATACCGAAGCCTTGGTCTCGGTCGACGTCAACTCCGGCCGCTCCACCAAGGGCGCCGACATCGAGGAAACCGCCCTGCGCACCAACCTCGAAGCCGCCGACGAAATCGCCCGGCAGTTGCGCCTGCGCGACCTGGGCGGCCTGATCGTCATCGACTTCATCGACATGGAATCGGCGAAGAGCCAGCGCGATGTCGAGAACCGGCTGAAGGACGCCCTGCATTTCGACCGCGCCCGCGTCCAGACCAGCAAAATCTCGCGCTTCGGCCTGCTTGAATTGTCCCGTCAACGCCTGCGCCCGGCGCTCGCCGAAACCAGCTATATCACCTGCCCGCGGTGCACCGGCACCGGGCATATCCGCAGCATTGAATCGGCCGCCTTGCACATCCTGCGCATCCTCGAAGAGGAAGCGATGAAGGAAAACACCGGCGCCTTGCATGTCCAGGTGCCCATCGAAGTCGGCACTTTCCTGCTCAACGAGAAGCGCGTCGATATCGCCCGCATCGAAATGCGCCACCGCGCCAATCTGCTGATCATCCCGAATCGCCATCTCGAAACGCCGCAGCACGAAATCACCCGCCTGCGCCACGACCAGCTCAACCTGGATGGCGCCACCATGGCCAGCTACGAGATGGCCGTGAAGCCCGCCGAGGAAGAAAACGTCTCTATTGCCGCGCAAACCGAAGGAAAACCGGCCCGGGCCGAAGCGTTGGTCAAGGGCATCACGCCCGACCATCCGGCGCCGATCGTCGCACCGAAAGAAGCGCATTCATCCGCAACGGCGCCCGCACCGGCGCCTGGTCTGTTCGCCAGGATCGCGGCCTGGTTCTCGAGCGACAAAAAGGCAGCGGCGACGGCCGAAACTCCCGCCCAGAAAACCGACAAACCCATCCGTCGCGAACGTAGCGAACGGGGCGAACGCAGCGACAGTGGTGGCCGTGGGGGCCGTGGCGGCCGGGGCCGCACCGATAACCGGGAAGGACTTGAGCGCGGCGAGCGCAAGGAGCGCAGCGAAGTCGGCAAGGAAAGGGGGCCTGGAGATCGCGACAATCGCCAGAACAACAAGGAACGCGGCGAGAAAGGCAACGAGGCCCGGCGCGGCAACCGGGGCGCCGAAGCGCGTCCCGCTGAAGCCTTGACGCCCGGAGCGCCCGGCGCGCCCGGCGGCACCGACGCTCGTCCAGCCAGGCCAAAACCTGCCGAGGGCGAAGCACCCCAAAGGGAAGCGCCCGTCCTCGTGGCCGCAAACCCGGCCGAGTCTCCCGCCGCCGAAGCCGCGGGCGAAGGCAACCGTCGGCGCGGCCGGCGTGGTGGCCGTGGCCGTGGCGAATCGCGCCGCAACGAGGAAGTCGAAACCGTTGCCGTTGCAGCGGGCGAAGCCACCGTTGCGGCCGAAGCCGTCGTTATCGCCACCCCGGTGGAAACACCCCAGCTCGTCGATACGACCGCCGTCCCGCCAGCGCCGACTTTTGCGCAGGAGGAACGTCAGGAGGTTTCGACAGAACCCCAAGAACCGGCTGCCGCAATGTCTGCCCCGGCCGCAATGCCGACACCCGCTCCAGTGACCTCGGTCATTGAAGCACCGGCGCCAGAGGAACTGCTCGCTACGGCCCCGGCCGAAGCACCAGCGCCCGTGTTGATCAGCGCGCCTGCGGCAATCGAGGTTCCAACAGCACCCCCCGCAGCCGCTGTAACGCCGCCCCCGCCGGTTGTCGACCTGACGGCCAATTTGCAGCAAGCCGGATTGCAGATGGTCGAAACGTCGGGCGTGTCGGCGACACCTGGCGCAGTTCAGCCCGCATCTCCACCCTTGGGCCGCAAGCCGAAGCCTGCAGTGGTCATCAACGCCGAGCCGCTGCAAATGGTGGAAACTCAACCCAAGGCGTAGCACTCGCTAGACGTACAAAGTAAAAAAGCGCTGCATGAACTGCAGCGCTTTTTTTTTAGCTTAGCGCAACCTACAACCTACCGTTTGCCGAGCCGATCCAGCAGCCCGTTGGCCGCTTCCTCGATCATGTCGAGCACAAGTTCAAAACCATCGGCGCCACCGTAATACGGGTCAGGCACCTCTTCGCCCGTGCGTCCCGCCCCGAATTCCAGAAACAGGCCGAGTTTGCCCCGATGCTCGGCCGGGCAGGCCTGCACCAGTAATTCCAGATTGTCACGATCCATCGCCAGGATGTAATCGAAACGCACGAAATCCTCGTCATTGACCCGCCGCCCGCGCAACGGCAACAGGTCGTAACCGCGCTCTGCCGCTGCCTTGGTGGCACGCGCATCCGGGGCCTTGCCGATGTGATAACCGTGGGTACCCGCCGAATCGATCTCGAAGTTTTTCGCCACGCCCGCCCGCTCGGCCAGCGCCCGCGTCACACCCTCCGCCGTCGGTGATCGGCAGATGTTGCCCATGCAAACGAATAAAACGCTTACTTTATTCATAATAGTTAATATGCCAATTAAATCATAGCGTTGCCAAAAGATTTAGGAGAGCGCAACAGGCGTGTCGGCACTCATTCCGCAGCACTCCGCGCCACCCCATCCAGCAGCTTGATGAAATTCCGCTTCGGCTTGAACTGCACGCGCAGCTCCGCCAAGTAGTCACCAAATTGCGATAACTGTTTCTGCGCTTTCATCAACCCACCCACTTTGCGAATCAGTTTGATTGCCTCGTCGTAGGCAGAGTTGTTGGTCTGCTCGACGATAAGCGGCACAACGCGGCGGTAGAGGCCGACCTCGTCACTTGGGCGTACAGATTCGAGCTTCCCGGCCAACGTGACAAGCAGGCTGCGATCACAGATGCCCTCATGCGCAACCGACCATGCTGCATCCAAGTCCTGCTCCCACAACGCGATTTCCACCCGCGGCGAGTAATTGGGTATCGAAGGTTTCGGCTTCCAACGGCTCGTCGTGCTCGCCTCGCGCGCAATGACCTCGGCAACCCATGCCAGCGCTCGAATACGCTGCTCCGGCCAGCTCTGCCGGCTCGGGGCCGCGCCAGCGTGCAAGCCTTGAGATGCAACTCGCCCAGACGATAGACGATGTCGCCAATCTCGCCGTTCGAGTCGTCAACCTGCTCCAGCGCATTCTCGACGCACTCGATAGCGTATTCGGCCAGTTCGACCAGCATGGCGGCGGTGTCTGGCTTGAGCAATTCTGCCAGTGAATCCGCCACCTGGTCGATATTGCTGGCGAAGGTGCCCACCTCACGCCAGTCGACAAAGCCATGGATGCGCGCCGCTTCTTCTTACCGGACGCCGTACCCGATTTCGGAGCAGCAGAATTCTCTGCCAGCCACGCCAATCCGACCGCCACGCAATGCTTGCAGAAATAGCCGTCGGCGGCACGCGGAAAGGTACAGTCGTAGGCCAGATCGCCGTCGTCGTCCCGCAGTTCGACCTGGTATGTTTCGGTGCCTTCGACCTTGGCGGCGACTTTGTCGTCGGTCGCCAGAAGGCGGCCAACCGCGCCGACGGAAAAGTATTCTTCGCCACGCCGGAAAGCAGTGGTTCCGGCGAGGTCTTCGAGCACAGCGAGGGTGATCAGACCAGCTTCCAAACCGAACCTCTCAATTCATCCTCGGATTAGCAAAGTGCCTGCCAGGCGAGGGCGGCGGGCTGTGTGGTCATTTCTTGTTCAGCCGATTCTTGCCCGGTCATGCGCTGCTGTATCCATTTTTCGCTACGCCCGTGCTGCTGCCAGGTTTCGCGGGCGCGAGCGAGGATAAGACCTGGGTCGGCCATCTCCTGCATACGCTCATAACCCACCTTGGCCAGCCACAGCTTGATCGGCTCGGCCTTAGGGCTTGGAACGGACTGCACCAGCCGCAGCAGGGTTTCGGCGGTAGCCACGTCGGTGAGGTAATTTTTACCGTCGGCGGCGGGCAATTTCAGTCGGTTACAGTTTGTAACCGACTCGCTGCCTTCCTTGGCCAGGCGGTTTTTCAGCACCTTCCAGTAATTTCTTGCCGCTTGATAATCCGCCTGCTGGGTCAGCACCTGAATGATGTCGACGACAGAGAACCACCAGGTTTCGGTCGCCTCATCATAGATGCGACGAATTTCGTACTCTTCAAAAATCGCGGGCTGGTTTTGCATGATGGGTATTCTCTTGTAGCGTGACATGGCGGCGAAATGCACGGGGTCAGGTCTTGCAATCACGCATTCGGTAAATAAAGGACCACGACCGGCCGTTTATGCCGTCCCGCCAGCGCCTACTCGGCAACCGGCGGCCACTGCCGGGCGGTATGCACCAGGGCCAGCACCCACGCGATTTCCTGCTCGATCTCATACACCAGGCAATAGCTCTTGTGCGGAATCACTTCGCGGGTGCCGGGGATTCGGCCGGTGCGGCCGAGCTTGGGATGATCGGCAAGCCGGGCAGCGGACTTGCTGAAGGTCTCGTCCATCTTGACGGCGGCACACGGACTGTCAGCCGCGATGTAATCGAAGATTTGCGCGCGGTCGTCCTGCGCTTCCGGCGTCCAGCGGACTTTCACGCTTGCATCGCCGCCGCCGCCGCACGGCGGGCAGCAAATGCGGCCTCAACCTCGTCATTCGAGTAACCACGGCCAGCGCGCATCGAGGCGCGACCAGCGTCGACCTTGCGCTTGAAATACTGATCGTATTCGCGTGCGGCACGCTGGCGCTCGACGAACTCGCGCATCAGTTCGCGGAGCACCTGGGAGGCGGGCCGGTGGCTGGCCTGCGCCTCCGCCATGAAGTCGGCGCGCAGTTCGGGTTCCAGCTTCATGGTGAAAACGGCTTCTTTGGACATGCTGCGATCTCCTGAAGAATAGTACTGACCAAGTGTATACGTTTTCATTACATCGCGGGATTCATCGTATTTGCGTGTCTCTTAATTTCTGTAAATAAGGGCGGCAATGACCGAAACAAATCGTCGTTTATTCTGGACGCTTCCACCCTTACCGGCCATGACCAAGCCACCCGGTGAATCTGGTCCACATGATCTTCTCGCCGTCCCGCCAGCGCCGACTTTTGATTGCCCCGACCGGTCAAGCTTTCACGGTGTTCAAGCGCAGCATCAACGTCAGCGGATGCTGCGGCGACTCCTGGAAACCATAGTGCGCGTAGAACTGCTTGGCTCGGTCGTGAAGCGCGTGGACAAGCAGGGCGCGGACGCCTGCGTTTCGGGAAACGGTCACAGCCCGATTGACGGCGTCTTGCAGCAAGGCGGCCCCGAGTTTGATGCCCTGCGCGCGATGATCGACCGCCAGCCGAGCCAGCACCATCACAGGAACGGGGTCGGGCATATTCCGTCGGACACTGCTCGGAGCCATCAGGTGCGAAACGGCGCCGGCCGCCATTGCGTAGTAGCCGTAGACTCGGCCATCGTGATCCGCGACGACGAACGCGCGGCTGGCGCCGCTCAACTGGTTGGCCAAAGCGCGGCGTTTGAGCCATTCATCGAGAACGGCCTCGCCACAAGCGAAGTCATGCAGTCGATGAGCCGTGGTCAGCGGCTGCGGCGAACAGAACTGCAAGCTCATGCAGCGCCGGAACTCCACGGTGCCTTGATGGCCATGAGACGCTCAAGACCGGGGTTGGGAGCGGGATTGGGTGGCGCGTCGAGCATTGCGGTGAACTGCCGGAACTTGTCGGCATCCAGACTGAAGAACACCTGATCGAGCAAGACCGTCTGCGCCCTGTCGCAAGCCGCCTCCAGCATGAAGTCAGAGCGGTTCTTGCCCAGCAGGCTGGCAGCGTGGTCGATCAAGTCCCGTTGTTCGGGCAGAGCTCGCAGGTTGATGGCAGCGTCACGCATTGGTCTCTCCTATTTGCGCATACACAACAGATACGCGCATCTTGCTACGTCGTGTAGCTGTTGTCAATACGTCAAGCGCTTGACGTCAGCGCCGCTTTTGACGCGGCGATGCGTTCAGATACCGAGGTAAGCGGCCCGCACCTGTTCGTTGTCTAGCAATTCCTGTCCCGTTCCGCTCAGGGTGATTGATCCGGTTTCCATGACGTAGCCGCGGTCGGCGATTTCGAGGGCGGCGTAGGCATTTTGTTCAACCAGTAAAATGGTCATGCCCTGCGACTTCAGGGAGCGCACGACGTTGAAGACTTCCTCGACCAGGAGCGGTGCCAGGCCCATTGACGGCTCGTCGAGCAACAACAGCTTTGGCCGCCCCATCAGGGCGCGGCCGATCGACAACATCTGCTGTTGGCCGCCGGAGAGCGTGCCGGCGGGCAGGTGGCGTTTTTCCTTGAGTACCGGGAAAGTTTCATAGACACGCTCCAACCCGACGGCGAGCCGGCCTTTGGATTGCGTGATGGCGCCCAGTCTCAGGTTGTCCTCGACCGACAGCGGACCGAAAACCTGGCGCCCTTCGGGCACCTGACAAATGCCCAGTTTGACGCGCCGGTCGGCACTGAGCTGCGTGATATCTTCGCCGTCAAAGATGATGGTTCCGGCGACCAGCGGCTGGACGCCAGAGATCGCCCGCAGCAGAGTGGTCTTGCCGGCGCCGTTGGCGCCCACCAGGGCGACCAGTTCGCCGCTGCGAACCTCCAGGCTGATTTCCTTGATCGCCTGAATCCGCCCATAACAGCTTTCCACACCACGCACGGTGAGCACGGATTCACGCACCGGGGCGGCGGCGCCGCGCATCAGTTGTCCGGCGGTCGACCCGCCCAGACCGACCGATTCCGGCGCCAGATTGACCACGCGGTGGTAGAGCTCGCGAAACTCCGCCTGCCGTTTGGTGCCGAACTGCGGGTGATCCGCGTCGGAGAGCACCGCGTCGAGTTTGGCAATATCTTCGGCCGTCAGCACCTTGTGGGCGCGCGGCATCAACCTGCCCTCTTCCTTGCCGATGTGGCTGCGAATCTCGGCGACCAGTTCGCGCAGCGCCTCGGCAAACAGCGGCCGGCCTGCTTCACTGTGGGATTCCGCCAGCGCGGCGCGCAGGCGGGCAATCAAGGGGGCGCCATCGAGATGCTCCTGAGACAGCTCGTCGATGAGCGGAATCAGTGACGGATCGCGCTCGCGCAACAACCCGAACAGGAGCGCTTCCTCGCGCGGGTTGTGCATGTGGTTCGAATATTCATCGATGTAGGTGAACACCGCCTCGAAGAAACGGGTGTCGGGCCGCGCGCCCTGCTCGATCTCCTCGGCCAGATCGGCCAGCGCATGGCCCAGTTGCCACTGGTTGCGGTGTTCGTCGGTAATCGTTCGCAGGGTCAGGCTGCGCATATCTTTCTCACTTATTTACTGGTGCGTGCCGAGATAGGCCGCGATCACGTCGGGATTGCGCCGCACCTCGGCCGCCGTGCCTTCGGCGAGTTTGCGGCCATAGTCGAGCACCAGAATCCGGTCGGAAATGTTCATCACCATTTTCATGTCGTGTTCCACCAGCACCACCGTCACGCCGGAATCGGCGACCTTGCGGATCAGGCTGTCGAGCTCGCTGGTTTCCGTCGGGTTCAATCCGGCGGCGGGTTCGTCAAGAAACAGCACGCGCGGCTTGGCGGCCAGCGCGCGCGCGATTTCCAGCCGTTTGAGCGCGCCATAGGGCATCGCGTCGGCGTGGGCGTCAATGAAGGCCTCCAGTCCGACCAGGCGCATCAATTCAGCCGCCTCGGTGCGCAGTTCGGCATCGCGCCGGGCGATGCCGGGCAGCCGCAGCGCGCCCTTGAAGAGATTGCGATCAAGCCGAAGATGCGCGCCGACCATGACATTTTCAAGCGCCGTCATGTTCATGCACACTTGGAGATTCTGGAAAGTCCGCGCCATGCCGAAACGCGCCAGTTCATGCGGCGCCACACCGGCAATGTCGCGTCCGTCCAGGCGAATCTGCCCTTCACTCGGCGTATAGATACCGGTGATGAGGTTGAACAGCGTCGTCTTGCCGGCGCCATTCGGGCCAATGACCGAATAGACGATCCCCGCGTCGACGGCAAAGCTGACGTTTTGCACGGCGCGCACGCCGCCGAAAATCTTGGTGAGGTTGCTGACTTCGAGGAGCGCCATTCACCGTCTCCCGAATTTTGCCACCAGGGTCGGCACCAGCCCCTTGGGCATGAAGATCATGCAGAACATCAGGATTGAACCAAAGACAACGGTTTCCCAACCCTCAAAACCGGCCAGCGCCTGTGGCAAAGCCGTCAGGAGGACGGCGCCGATGACCGAACCGTAGATCGAGGCCATGCCACCGATGACCACCATCGTCACCAGTTCAATCGAATGGAAGAAGTCGGCCACGTTGGGCGTCACGAAGCCGACATAGTGCGCCGTCACCGAGCCCATCAGGCTGGCGAAAACCGCCGACAGCACGAAGATCGCCAGCTTGTACTTTGCCACGTCGACACCGACCACCTGCGCAGCCACCTCGGAACCATGGAGGGCGCGTAGCGCCCGACCGAAGGGTGAGTCGATGAGATTGAGCGAGGCCCACAGACTGAGCAGCAGGATGCCGGAAACCACCCAGTACCACTGCTTTTCTCCGGCAAGCTCGAAGCTGAACAGCGCCAGCGCCGGCACCGGCATGCCATCCGGCCCGCCGGTCAGGGCCGCCTCGTTGCGGACGATGATCGAGATGATGATGCCGAGCCCCAGCGTCGCCATTGCCAGATAGTGGCCCTTCAGCTTGAAGATCGGCCGCGCCACCAGCGCCGCCAGCACGCCGGCCGCCAGCGCACCGGCCAGCATGGCGGCAACTGGCGACCAACTGTAGTGCGTGGTCAGCACCGCCGAGGCATAGGCGCCAATGCCGACAAAGCCGGCGTGGCCAAGACTGATCTGCCCGGCAAAGCCTATCAGCAGGTTGAGTCCGAGCACGATGCAGGCATTGATCATCATGCGGATCGCCAGATCGAGATAGAAATTGTTCGGCAGCACAAACGGCAGCACGGCCAGAATGACGGCCAGAATAATCAACCCGAAAAATTTTCGTCCTAACATGGTCACACCCGATCCGTGACCTTGCCGCCGAACAGGCCGCGCGGCATGAAGAACAGGATGATCAAAATCAGCACGAATGGAATCGCGTCCTTGTAGGCGGAAGAGATGTAGCCGGCGCCCATGGCTTCGAGAATGCCGACCAGCAGACCGCCCACCACGGCGCCCAGCCCGCTGCCCAAACCGCCGACCACGGCGGCAACAAAGCCCTTGAGTCCGAGCATGATGCCTACATCGTAGGAGGTCAGGGTGATCGGCGTCAGCAAAATGCCGCCGATGGCGCCGAGCGCGCCCGACAGGGCATAACTGATGAACAGCACCCGGCTGGTGTTGATGCCGACCAGTTGGGCGGCCAGTCGGTTGTAGGAGGTGGCGAGAATCGCCTTGCCCATCAGGGTGCGGCTGAAGAACCAGCCCAGCGCGGCCACCACCAGCGCCGCCACGCCCAGCACCCACAGGCTTTGCGGCAGCAGCGTGGCGCCGGCAAGCGCAATCGGCTCCGCGCTCGAAAACGGCGGAAAACTGTGCGTGCCCTTGCCGAGGAAAATCTGCACCAAGCCGCGAATCACCAGCGCGGCGCCGATGGTGATGATGATCAGCGTCGTCACCTCGGCATTTTTCACCGGCTCGATGGCCAACTTCTCGATCAGGATGCCGACCAGGGCCGGAATGAAAATCGCCAGCGGCACGGCCAGCGGCATCGGCAAGCCGGCTTGCAGAAAGAACACCGTCAGCATGCCACCCAACATGATGAACTCGCCCTGGGCAAAATTGATCACGTTGCTGGCGTTGTAAATCAGCGTAAATCCCAGTGCCGCCAAGGCGTAGGCGGCGCCGACCGTAATGCCGGAAAACAGAAATTGCAGAAATTGTGGCAGCCAGTCGCCGTGCATGAAGCCCCTCCTCCCGGGATTCTGGATGATCCGCGACAGCTTCGGGTCGGCAGATCGGGGCGCCATTATGCCCTGAACCATTGGCGCTATCAGGTCTCCCCGCGTGCAAATTTCACAACCCCTTCCTCGATGTGGTAATTTTCAGCCTTTGCCTCACAACGTATTCAGCAGCAGGGAGAAGAGAATGGCGGCCAGCAGACCGCAAGCGGGAGCTTTTGACAGTATCGAAACAGCCAGTCGTGACGAAATTGTCGCGTTGCAGACGGCCCGACTGAAAAAAACCCTACAGCACGTCTACGCCAACGTTCCGCACTATCGCAACAAGTTTGATGCAGCCGGCGTGGCTCCGGAAGATCTGCACAGCTTGCAGGATTTGGCGAAGTTTCCCTTCACCACCAAGTCGGATTTGCGGGCCAACTATCCGTTCGGCATGTTCGCTGTGCCGCGCGAACAGGTCGTGCGGGTGCACGCCTCATCCGGCACGACGGGCAAGCCGACCGTCGTCGGCTACACCAAGAACGACATCGCCACCTGGTCCAGCCTGATGGCCCGCTCGATCTACGCGGCGGGCGGCCGGCCTGGTGACATCGTCCACGTCGGTTACGGTTACGGTCTCTTCACGGGCGGTCTGGGCGCCCACTATGGCGCCGAACATCTCGGCTGCACGGTCATCCCGATGAGCGGCGGGCAAACCGAAAAACAGATTCAGATCATCAATGATTTTCGTCCCGACATCATCATGGTGACCCCGTCGTACATGCTGGTGCTGGCGGAGGAGTTCGACAAGCAGGGCCTTGATGCGCGCGCTTCTTCGCTACGCATGGGCATGTTTGGCGCCGAACCATGGACCGAGGCGATGCGGGTGGAAATCGAAGCCAAGATGAACATCGACGCCGTTGATGTGTATGGCCTCTCCGAGGTTCTCGGCCCCGGCGTCGCCTGCGAATGCTTCGAATCGAAGGATGGCCCGGTGATCTGGGAAGACCACTTCTACCCCGAGATCATCAATCCGGAAACGGGTGAAGTCGTGCCGGATGGCGAAGAAGGCGAGCTCGTGTTTACCTCGCTGACCAAGGAGGCCTTTCCGGTCATCCGTTACCGGACGCGCGACCTCACCCGCCTGTTGCCGCCGACCTCGCGTTCGATGCGCCGCATCGGCAAGATTGTCGGCCGTTCCGATGACATGCTGATCATCCGTGGCGTGAACGTCTTTCCGACGCAGGTCGAGGAACTGATCCTCAAGGACCCGCGCCTCTCGGGAAATTACCAACTGATCGTTACCCGCGAAGGCCATCTCGATGCGCTCGAAGTGCAGTGCGAACTGCAGCGCGAGGCGAGTTTCAAGGTCACCGGCACGGAACGCCAGGAAGTCGCCCACCTGCTGCGTCACCACATCAAGTCGCTGATTGGCGTGTCGACGGAAGTCCGGGTGATGGATTTTGGCGCCATTCCCCGCATCCAGGGCGGCAAGGCCCAGCGGGTCATCGATCAACGCGGCAAACCATGATTTTCATTACAACAAAGAGGAGATATTCACAATGAAGCAATTATTCAAAAAGCTTGGCCTGGCAGTCGCCGGCGCCACCATCGCAGGCGCCCTGACGCTCTCCAGCGCCTTCGCCAACGAACCGATCAAGCTCGGCTCGGTGCTGTCGGTCACCGGCCCCGCCGCGTTTCTCGGCGACCCGGAACTCAAGACGCTGCAAATGTATGTCGAGAAGATCAACAAGGAAGGCGGTGTGCTCGGCCGGCCAATCCAGCTCACGCACTACGACGACGGCAGCGATGCCGGCAAGGCCAACGGTTTCGCCAAGCGCCTGATCGAAGAGGACAAGGTCGACCTGATCGTCGGCGGCACGACCACCGGCAGCACCATGTCGATGGTGCCGCTGGTTGAAAAAGCCGGCCTGCCCTTCATTTCCCTGGCCGGCGCGGTCGTCATCGTCGAGCCGGTGAAGAAATGGGTTTTCAAGACACCGCACACCGACCGCATGGCGGCCGAAAAGGTGTTCGAGGACATGAAAAAGCGCAACCTGACCCAGGTCGCCCTGCTCTCTGAAACCTCCGGTTTTGGCCAGTCCGGCAAGCGGGAAACCGAAGCCATGGCCGCCAAAATGGGCATCACGCTGGTGGCCAATGAAACCTACGGCCCCAAGGACACTGACATGAGCCCGCAACTGACCAAGATCCGCAATGCGCCGGGCGTACAGGCTGTTTTTGTCTTCGGTCTCGGCCAGGGTCCGGCGATCGTGACCAAGAACTACCAGCAGCTCGGCATCAAGCTGCCGCTGTATCACGCCCACGGCGTCGCTTCCGAAGAGTTCATCAAACTCGCCGGTTCGGCTGCCGAAGGCGTGCGCCTGCCCGCCGCGGCATTGCTGGTCGCCGACAAGCTCGACGCCAAGGACCCGCAGAAACCGGTCGCCATGGCCTACAAGAAAGCCTACAACGAGCGCTACAAGGAAGATGTCTCCACCTTCGGCGGCCACGCGTACGACGGCCTGATGATGGTTGTCGAAGCCATCAAGCGCGCCGGCGGCACCGACAAGGCGAAGGTGCGCGACGAAATTGAAAAAACCCGGGGCTTCATCGGCACCGCTGGCAGGGTCGATATGTCACCCACGGATCACATGGGTCTCGACCTGTCGTCCTTCCGTATGCTCGAAGTCAAAAATGGCGACTGGGCATTGGTGAACTGATATGCCTGCCCAATAAATCCCCCCTAGCCCCCCTTTTCCAAAGGGGGGAACAGAACCAGTGCCACTGGGGTTGGGGTTGCTTGCCTTCCCCCTTTGAAAAAGGGGGATTGAGGGGGATTTTGCATAGAGCCTGATTTTTCTACGCCGTCCCGCCAGCGCCGACTTTCAATAGGAGCCGGGACTGGCAAAATTCTCGAAGCGCGTGTACTCGCCGAGGAAGGTCAGCTTGGTCACGCCGGTCGGGCCGTTGCGGTGCTTGCCGATGATGATTTCGGCGATACCTTTTTCCGTGGTGTCGGGCTTGTAGTATTCCTCGCGGTACATCATCATGATGATGTCGGCATCCTGCTCGATGGCGCCCGATTCACGCAGGTCGCTCATCAGGGGGCGCTTGTCGTTGCGTTCCTCGACCTTGCGCGAGAGCTGCGAGAGGGCGATGATCGGCACCTGCAACTCCTTCGCCAGGGCCTTGATGGAGCGCGAGATTTCCGAAATCTCGGTGGCGCGGTTTTCGTTGTTTTTCACCGAGCTCATCAGTTGCAGGTAGTCGACCACGATCAGGCCCAGTTGGCCGCATTGGCGGTGCAGGCGCCGCGCCCGCGCGCGCAGGTCGGAGGAATTGAGCATGCCGCTTTCGTCGATATGGATGGGCGCGTCGTGCAGCTTGCCGAGCGCCATCGACATTTTTTCCCAATCCTCGTCGGTCAATTTGCCGGTGCGAATCTTGGTCTGGTCGAGCCGGCCCGCCGATGAAAGAAAGCGCATCGCCAGTTGCGGCCCCGACATTTCCATGCTGAAAATCGCCACGGGTTTTCTGAGTTCCATGCCGACGTGTTCGGCGATATTGAGCGCGAAGGCGGTCTTGCCCATCGACGGCCGACCGGCGACGACGATCATGTCGCCGGGTTGCAGCCCGCTGGTCATGCGGTCGATGTCGTGAAAACCCGTCGCCAGTCCGGTGATGTCGGAAGGGTTCTCGCGGTTGTAGAGCACCTCGATGCGTTCGACCACGCCACCCAGAATTGGCGTGATCGCCTGAAAGCCCTGCATCGAGCGGTTGCCCGCCTCGGCAATTTCAAACACCTTCTGTTCGGCGGCATCGAGCAGTTGCTTGACGTCGCGCCCGGCGGGGTTGAGGGCCGAGCCGGCGATTTCGTCGCCGACCGTCACCAGTTTGCGCAACACTGCCCGCTCGCGCACGATCTCGGCGTAGCGGCGGATGTTGGCGGCGGAGGGCGTGGCATTGGCGATTTCGCCCAGATAGGCCAGCCCGCCGGTCTGGTCGGCCTGGTTGGCGTGTTCGATGGATTCGAACACAGTCACCACATCGGCCGGCCGCCCGGCTTCGACCAGCTTGCGAATGTGCGCGAAGATGCGCCGGTGATCGTCGCGATAAAAATCCGCCTCATTGACCTGGTCGGCGATGCGATCCCACGCCTGATTGTCGAGCAGCAATCCGCCCAGCAGCGACTGCTCGGCCTCGATCGAATGCGGCGGCAGCTTGAGCGCGGCGACCTGGGCATCCATGTGTCCGGTCAGATAATTCTGTGTGTGCGGCGGGTTACCGAGCAGCTGGCCCATTTTTATCTCCTCACGGCATTTTCTGCCAAGTTGCGGAGTCTACTCGCGGACCCGAACAGTGGGGAGTGAACAAGCTGTGGAATTGCTGTGCAAAAGCTGTGCACAGGCTGTGCAGATATCCGCCATATACATCGAATATAGCGATGTATTTATTGTTTATATTCGAATTGTCGGATGAATCAGCCTGCCCTATCATCGCCCCCTTGCAGCTATTGATGCCTGCCTGCATATATAGTGCGGATTGGGCACTCACGACTGAGAACCCGAACCAGCATATCGGTCCATTTGAAAAGGAGAGCACCATGAGTTCCATTCACTCCCTGCCCACGGGCAACGCCAGCGACAATGTCAACATCAGCGCTATTGAATCCGTACTGGCCAGCAACCGGGTGATCCGCAACACTTACATGCTGCTGTCGATGACGCTGCTGTTTGCTGCCGTCACGGCCGCCACGTCGGTGGCGCTGAAGCTGCCGCACCCCGGCCTGATCATCACCCTGGTGGGCTATTTCGGCCTGCTGTTCCTCACCGCCAAACTGCGCAACAGCGGCTGGGGCATCGTCTCCGTCTTCGCCCTCACCGGCTTCATGGGCTACACGCTCGGCCCCATCGTCAGCCATTACCTCGGGCTGCCCAACGGCGGTCAAACCGTGATGACGGCCATGGGCGGCACCGCCGCGATCTTCCTTGGCCTGTCCGGCTATGCGCTGACCACGAAGAAGGACTTCAGCTTCATGGGCGGTTTCCTGATGGTCGGCATCCTGGTTGCCTTCCTGGCGGGTCTGGGGGCGATCTTTTTTGAAATCCCGGCGCTGTCACTGACGGTTTCGGCGGTTTTCGTCCTGCTGATGTCCGGCTTGATCCTCTACGAGACCAGCAACATCATCCACGGCGGGGAAACCAACTACGTGATGGCGACGGTCACCCTGTTCGTCGCCATTTTCAACCTCTTCACCAGCCTGCTGCATCTGCTGGGTTTCATGAACAGCAGCGACTGATTGATTACGTAAGGAGAACCCATCCATGAAACGTACCCTGCTCTTCCTCGGCACCAACATGGCGATTTTGCTGGTGCTATCCGTCACCATGCGCCTGCTGGGCGTGGAGCCCTATCTGACGGCCCAGGGGCTGAATCTCACCTCGCTGCTGATTTTCGCGGCGGTGATGGGCTTCGGCGGTGCGTTCATTTCGCTGGCCATCTCCAAATGGACGGTGAAGAAGTCGATGGGCGTGCAGGTGATCGAGGCGCCGGCGAATTCGACCGAGTTCTGGCTGGTGGAAACCGTCCGGAAATACTCGACGACAGCCGGCATCAAGATGCCCGAGGTGGGGATTTTCGATTCACCCGACGTCAACGCCTTCGCCACCGGCATGACCAAAAACAGTTCGCTGATCGCCGTTTCAACGGGACTACTCCAGCAGATGACCCGGCCGGAAGCCGAGGCGGTGCTGGGCCATGAAGTCGCCCACGCCGCCAACGGCGACATGGTGACGATGGCCCTGATCCAGGGCGTGGTAAATACCTTCGTCATGTTCCTTTCGCGCGTGATCGGCCACACCGTCGACCGGGTGATCTTCAAGAACGAGCGCGGGCACGGCCCGGCCTTTTTCGTCACGATGATCATCGCCGAACTGGTGCTGGGCGTTCTCGCCTCGATCATCGTCATGTGGTTCTCGCGCCAGCGCGAGTTTCGCGCCGATCGCGGCGGCGCCAGCCTGGCCGGGCGGAAAAACATGATCGCCGCGCTGGAGCGCCTGAATGCTCTGCATCCTGCGCCCCTGCCCGACAAGATGGCGGCCTTCGGCATTGCCGGTGGTGGGGGCGGTGGCATCAAGCGCCTGTTCATGACGCATCCGCCGCTGGAAGAGCGCATCGCCGCACTCAAGGCAGCGCAGTAAGCAATGACGGAAACCACCAGACCGGCCGCGGCGCCGGGCGGACGGGAACGCCTGCGCGCCTTCATCGAGCATCCCCGCGTGCAGGGCTTCATCATCGTCCTGATCCTGCTCAACGCGGCACTGCTCGGCATGGAGACCTGGCCCGCCGCGATGGCGGCGGCAGGCGGGTTGATTCTCGGGATCGACCGGATCATTCTTGGCGTATTCGTGGTGGAAATCGCTGTCCGGCTCTACGTCCACAGGCAGGCCTTCTGGCGCGACCCCTGGAGCGTGTTCGACTTCACCGTCGTCGCCATTGCGCTGCTGCCGGCCACCGGCCCGCTCGCCGTGCTGCGGGCGTTGCGCGTCTTGCGCGTGTTGCGGCTGCTGACCATGGTGCCCTCGATGCGGCGGGTGGTCGGGGCGCTGCTGGCGGCGATTCCGGGGCTGGGCTCGATCGCCATGGTGCTGATGATCATCTACTACGTGTTCGCCGTCATCGCCACCAAGTTGTTCGCCGCCGCCCACCCGGAATGGTTCGGCGACATCGGCCTTTCGCTCTACACCTTGTTCCAGGTGATGACGCTGGAAAGCTGGTCGATGGGCATCGCCCGCCCGGTGATGGAAAACTTTCCCTACGCCTGGGCCTTCTTCGTGCCCTTCATCCTGGTGGCGACCTTCACCATGCTCAACCTGTTCATCGCCATCATCGTCAATGCGATGCAAACCTACAATGAGCAGGAACATGCGGAGACAATGGCGGCGGTGGAACAGGCGCAGGAGCACATCGAGGTCGATCTGCATGCCGAGGTGCGCGCCCTGCGCGATGAGATCCGCGAACTGAAAACGCTGCTGTCCTCGGCTAAAACCTGAACGACATGCCCAATTGCACCGGAACCAAACCATGAACCCAGAACAACAGCGCGCCATCCTCGCCATTGCCCTCTATGCGGCCTTCGCCGATGGCGCCAAGCACGACCGCGAGCGCGATGAGATTCGCCGCATTGCCGAATCACTGGGCAACGAAACCGGTACAACCGACCTCGCCCGCCTCTATCAGGATGTGCTGCTCAAGCGCGTCAGCCTCGCAACCGCCGTCGCCGCGTTGCCCGATTCCGGCCTGCGCCAGTTGGCGTATGAAATGGCGGTGTGCGTGTGCGATGCCGACGGCCGTCAGAGCGAGGCCGAGCAGCGTTTTCTGGGCGAACTGAAGGCCCTCCTCCAGCTCGATGCCGGGCAGGCCGCCGCCTTCGAGCGCGAGGCCGATGCCGTCGTCGAGATGTCCGAAGCCGCCGCCCCTGCCGCAGGGCCAGCCAGTGCCACAGGCTCGCTAGTGGCGGCGCAGCCGAATGTGAGCGATGCCGAGCTGGACAAATCCATCCTCAAATACAGCCTGCTCAACGGCGCATTGGAACTGCTCCCGCAGTCCTGGGCGTCGATGGCCATCATCCCCTTGCAGATCAAGCTGGTCTATGGCGTCGGCAAGGCGCACGGGGTCCAGCTCGACCATGGCCACATCAAGGAATTCATCGCCGCCGCCGGCGTCGGCCTGACCTCGCAATATCTCGAACAATTCGGCCGCAAGCTGCTGGGCGGGCTCCTGGGCAAGATGGCGGGCAAGACTTTCGGCAAGGTGGGCGGCGCAGCCACCGGCATGGCTTTTTCCTTCGCCACCACCTACGCCTTGGGCCAGCTTGCCAAGCGCTATTACGCCGGCGGGCGGGTGATGAACACCACCGTGCTGCGCGACACGTTCCAGAACCTGCTCGGACCGGCCAAACAGATGCAGGCGCAATATCTTCCGCAGATGCAACAACAGGCCAAGACACTCGACATGGGGCAGATCATGGCGATGGTGCGCGGCGGCTGAGATGACCGCGGCGCAGCCGGCGGTCTATCATCAGCCCGGCCATCCATAACAGGAAATAACCGCGCATGACTATTTCCGCCAACGACCTGCTCGCGGTGCTCGGCGCCATCATACTGGCGGGCGTCGGCGGCGAGGCTTTTCTCAAGTCCATCCTTGGCGCGGCCGTGCATCTGCGGGTGCCCAAGGCTGTGGTCGCCACCATACTGGCGGCGTTTGCGACCTCCAGTCCGGAACTGACCGTCGCCACCGTCGCGGCGCTTTCCGGCCGCCCCGAACTCGGGCTGGGCAATGCGCTGGGCAGCAACGTCATCAACATCGCCCTGATCTTCGGCCTGGCCCTGCTGTTCGGGGCGATCCGCTTCACGCGCAAGGAATTCGGCCGCGATTTCGTGCTGGCGCTGGCCGTGCCGCTTCTGACCCTGGTTTTCGCGCTGGACGGGCGCATCGGGCGCGGCGAGGGCGCGACGCTGCTGGTGCTGTTCGCGGCCTGGCTCGGCCTCAGCCTGCACGCGGCGCGGCGCCATCGGGAGCGCATGCCGGATCGGCAGCCCGCGGACCTCGGACCCTGGCCGACCCTGCTCCTGGGCATTTTCGGACTTTTTGCCCTGATCGCGGCAGGAAGGCTGTTCGTCGGCGGCGCCACCGGCGTCGCGGCGGCTTTCGGGATCGATACCTATGTCATAGGCGTGCTCGTGGTCGCCATCGGCACCACCTTGCCGGAACTGGTCACGGTTATCCTGTCGCGCCTGCGCGGACATGACGAGGTGGGGATCGGCACGCTGATCGGCAGCAACCTGTTCAACGGGCTGGCGATTGTCGGCGTGGCGGCCAGCATTCATCCGATCTCCGTCCCACCGGCCGAGATCATGGTCACCCTGGCCTGCGGCGTTGCCGCGCTGCTGCTTTTGCTGCCCAACCGCGTCGGCATGATTCCGCGCGGGCGCGGTCTGCTGCTCATCGCCATGTATGGCGTTTTCATTTTTGCTACCCTGGTAACTGTCTGATGCACACCCCCATGAACACCGTTCCGGCTGCTCCATCCTGGCACGCCCTCCCGGCCGAGCGGGTCGCGGCCGAACTCGACTGCGACCCCGCGCGCGGCCTGCCCGCCGCCGCCGCCACGGCGCGTCTGGCGCAATACGGCCCGAACCAGCTCGCCGAAAAGCCGCCGCGCCCGGCCTGGCTGAAGTTCCTCGACCAGTTCAAGAACTTCCTG
Source organism: Rhodocyclaceae bacterium (assembly GCA_030680085.1). Taxonomy (GTDB): domain Bacteria; phylum Pseudomonadota; class Gammaproteobacteria; order Burkholderiales; family Rhodocyclaceae; genus Sulfuricystis. Next base: position 13,793 of record JAUXWU010000032.1, on the reverse strand, counting down.
GTCATCGTCCTGATCGGCGCCGCGGTGCTGGCCGGCGCGGTCGGGGAACTCAAGGATTCCATCGTCATCGTCATCGTGGTGCTGCTCAACGCCACGCTCGGCTTCTTTCAGGAACACCGCGCCGAGGCAGCGCTGGCGGCGCTCAAGAACATGCTGGCGCCCATCGCGCGGGTGCGCCGCGACGGCCACACCGCGCTGATCCAGGCAGTCGACCTGGTGCCGGGCGACATCCTGTTGCTCGAAGCGGGCGACCGCATCCCGGCCGACGCGCGCGTGCTCCACGCCCATTCGGCCGAGGTGGCGGAGGCCGCGCTCACCGGCGAGTCGCACGCCGTGGCGAAGACGCCGGAAACGGTCGATGCAAAGTCGGCGCTGGCGGAACGGCGTGGCATGGTCTTCATGAACACCGTGGTGACGCGCGGCCGCATCGAGGCCATCGTCACCGCCACCGGCATGCAGACGGAGATGGGCAAGATCGCCGGCCTGCTGGCCGAGGCCGCCGAATCGGCAACGCCCTTGCAGGTGCAGCTCGACCGGCTGGGCAAGCGCCTCGCCGCGATCGCCGGTGCTGTCGTGACGCTGATTTTCGTGATCGGCATCCTGCGCGGCGACGACCTGGTGAAGACGGCGATGACCGCGATTGCGCTGGCGGTGGCGGCGATCCCCGAAGGCTTGCCGGCGGTCGTGACTGTCACGCTGGCGCTGGGCATGCACCGCATGGCGAAGCGCCATGCCATCGTCAAGAAGCTGGCGGCGGTGGAAACGCTGGGCTGCACGACAGTGATCTGTTCCGTCAAGACCGGCACGCTGACCCTCAACCAGATGACGGCGCGCCGCGTGTTTTACATGGGCCGCCGCTTTGCCGTGAGCGGCGAAGGTTACCGGGGGGAAGGCCAGATCACTGCCGAAGACGGCCAGCCCGCGCCCGAGCTGGACAGCCTGCGCGACCCGGCGGTGCTGTGCGCGGATGCCCGCATCAGGGACGGCAAACTGATCGGCGACCCGACCGAGGGCGCGTTGCTGGCGCTGGCCGCCAAGACCATGCCGGATGGCGCGATTGAGTCGATCCACGAACGTCAGCCACGCATTGCCGAGATTCCCTTCGATTCGGCCAACAAGTTCATGGCCACCTTTCACCATGACGGCGCCGTCGTGCGCATGTGGGTAAAGGGCGCGCCCGACGTGCTGCTCGCCCGTGCCGGCAGCTATCTCGCCACGAGCGGCAAGCTGGCCATCGACGACGCCGCCCGCGCCACCTTTGCGGCCGAGAATATCGCCTTCGCCGAGGAAGCCCTGCGCGTGCTCGCCCTGGCCGGCCGCAGCATCCCGGCGGCGGACTTCGACCCCGCCGGCGACCTGCTGCGCTGGGCTGACGAACTGACCCTCATCGCTTTGGTCGGCATCATCGACCCGCCGCGCCCCGAGGCGAAACAAGCCATTCACATCTGCCACACCGCCGGCATCACCGTGAAAATGATCACCGGCGACCACCGGATCACCGCCGCCGCAATCGCCCGCGATCTGGGCCTGCTCGGAACAGCCGGCGGCGCGGTGCGCGGTGTTGTGCGTGAGGGCCGCGAGATCGAAGGCCTCACCGGCGCGGCGCTGGCCGAAATGGTCGATGGCACCACCGTCTTCGCCCGCGTCTCCCCCGAGCACAAGCTGCGCATCGTCGAGGCGCTCAAGTCGCGCGGCCACGTCGTCGCGATGACCGGCGACGGCGTCAACGACGCGCCGGCGCTGAAGACCGCCGACATCGGCGTCGCCATGGGCATCACCGGCACCGAGGTCACCAAGGAGGCCGCGACGCTGGTGCTCACCGACGACAACTTCGCCAGCATCGTGCACGCGGTCGAGGAAGGCCGCACCATCTACGACAACATCGTCAAGTTCGTGCGCTTCCAGCTCTCCACCAACATCGGCGCGATCCTCACCGTGCTCGGCGCGCCGCTATTCGGCATGCCGACGCCCTTTACCGCCATCCAGATCCTCTGGGTGAATATCATCATGGACGGGCCGCCCGCCATGACGCTCGGCGTCGAGCCCGCGCGCCCCGGCATCATGCGCTCGAAGCCGCGCCAACCGGACGCCAACATCCTGACCGGCACGCGCCTGGCGCGCCTGGGGCTCTACGGCTTCACCATGGCGGTCGGCACGCTCGCCGCTTACTATTGGGGCGAGCAAACGGGCGGCCATGACTATGCGGTGACGCTGGCCTTCACCACCTTCGTGCTGTTCCAGTTCTTCAACATCTTCAACGCCAGGAACGAGCACGGCAGCGCCTTCAACCGCCAGATCTTCGCCAACAATAAGCTTTGGCTCGCGCTCGCCGCGGTCGTCGGCTTGCAAATCGTCGCCGTGCATTGGGGGCCGGCGCAGGCGATCTTCGACACCGTCGACCTCAGCCTCGACGACTGGCTGCTGGCGACGGCGATCGCGTCGAGCGTCCTGATTCTGGAAGAGCTGCGCAAGCTGGGTCTGCGCCTCCTCACCCTCGGGCGGCGGTAGTCCGGAGGACGAGGGATGTTTTCCATTTACGGCATGTCCGGGCCGGTCTTCAGAGGCTCGCTGGAAGAACTCAAGCGGGTGCGCCAGCTCCACAACTTGCGCGCGGTGCGTCCCATCGCCAAAGAGGGCGAAGAACCCGGCGTTGAGGTGATGGCGAGTCCTCCCCGCGCGGAGGCGATCCGCGCCTACCAGGAAATGATTCATCACGACCAGGAACGCGGCCCGCTCTATCACGCCGACCAGGTCATGCAGCGTCAGGTGATCACCGTCGCCGCCAGCGACGATGTCGCGCAGGCCTGGCGCACCCTGCGCGATCACCGCATCCACCAGGCGCCGGTGCAAGACGACAGCGCGCGGCTGGTTGGCATCGTCAGCGAACGTGACCTGCTGACCGCGATCAATATCGACGCCGGCCGCATCGTCGAATCCCTCAGCCGACGGGTGCGTGATGTCATGACCACGCCGGTGGTGACCGCCACGGCGCAGACCGACATCCGTCTGATCGCCACCGTCATGCTCGACCATGACGTCGACGGCGTGCCGATCACCGACGACAGCAGACGTCTGATCGGTTTCCTCTCGCGCAGCGACATCCTGCGCGCGGTGGTCGCCGATCCGCCGCTGAGCCTGTGGCGATGATCTTCTGGAAAATCGCATGAAAGTCGGCGCTGGCGGGACGGCGTCATGAATCTTCTGCTGGCCGTCCCCCCCACTTTCTGGGTTGCTTTTGCGCTCGCCGGCGCGGTCTTCACCTTCATCGGCTCGCTGGGACTCTACCGCCTGCGCGATTTCTACACCCGCCTGCACGGCCCGACCAAGGCAACCACACTGGGGGTCGGCTGCCTGCTCGTCGCCTCGGCGCTTTTCTTCAGCGTGACCGCCGACGGGCTCAGCCTGCACGAGATCCTGGTCACGCTGTTCCTCTTCATCACCGCGCCGATTTCGGCACACCTCCTGGCCAAGGCGGCGCTGCACCGCAAGCTGCCTTCGCTGACGCCCCCCCCGGAAATCGACCGCAATGTCATTACTTGAACGCCTGCAACGCCACATTCCGACGCGCGAACAACTCGCCGACAAGCGCTGGCTGCGCTGGTTGGGGCCGGTGCTGCTTGAGCCGCGGCTCTGGCACTGGTCGCGCCGGGGCGTTGCGCTGGGCGTCGGCATCGGCGTGTTTTTCGGGCTGCTGATCCCGATCATCCAGATTCCCTTTTCGGCCGTCGCCGCCGTTGTCCTGCGCGCCAATGTGCCAGCCGCCGCCGCAAGCACCCTCATCACCAATCCGGTCACTTTCGGCCCGATCTACTACGCCGCCTACCAACTCGGCGCATGGGTCACGGGTGAAGACGCCCCGGCCGAAGCGCGAACGCCATTGCCGCAACAAACCGGTGCGGACGAGAGTTTCTGGGAAAGTCTGGCCAACGTCGGTCTACCCTTGTTCGTCGGCCTGTCCATCTCCGCGACCATCGCCGGCGTGAGCAGTTACGCGCTGATCAGCTTCGGCTGGTACTGGCGCGTCATGCGCCGCCGCCGCCGGCGCCTGACGCAGAAATAAAGCGCGCATCGGCATGGCGCTGTCCGGGCTGCCCTAATCCCTGAGTTGCCGTAAATCCGGCTGCCTCTGGCTGGTTTAGCTACATTAGCAATACCTGATAGAGCTATCCAATTGGGCATACCCGGCGAGCCATTTTGTCACTTAGACTGGCCGACTGAATATCCATATCAAAAGTAAGGAAATTGTCCATGAAATCCCCCCCTTGCATTCTCGTCACCACCGACTTGCTGGAAGCCACGCGCCCGGCCGTGGATCGGGCATTTCGCCTGGCCGCGGAAACCGGCGCGCAACTCACCTTGATGCATGTGCTCCGCCAGCGCACCACCGACGAGTTGCGCAAGCTGCTCGGCAAGGGCGCGGCGGACGTCGAGGCGAAACTCCGCGCACAGGCCCAGGACGGCCTTACTCAACTCGCCGCCGAACTTGGACAAGCGCACGGCGTTACGGCCAATCTCCACCTGGCCAGCGGCAAATTGCTGCAATCCATCATCGAACACGCCGGTGTCATCGATGCCGACCTGCTGGTCTTCGGTTCCAATGGCGGGGATTTTCTGGTCAGCACGACCGCCTCGCGCCTGTTGCGCATGACCGCGCTGCCGATCCTGGTGGTCAAGCGGCCGCCGCACGGCGCCTATCAGCGCGTGCTGGCCCCGCTCGATTTCTCGCCGGTCACGGCAACCGCCCTGAACCTGGCGCGCGAGGTCGCCCCGGCGGCCGCCATCACGCTGCTGCACGCCTTCGAGTCACCCTTCGATTGCGCGCTGCGCCATGCCGGCGTCGGCGATGCCATTATCCAGCAACTGCGTGGCAACGCGAAACTCGATGCCGAACAACAGTTGCAGGCATTCGCCGCCAAGGTGGCCGGGCCGACGGAAACGCAACTGCTCGCCTCGAAATGCGACGTCGGACAATGCGTTATCGATCAGGAACAGGCCAAGGATTACGACCTCATCGTCATGGGCCGGCGCGGCGCCAACATGGTCGAGGAATTTCTGCTCGGCAGCGTCACCAAGCGCGTGATTGCCGAATCCCATTGCGACGTGCTGGTCGTGGCCTGACCGTCCGGCCCGACATTACAACCATCACCGATAATTGAAAGCGCACATGTCTGCTATTCCAGTTGAAGAAGATGCACCCGTAAAATCCAACCGCTCGATCCTCATCGGCGTCGTGCTCGCCCTGGCGGCCGGTCTTTTCGTTTACGCCCTGCCCACTCCCGAGGGATTATCTCCGGTCGGACACCGCTATCTGGCCCTGCTGGTCACGATCATCATCCTCTGGATATCCGAAGCGCTGCCGATCGGCGTCACCGGACTGCTCGCCGGCGCCAGCCTGATCCTGTTCCAGATCCAGCCCGCCGCAAAGGCCTGGGAACCCTTTGCCAATCCGGCGGTGATGTTCGTCCTGATGATCATGATGTTCGGCATCATCCTCGACGAGGCCGGCGTGGCCAAACGCATCCTGCACCTGATCGTCAAGGCGGCGGGAACCAATGTCAAAAAACTGAGCCTGGTGCTGGCGATTTCCTCCGCCTACCTGTCGGCGTTCTTTCATGACGCCACGATCACCATCATCCTGCTGTTCAGCTTTCTGCCGGTGTTTGCCGCCATGGGCATCACGCCATCGCGCAGCAACAACCTCTCCAAGTTTTTCGTCATCCTGATTCCGCTGTCCGCCTCCGCGGGCGGGTTCGGCTCGCTGCTCGGCGGCGGCCGCAACCCGGTGATGGTGGCCAAATTGCAGGCGATGACCGGCTATGAAATGGGCTTTCTCGAATTTGCCATGTTGAACCTGCCCCTGGTTCTGGTTCCGGCACTTGTCACCTGGGCCATTTGTTATCTGGTATTTCGGCCGGAGATCAAACATCTGCCGGCATCGGTTACCGCCGAAGCACTGCCGCCGATGAACATCAAGCAAAAGGGGGTGGTCTTCTTCTTTGCCCTGGCCTTTGTCCTGTGGGCCATCACGGACATCACCAAGGTCCATTACAGCGTGGTCGCGGCCGGCGCGCTGGCGCTGATCTTCGGCTTCCGGCTGGTCAGCTTCGACGTGGTTTTCAAGAAATTCCCCTGGGAGTCCTGGCTGGTGTTCGGCTCGGGCGTGGCCATGGGCCTGGCCATGCTGGATTCGGGGGCGGGGAAATGGGTTGCCGGCCAATTCATCCCGCTACTCGAAGGCCAAAACTGGATGGTGGTGTTTGCCGGAGCGGGCTTTTTCGGATCGTTCATATCGAGCTTCATGTCGAATGCGGCGGCCACCGCTCTCGTGTTGCCGATCACCATCCCGATGGCCCAGTCGATGGGCATCCCGGAGGCCGCCATCGCGATGTCGGCGCCCATTTCGACCTCATTCATCATGCTCGTCATCGGCTGCCCGCCGACGATCATCGCCTACAGCACGGGCTATTTCAGCCAGATGGACTTCATCAAGGTGGCCGTGCCCTGGGCAATCACCTGCGTCATTATGGTCACCCTCTCGGCGGCCATCTACTGGCCTTTGATAGGCTTCCATGGTCTGCCATTACTTGGGATCAAGTGATGTGACGCCGAAAGTGAAGCAAACCCAGAAACGCCGCTTTTGCGGCGTTTCTTTTTGTTGCGGTCAAAGTCGGCGCTGGCGGGACGGCGCCTTGTCGTAAACCCAGTAAAAGCGCTCATCAAAAGCTCTGCTAACATGCGCACTCTTTTCGTGCGACCACTTCGGGCGCACGGGCTGCCGCAAGGATTCCAGTGAAAATATTCTCGCCGTTATACCGCCGCGCCATGTCCTGGTCACGGCATCCGCACGCCCCCTGGTATCTGGGCGGCATGAGCTTTGCGGAATCGTCATTTTTCCCCGTGCCGCCCGATGTCATGCTGGCGCCGATGTGCCTCGCCAACCCGCGGCGGGCCTGGTGGCTCGCCCTCCTGACGACGCTGACTTCGGTGGCGGGCGGGCTGTTCGGTTATGCCATCGGTTTTTTCGCGATTGACGCGATACTGCCCTGGTTGCAGGAAAGCCGCTACTGGCCCGCCTATCAAACCGCCGTCGACTGGTTCGGCCGCTATGGTTTCTGGGCGGTATTCATCGCCGGCTTCTCGCCCATTCCCTACAAGGTCTTCACCATCGCCGCCGGCGCCCTGTCGATGGCGCTGCTACCCTTCACCATCGCATCCATCATCGGCCGCGGCGCGCGTTTTTTCATGGTCGCCGGCCTGATGGCCTGGGGCGGCGCGCGCATGGAAGCGGCCCTGCACCGCTACGTCGACCGCCTGGGCTGGGCGACCGTCGCGCTGGTCGCGATCGCGGTGCTCTGGTTCAGAAACGGATAAGTCAGAACTTTTCGGGACGCGATATTTCGACTTCATGCAGGAAGTTGATCATCGCGTAATTGGCGTAGTAATGCTCGCGCAGCAGGGCCAGCAGCGCATCGGCGAGATTTCTGTCGCAGATGATTTCGATGCGAATGCTGGCCGCTTCATCCCAGGCCGCATCACGCAGTCCGTGGCTTCCCAGGCCGCGAGCATCCGTCACGGTATAACCGCGCACGCCCAGACGGGCAAAATCGGCCAGCAGGGATTGCTCGACAACGGCCTCGGTGACGATGGTGAGGAGAATACGTTTTTCCAATGCGAGACTCATGAACTACCCCCGGAAATCAGCACGGCCAGCCAATGGTAAACCGGAATGCCGATCAGGATGTTGAAGGGAAAAGTAACCCCGAGAACGGCCGCCAGCGATAGTCCCGGATTCGCCTCGGGGACGGCCAGACGCATCGTGGCGGGCACGGCGATGTAGGAGGCGCTGGCCGCCAGCGTCGCCAGCAGGGTGAGGCCGCCCACTGACAATCCCATCGCCATGCCGCAGGCAATGCCCAGCACGGCGGAGAATCCCGGCATGAGCAGGCCAAAGCCGATCACGAACAGGCCGCGGCGACGCAGTTCGCTGGTCTGCCGCGCGACGATCAGGCCCATCTCCAGCAGGAAAATGGCCAGGATCCCCTTGAAGAGATCGAAAAACAGGGGGCGGATCGGTGCCAGACCCTCCGGTCCGGCGATCCAGCCGATGGCCATGCCGCCGAGCAGCAGCACGACCCCCTTGCCAAGAAACGATTCGTGGGCGATGCGCCGCCAGTCGGTTTTTGTCGCCATGCCGCGCGCCAGAACGATGCCCACCAGGATCGCCGGCACTTCCATGACGGCAAGAAAGATCGGCAATTGCGGCTCGAAGGCGATGCCGCGCGCGTTGAGCCAATTCACCCCGACGGCGAAGGTAGCGACGCTGACCGAACCATAGTGGGCGGCGATGGCCGCGGCGTTGGCCCGGTCGAAGCGGCCGAGGCGCCGCAGTGCGGCGTAGGCGATCAAGGTCTGCGCCACGCCCAGCAGGATCACGACACCCAACTGGGGCAACAGGGGCAGCAAGGGCTGCCGGGCAAGCCCCTCGCCGCCCTTCAGGCCGATGGCGAGCAGCAGCACCAGCGACAACGAATCGTAAAGCGCGGGCGGCAGCTTCAGCTCGGAGCGCGCCAGGCCGGCGAGCAGACCCAGCAGGAAAAAGAGAATGACAACGTCGATCACCGGTGCGCGGCACTCAAGAAGAGGGATGGCGCATGATAGCCGAGCATCACTCGAAAGTCGGCGCTGGCGGGACGGCGTGCTGATGAATGGATTTCCAATGCCAGCGGCGCAGTACCACGACATCGACGTAGCCAATGCCGTTGGGCGGACCGCTCACCAGCGTATAGGGACGCTCCGGCTCACCCAGATCGGAGAGCACGGCCAGCGCCCCGGAGAAGTCTTCTCCGGCCGTCCACGCGCATTCGGTGACCAGCGTTGGAATGCCGGCGCTGGTCGCGGCCCGCACGCCATTCCTCGAATCCTCGATGGCGAGGCAGTCCTGCGGCGGCAGACCGAGCCGTTCCAGCACCCACAGATAGATGTCGGACGCCGGTTTCTTGGCGGCGGCCTGCTCGGCTGCGCCGATCACCGCAAAAGTATCCGGCGGCAGCGTCTTGAGGCTTGAGGCAAGCAGCGCATCCACGTTGCTGCGCGAGGTGGTCGTGGCGATGGCAAGCCGGATGCCGGCTGCGCGCAGTTCGCGAATCAGCCGCACGACGCCGGGGCGCGCCGCGACTCCGCCCGCCGCGACCAGACCGGCGTAGTGCCGGGTCTTTTCCCGATGCAAGGTGGCGATGGTGGAACCCGCTTGCGGATCTTCAAGAAAATCCGGAAAGCAACGCTCGCAAAAATGCCGCATGCGTTCCTTGCCGCCAGTGACGGCGAGCAGCTCGCGATAGAGCGCCGCATCCCACTCCCACGGCAAGCCAAACTGTCGGAAGGTGGCGTTGAAGGCCGCGCGGTGCGCCTCCTCCGTGTCGGCCAGCGTCCCGTCGACGTCGAAGATCACTGCCTTCATGTTGCCTCCACCATTAGGGTTGACGGCAGTATGGACATGCGAGACACTGCCGAAAACTAAATAATTCTTATCAGATAACTATGCTTGGATTAAGTCTATGCACCTAAGCCTAAGGCAGGTCAACATTTTTGAATCCGTCGCGCGTCACCTGAGCTACACACGCGCTGCCGAAGAGATGCACCTGACCCAACCTGCGGTATTTACCCAGGTCAAACAACTCGAAGAAAACGTCGGCCTGCCATTGCTGGAACGGATCGGCAAGCGATTGCACCTCACAACGGCGGGCCAGGAAGTACTGGCGACCTGCCGGGAAACCATCGTTGGGCTCGAGCGCCTGGAAATGCGTCTGGCCGACATGCAGGGACTCAAGCGGGGACGCTTGCGCGTTGCCATCGTCACGACGGCGAAATACCTGATACCACGCCTGCTGGGAGAATTTTGTGCGCGTTACCCCGGCATCGAGGCCGAACTGACCGTCAGCAATCGTGAAACCCTGCTCGCCCGCCTGTCGAATAACGATGACGACCTCACCATCCTCGGCATGCCGCCCGAAAGCATGGACGTCACGGCCACGCCAATCGCCGACAACCCGCTCGTCGTCCTGGCCCGTCACGACCATCCGCTCGCCGCCAGCCGCTCAATCACGCTGGCACGGCTGGCCGAAGAACCGTTCATACTGCGGGAAAAAGGTTCAGGGACGCGGCTTGCGACCGAAAACCATTTTGCCGCGCGGGGCCTCAAGCTCAAGGTGCGCATGGAATTGGGCAGCAACGAAGCGATCAAGCAGACGATCGCCAGCGGCCTGGGAGTTTCCGTGATTTCCTTGCACACCATCACGCTGGAAGGCGCCAGCGGGCTATTGCAGCCATTGGATGTCAAGGGGTTCCCGCTGATGCGCAAATGGTATGTCGCCTACCCGAAGGGCAAGCACCTGTCGGCGGTCGCCGAGGCTTTTCTGGACTACCTGTTGCGCAACGGGGTATCGCCGGAACCACAAAAGTCGGCATGACGGCATGACGCCTGTCATGGCAAGCCAGTACGAGACGTTAAATCATTCCCACTCGATGGTTCCAGGCGGTTTGCCCGTCACGTCATAGACGACGCGGCTGATGCCGCGGATTTCATTGACGATGCGGTTGGAGACGCGCGCCAGCAAATCGTGCGGCAGTTCGGCCCACTTGGCGGTCATGAAGTCGGCGGTCTCCACGGCGCGCAACGCGACGACATAGTCATAAACGCGACCATCACCCATGACGCCGACACTCTTGACCGGCAGGAAGACGACGAAGGCCTGGCTGGTCTTGTCGTACCAGTCGGCGGCACGTAGTTCATCGATGAAGATGGCATCGGCGCGACGCAGCAGGTCTGCGTATTCCTGCTTCACTTCGCCGAGGATGCGCACGCCGAGACCGGGGCCGGGGAAGGGATGGCGATAGACCATCTCGTGCGGCAAGCCGAGCGCGACGCCCAGTTCGCGCACTTCGTCCTTGAAGAGTTCGCGCAGTGGTTCGAGCAGCTTGAGATTGAGCGTTTCGGGCAGGCCACCGACGTTGTGGTGGCTTTTGATGGTGTGCGCCTTTTTGGTCTTGCCACCGGCCGATTCGATCACGTCCGGATAAATGGTGCCTTGCGCCAGCCACTTGGCATTGGGGAGTTTCTGTGCTTCGGCCTGGAATACCTCGACGAACTCGCGGCCGATGATCTTGCGCTTCTGCTCGGGGTCGGAGACGCCCTTGAGGTGTCCCATGAATTGTTCGGCGGCATCGACGTGAATGACCTTGACGCCGAGATTGCGGGCGAAGGTCTGCATCACCTGTTCGCCTTCGTTGAGGCGCAGCAGGCCGTTGTCGACGAACACGCAGGTGAGCTGGTCGCCAATGGCCTTGTGCAGCAGGGCGGCAACCACGGAGGAATCAACGCCGCCGGAAAGGCCGAGAATCACCTCCTCGTCGCCCACCTGTTCGCGCACCTTGGCAATCGCCTCTTCGACATAGCCCGGCATGTTCCAGTCGCCACGGCAGCCGCAGATGTCGCGCACAAAGTGGGCGAAGATTTCGCGGCCCTTGAGGGTATGGGTGACTTCTGGATGAAACTGCACCGCGTAAAACTTGCGCGCTTCGTCGGCCATGGCGGCGATCGGCGTGGCAGCGTTGCTGCCGATGATCTTGAAGCCTGGGGGCAGTTCGGTGACCTTGTCGCCGTGACTCATCCAGACTTCGAGCAGGCCGTGGCCTGCCGCGTTGCTGCGGTCCTCTATGCCCGCAAACAGTTTTGAATGGCCCTGCGCGCGCATCTCGGCGTAACCAAATTCACGCTGGTTGCTGCTTTCAACCTTACCGCCAAGTTGCGCCGCCATGGTCTGCATGCCATAGCAAATACCCAGCACCGGCACGCCCAGTTCGAAAACGATTTGCGGCGCCTGCCACGCCTCCTCATAGACCGAGCTCGGCCCGCCAGAAAGGATGATGCCCTGCGGGTTGAAGTCGCGAATGAAGTCCGTGCTGACATCAAACGGGTGCAGTTCACAATAAACCTGCTGTTCGCGGAGGCGACGGGCGATCAGTTGCGCGACCTGAGAGCCGAAATCGAGGATAAGGATTTTCTGGTGGGACATTTTTAATCGACGTGGTAGTTGGGTGCTTCCTTGGTGATCTGCACGTCATGGACATGCGATTCACGGACGCCCGCCGCGGTGATCTCGACGAAGGCGGCCCGGGCGTGCATCTCGGCGATGGTCGGGCAACCCAGATAGCCCATGCTCGAACGCAGGCCGCCCATCAGTTGATGGATCACCGCCGTGACCGGCCCCTTGGAGGCCACCCGACCTTCGATGCCTTCCGGCACCAGCTTTTCGACATTGGACTCGTTTTCCTGGAAGTAGCGGTCCGATGATCCCTGCTGCATGGCACCCAGGCTGCCCATGCCCCGATAGGCCTTGTACGAACGCCCCTGGAACAGCACGATCTCGCCCGGCGCCTCTTCGGTGCCGGCAAACAGCCCGCCGAGCATCACCGAATGCGCGCCCGCGGCAATCGCCTTGGAAATGTCGCCCGAAAAACGAATGCCGCCATCGGCGATCAGCGCCACATCGGTGTTCGCCAGGGCTGCCGCGACATTGTCGACCGCCGTGATCTGCGGCACGCCGACACCGGCGACGATGCGCGTGGTGCAGATCGAGCCTGGGCCGATGCCCACCTTGACGGCATCGGCGCCATGATCGGCCAGTGCGCGCGCGGCATCGCCGGTGGCGATGTTGCCACCGATCACCTCGATGGCCGGATAGTGCTTCTTCACCCATTCGACGCGCTTCAGCACGCCCTGCGAATGGCCGTGGGCGGTATCGACGACGACGACATCGACGCCCGCCTCGGCCAGCGCCGCAACCCGCTCCGCAGTGCCGGCACCAACGCCGACCGCGGCACCGACGCGCAGGCGACCAAATTCGTCCTTGGTGGCATGCGGATGGTCGGTGGATTTCTGGATGTCCTTCACCGTCATCAGACCGCGCAGTTCCCAGGCATCGTTGATGACCAGCACCCGTTCAAGGCGATACTGGTGCATCAGCGCCTTGGCGTCATCCAGCGAGGCGCCTTCCTTGACGGTGATCAGGCGCTCGCGGGGCGTCATGATGTTGCCGATCTTTTCGTCCAGCCGGGTCTCGAAACGCAGGTCGCGGTTGGTGACAATGCCGACGACCTTGCCCTCCTCCACCACCGGCAGACCGGAAATCTTGTGGATACGGGTCAGCGCCAGCACTTCGCGCACCGTCATGGTCGGCGGGATGGTAATCGGGTCTTTCACCACGCCCGATTCGTAACGCTTGACCTTCGCCACTTCGGCGGCTTGCAGCGCGGGGGAAAGGTTCTTGTGGATGATGCCGATGCCGCCTTCCTGTGCCAGCGCAATCGCCAGACGCGCCTCGGTGACGGTATCCATCGCCGCGGACACCAGCGGCAGGCTGAGCCTGATTTTGCGGGTCAGGCGTGTCGCCAGGGAAACGTCGCGGGGCAGGATCACCGAGTGTGCTGGAATCAGGAGAACGTCGTCAAAGGTCAGCGCCTTCTGGAGGATTCGCATACTGTTATCCTTGTATCCAAATCGCCATTATACGGAAGCCAGAGTCCGGACAAATCAACTGTTGCAAGGAAAAACACATGCGTGCCCATCGTCCTGCTTATCCAATGTTTAACAACCACAACAAATCTCTCATATAAATCATTGCATTAGCGCGCACGGATATTTTTCCAGGCGCATTTGCTCGTTTTTCGTGATTCAGCAGAACAGTTTTTTACTTCCTCCGGGAACTGCATTGATCTTCAAGGCATCGTAAATAGCC
>JAUXWU010000085.1 GCA_030680085.1 Rhodocyclaceae bacterium | reverse complement strand
AACACGCTCAACTATCTCGACATCAAGACGGTGATCGTCAGTTGCGGCACCTGCATGGACCAGTTGCTGAAATACGAATTCGAACGCATCTTTCCCGGCTGCCGCCTGCTCGACATCCATGAATATCTCTTTGAGAAGGGGATCAAGCTTGATGGCGTGCAAGGTGTGCAATATCTCTACCACGATCCCTGCCACACACCGATGAAGTCGCACAACCCGATCAAGGTGGCGAGCACGCTGCTGGGCAAGCCGGTGCTGCTCTCTGACCGCTGCTGCGGCGAATCCGGCACGCTGGCCGTGACGCGCCCGGACGTGTCGACACAGGTGCGCTTCAGGAAGCAGCAGGAAATTGAAGCGGGCGTTGCCCAGTTGCAGAAAGTCGGCGCTGGCGGGACGGCGCTAGCCGGATCCGCCGCCAATATGGGGACGGCGACAAAAATCCTCACCAGTTGCCCAAGCTGCCTGCAAGGGCTGGCGCGCTACCGCGAAGATGCCACCATCGAGGCCGATTACATCGTCGTCGAACTGGCCCGTCACATCCTCGGCCAGGACTGGCTGGAAAATTACGTCAGCACCGCGAATGCGGGCGGCATCGAGCGCGTCTTGCTGTAAACCCCGGCGCCAACGCGCCGGCTATCTGGCGGCGTCGTGACGTTTGAGCGCGTGCTTCCATTTCAGCAATTTGGCATCGGCGGTGAGCAGCATGGCGCCTTTGACAATGGCGGTTGCCGCGATGAGGCGGTCGGCGGGGTCTTTGTGCGGCAGGTTGAGGCGCACCGAAAGCATGGCGATTTCGCCGTCGACGGGGATTTCGATCAGGCCCGTATTCAACAAAATTTTGCGCATCTCCACCGGGTCGGCGATAAGTTCTACCTGATTTTTAGCGCGAATCATCGCCAGTTCCCAAAAGCTGATTGCCGAAACGGCCAGGCGCTCCTGATCCCAAGCCGCGCGCGCAATGTCGGCACTTTTCTTGCCCAACTGTGCGCTGTCGTTCGTCAGCCATATCAGTGCATGCGTATCGAGCAGGATCATTTCATCGCATCCCACTCGACGTCGATGGGCTCCATGATGTCTCCTTTGATTTCGATCATGCCATTCCAGCACCCAAAGGGCGATGGGCGGCGTGGTTTGTCGGCGTGCGAACGCAGCTCGGCCACCGGCTTGCCGTTTTTGGTGATCAAGATCACCTCGCCGGTACGGGCGACCTCGTCCATCAGCGCGAGGCATTGCGCCTTGAATTTTGATGCCTGGATGACTTGCATGACCTTCTCCTCTTAATATGACCATGGACATGACCATGGTCAGAATAGTTCATTCCATCCAGCAAGGCAAGGGTCAGTCGACGTGCGTGTCGCCGGCAGGGAAATAGCGCTGTCGCGGAAAAAAATCCCTTGCAACTGATAATGATTCTCATATACAATGAGAATCATTATCAACGTCACAGCAAGCCAGCCGCCCAATATCGGCAAGCCAGCCAGCAATTTCTGCCCATTGGAGGTTTGCCATGACACCATCCCGACCCGATTTTTCGCCGTGCGCCATTGATGCGGCAAGCCCCGCCCATCTGGTGGCGGGCGCGCTCGCCCATCTGGGCACGCACATGACCACTGGCTGCCCGCGCGCGGCGTATCTCGCAGCCATGCTGCTCGAACGGGTGGCCGACGACCCCGAGGCCGATCCCCATCTGCGCGAGCACGCCCGCGCACTGGCCGAGGTGCTCGATCTCGATCATCGGCCCGCCGCGCGCGCGTACAGCCAGGCTGTGGAATCGAAAAAACGCCGCTCCGCCATGCTGCGCATCGCGTCCGTCGAACACGCGGCGGCATTTGCGCTGGGCTACCACCTGTAACGCGATGATGCCGAATCAACGCCAGACAGATAGCGCAGTGCCCATGTCCGGCATCGCGCCCATTCGCGCCGACGGCAAAATGCCGCCCATCCTGGAAAGTCGCCAGTTATTCGGCAATACGCGCGAGGTGCTGATCCGTCACGGCACCGAAACCTACCGCCTGCGCCAGACCCAGGCCGGCAAACTGATCCTGACCAAATGAGGACACCCCCATCATGCTGACCCAAATGATCCATGCCGCCTTTGGCGGCGACCAAGGCATCTTGCCCCGGCTCGGTACGCGCCGCCGCAAAAAAATCTGGGAATTGCCGCGGCGCTGGCATTGTCCGCTGGTCGGCACCTGCCTGCCGGTGGCCGAAATGCGCAAGATCGCCGCCCGTGTTGGCATCGACGAACGGGCCATGTCCGACTACGTCCTGCACACCGTGTTCGTCGGCAGTTGCGACAGTCGTACCGAAATCGCCGAACTGGTGCAGAAGTTCTTCGAGAAGCGCCATGCTGCCGTCGCGCAGCGCGAGAAGGACAAGGCCATTGCCGACCTGCAGCGCCGCCTTGCCGATGCCGAGCAACGATCCGGTCTGCTGGGGCGGCGCGAACTGGAACTGGCCGAGGCGCGCCGCCAGGCGCGCGATTACGCAACACTGCACAGCCGTGCCGAAGCGATGGGGCGGCGTATCGAAACGCTGGAAGAGCGCAATGCCGCCAATGCCCGGCGCGCAGCCCAACTGGAAACCGATCTGACCGATGCCAGGGATGAGTTGGCCGCCGCGGAATCCGCGCTGGAAATCGCCCTCGGCATAGACAGCGGCTGCGCTGGCGTGGCCGGTGCGGGCGGTTGCGGCCGCACCTGCCCGGCGGAGGCAGCGCTCACCGGACGCTGCGTGCTCTGCGTCGGCGGCCGCACCGGTCTGGTCGCCGGTTACCGGCGGCTGGTGGAGTTTCAGGGCGGGCGTTTCCTGCACCACGACGGCGGCCAGGAGGAGAGTCCGCACCGCATCGACGGCATCGTTTCCAGCGCCGACGCGGTGATCTGCCAATCGGGCTGCGTATCGCACGCCGCCTATCAGCGCATCAAGGACGCTTGCAAGAAGCTCGGCAAGCCCTGCGTGTTCGTCCAGTCGCCTGGCGTCGGCAGCTTCGCGCGCGGCCTGAGCCTGCTCGCCGACGCTGGCGCAGCGGATGGCGCGGCGCAGAAGGGGGTAAGCCGCCTTGCCAACTGATATTGCACGCTCGGCCATCCGTCGCCTGCTGCCCTGCTTGCGGATTGCCCATCATGTTCGTGGACGGGTGCGTTTTGGGGTCGATCCTCCGACCTCCGCCCGCTGCGGCGGAAGCAGGCGATGCCGTTGTTCAGACGCCCGCGTCCGCGGTGCCGGAGATGCCAGACGTAACGCTAGAAGTGGCGGATATTTCCGCGCCAGCGAAGCGTCGCGGGACAGGAAAGAAGGCGACATGAAAGCGGCGAAAAAGAACCCGAAAAATAACCTGATGCTCGGCGAGGCGCAGACCGGTTTCATGCGCGGCTTTGTGGCCAGCGGACTGCTGACAGTCGTTCAGCGAACGCAGGCGGGCGGGGGCAAGCGCCTGCTGCGTCTTGCATTGCAAGGCGGCGCCAGCCTGGCCGCCGGGGCAGCCGTCACCGTCCTGCTGCAAAAGCGCATGGCGCAGCCGAACATGATGGCTGCGTGGCAGAAGATGATGGCCAATCAAGTGCCGCAAATCGGCTGGCTGGATAAGCTCAGCCCGACGGAGCGATTTCTCGCCGGTGCGCTGCTGGGCGCCGCCGCCGCGTATGTGTTGGGCGACGAGCAACTGCGCGGCAAACTGATGCGCTCGGGCATGAAACTTTATGGCGGGCTGGCCAGCGGATTCGAGGAGATGAAGGAGCAGATGGCCGACACCCAGATGAATGCCGCCCGCCTGGCCGATCGGCTGGTGCCGCTGGTATTGGGTCTGGCGGGTGCGGCCTGGCTCGCCTCCGGCGACTGGCGCCGGGTGGCCGCCGTCTTGCAGGCCGACTTTTCCTGTGCGCTGAAGCTCGCCACGCCGGTCGCATTCAAGGCAACGATGTATCGCGCCGGACAAATGGGGGTGTTGTTCAAGGGCGCCGATGTCGTCGAACGGCTGGCCGAAGCCGATACGCTGATCTTCGACAAGACGGGCACATTGACGACCGGCGTGCTGGCCGTGACCGATACGCTCGCCTTCGACCCCGATTTCAGCCCGCGGGACATTCTCGATCTGGCTGCATCGGTCGAGGAACACTATTTCCATCCACTCGCCAAGGCCGTCGTCGAGGCGGCGCAACTCGAGCGCAACCACCATTTCGATCACGCCGAAGTCCAGTTCATCGCCGCCCACGGCGTGGCCAGCGTGGTGCGCGGCAAACGGATCGTGGTGGGTTCGCGGCATTTTGTCGTCGAGGATGAAGGCATATCCCTTGGTCGGCAGCGCGCCCGTATCGAACGTCTGTTTCAGGCCGGCAAGACCCTGCTCTATATCGGCTATGACGGCCGCCTGATTGGCGTGATCGCCCTCAAGGACGAGCTGCGCGGCAACAGCGCCGCCACCATCGAGCGTTTGCGCGGTCTGGGCATCCAGCGGGTGTTGATGCTGACCGGCGACCACTATGAGCGCGCCGCCGAAATTGCCGCGCAACTGGGCGTGGATGAATTTCACGCTGAACTTCTGCCCGAACAAAAAGCAGCGATCGTCCGGCAACTTGCCGAGAGGGGCGCAAAAATCGCTTTCGTGGGGGATGGCATCAACGACGCGCCGGCGCTGGCGGGCGCGCATGTCGGCATCGCCATGCAGCGGGGCGCCGACATCGCTCGCCTGAGCGCCGATATTGCCCTGCTGGAAGACGGCATTGCGCGGGTGGCCGATGCCAAGGCGCTGGCCAATGCCGCGCTGGACAAGATAGCGCACAACTATCGGCTGACCATGGGGATCAACGGCAGCATTCTGGCCGCGGCGGCCTTTGGCATGCTTACCCACGCCGTCGCCTCGATCCTGCACAACGGCAGCACCATCGGCATCCTGCTCAATGCCGCGCACACTACGGGAGCGCCGCCGCACAAACGCCGCAACCCGAACTGCATCTGCGCGCCGATCGCATCACGCCCTACGAAAAGCTCGCCCAGGTCATGTCCGAAACCGCCCGCCACGGCCTGACCCGCATCGGCTTCGTTACCGATCCGGGCGTGATGCGATGAATCCGGCAAGCCGCGGGGCGGTTTCAGGCAGCCCAGTTTTCCAGTCGCAGCCCTTCGATGCGTTCGAACTCCCGGGTGTTGTTGCTCACCAGCACGGCATCGAGCGCCAGCGCGTGACAGGCGATCCAGAGATCGTTGGCGCCGATGGGCGTGCCGGCCTCTTTCAGCCGGACGAATTGGGTCGCCCAGTGCGCGCACAACTGTGGGCTGGCATCGTAGAACACCGGCGCCTGCCGGGCCAGGGCTTCAAGCCGTCGCCGTGTCTCGGTTTTGCGGCTGCTGCGCTCCGCGCCCTTCTGCAGTTCAGCCCAGGTGACGAAGGACATGCCCAGCCGATCATCCGCGCTCAGGGCATCGACCCGCGTCGCCACGCTCGCTGGACGGTGCTTGATGAGATAGATGAGCGTGTCTGTGTCGAGCAGGTAGATCACAGCGCTTCCCGTTCCTGCGGCGGCGGCTGCTCCGCGCGACCGGCTTCGAGTGCCGCCAGGAAATCGGCGTCAAAGCCGGCAACCGTGTCGAGCAGCGCCACGCCGCGACCAGCGGGCAGTGGGTGGATGAGCAGATCGCCGTCCGCCGTGCGGCGGATTTCCACCCGCGCGGCGTCGAGCCGGAATTCGCGCGGAATGCGTACGGCTTGGCTGTTGCCGTTCATGAAAAGGCGGCTAACGAGGGTATCCATGACGACCTCCCTGTATATACATAGAGGTGTGTATGTTAGCCGAGCGACACTCACCCGGCAAGTTTTTTACTGATTTTCAACCAGCCAGCCATGAGTCCGCTCCAGCCAGCCAATCACTGCAAACCAAAGGAGATCTACCCATGTCTAGCAAGACCTTCGCAACCCGCCTGACCCCGCTGGCCATCGCCCTGGAGCATGCCGTGGCGCGCGACATCTGGGTGCAAACCGGCCAAGACGCGCCATGAGCGCCACGCTGCCCCCGATTTACGCGACGTGTCGGCTGATGCCGTCCCGCCAGCGCCGACTTTCACTCAGCCAGCCAGCCAGTGCGCTCTTGCGCCAGCCAGCCCGAATACAACTACAGGACTGACTGTCATGCGACTCATCAAACTCACTACCCTCTGCGCCGCCCTGTTCGCGGCTTTTCCCGCCCATGCGGCGGATGCGCCCACGTTGCCCACCGTGTCCGTCACCGCCAAGGGCTATGCCGCCGACGAACTGGAAACCCCGGCGGCCATCACCGGCCTCGGCCGCGACGACATTCTGCGGCGCGGCGCCAATAACCTCGGCGAAGCCTTGCGTGGCGAGCCGGGCCTGGCCGTTTCCAGCGACGGCGCGCAGGGGCAGAACCCGGTGATTCGCGGCCTGAAGAAGGAAAGCGTGGCGCTGCTGGTGGATGGCATACGGCTCAATTCCGCGCAGCCGGCGGGCGCCATCGGCTCCTTCCTGTCGCTCGGACTGGCCGAGCGGGTGGAGGTGGTCAAAGGCCCGGCCTCGGTGCTCTACGGCAGCGGCGCGCTGGGCGGGGCGATCAACGTGCGGCTGCCGCAGGCGCGCCTCACCCCCGGCGTGGGTTTCGACATGGCCGCCAGCTTCGACTCCGCCAGCAGCGGCGTGCGCGGCACCGGCGTGATGAACGTCTCGGGCGGCGACCATGCGCTGATGCTGGGCGCTTCGCTGTTCTGATGCAGCGCTGGCGTCGTCTGATGGGCAGCAGTCTGGCCGCTGCGGTACTCGTTTTCTCCGGGGCCGCCGCCGCCAAGCTACCCAAGCTGGTGCTTGCCGGCCCTTACGCCGCAGTGTCGAACCCGCTCATCCACATGGTGGAGAGCGGGGCGCTGAAGGATGTGGCGGACACGGTGGAATTCGTCGCCTGGAAAGACCCCGACCAGTTGCGCGTGCTGGCCATCGAAGGCAAGGCCGATTTCGTCGCCATGCCGACCAACGTCGCCGCCAATCTCTACAACCGCGGTGTCAAATTGCAACTCATCAACGTCTCGACCTGGGGCGTGCTGTGGCTGGTCTCGCGCGAGAACGGCCTCAAGACGCTGGCCGACTTCAAGGGCCGCGAAATTCTCATGCCGTTTCGCGCCGACATGCCCGACATCGTGTTCCAGGTGTTGGCCGAAAAGCAGGGGCTGGATGTGAAGCGCGACTTCAAGCTGCGCTACGTCGGCTCGCCGCTGGACGCCATGCAATTGCTCATCACGCGCCGCGCCGACCATGCGCTGCTGGCCGAACCGGCGGTGTCGGTGGCGCTGCGCAAAACGAAGTCGTTTCCGATCAGCGTCATCGCACCGGAACTATTTCGCAGCGTCAACTTGCAGGAAGAATGGGGGCGCACGATGCAGCGCCCGGCGCGCATTCCGCAGGCCGGCATGGTGGCGATGGGCAAGGCGCTCGCCGATCCGGCGCTGATCGAAAAATTCCAGCGGGCGTATGCCGCTTCGCTGGCCTGGTGCGAAAAACAGCCAGACGAGTGCGGGAAGCTGGTCGCAAAACGCGTCGAGATGCTCACGCCCGAAGGCGTGGCCGATTCGGTGCGCGTCGATAACGCCGTCTTCGTCACGGCGCAGGACGCCCGGGCGGAACTGGAATTCTTCTTTGGTCTGCTGTTCGCCAGGCAGCCGGGGGTAGTCGGTGGCAAGCTGCCCGACAGCGGTTTCTACTACGGACTGCCGTGAGCCTGTTCAGGGCCTGGCTGTCCGGCATTCCCGCCTACCTGTGGAGCGGTTGGGGCGCGATCGCCAGCCTGTTCCTGCTGCTGGCCGTCTGGGAAGGCGTCAGTCTCGCCTATGGTGACCTGATCCTGCCCGACCCCGGCAGCACCTTTGCCACGCTGTATCGCTTGCTCGACTCCGGCGCCGCCTGGCCGGAACTGCTCGTCACAGCGGGGCGCGCCATGACCGGGCTGGCGCTGGCCATGCTGGCCGGCAGCCTGCTGGGTTTCGCCGCCGGCATGTCGATGACGGCCGCGATGATGGCGCGCCCGCTTGTCACCGTGCTACTGGGCATCCCGCCCATCGCCTGGCTGGTGCTGGCCATGCTCTGGTTCGGCGCCAGCGACGGCACGCCGATCTTCACCGTCTTCATCGCCTGTTTTCCGGTCATCTTCATCGGCGCGCTTGCCGGCACGCGCACGCTGGACCACCACCTCAAGGACATGGCGACGGTGTTGCGCCTGCCACCGCGCATGAAGTTTTTCGACCTCTACCTGCCGCACGTCGTCTCCTACCTGTTCCCGGCCTGGATCAACGCGCTCGGCACCTCGTGGAAGGTGGTGGTGATGGCCGAGCTGCTGTCGTCTGCCGACGGCATCGGCGCGGCGCTGGCGGTCTCTCGCAGCCACCTCGACATGGAGGCGACGCTGGCCTGGATCGCCGCCGTGGTGCTGACGCTGCTGGCGGTGGAATACCTGCTGCTGGAGCCGATCAAGCGCGAAGTCGAACGCTGGCGCGAGGTGCAAACATGACCACGCTCACCCTCTCCGGCGTCGCCCACGCCTACGCCCTCAAAACGGTGCTCGAAGCGATCGACCTGAGCCTCGACGCCGGCCGCATCCTCGCCATCGTCGGCCCGTCCGGTTGCGGCAAGACGACGCTGCTGCACCTCGCCGCCGGGCTGCTCGCCTGCCAGACCGGTACGCTTGCAAACAGTTTCGTCCGCCCGGCGGTGATGTTCCAGACGCCACGCCTGCTGCCGTGGAAAACGACGCGCGACAACATCGCACTGGGTTTGCGGGCAATCGGCCTGCCGCGCGCCGAATGGCAGATGCGCGCGCAGGCCATGGGCCATGCCGTCGGTCTCGACGCCGCCGCGCTCGACCGCTTTCCACACCAGCTTTCCGGCGGCATGCAAAGCCGCGCCGCGCTGGCGCGCGCGCTGGTGCTGGAACCCGATCTGCTGCTACTGGACGAGCCCTTCTCCGCGCTCGACATCGGCCTCAAGGCGCAACTGCACCGCCTGCTGCTCGACCACCAAGCCGCGCGTCAGGTGGCCGTGCTGATGATCACCCACGACCTGATGGAAGCGGTGCGCCTGGCCGACACCATCCTCGTGATGGCACCAGCGCCGGGGCGCATCGCCTATCGCTTCGAGCTGTCCGTGGCGGCATTGCTGCGCGACGACGGCTTCGTCCATCGCACCACGGCGCAACTGCTGCAAGCGGGCGTGGTGCGCGAGTGCTTCGGGCTGGAGAGCTTGGCGCCGCCAGCCGCCGACGGCGATTGTCCAAAAGTCGGCGCTGGCGGGACGGCGCAGGTGTTCGATATTTCCCGCCCTGCCGGCAAGAAAGGCTTCGCATGCTGACCGCCGGATTGCGCGGCCTGTTCGCCGCACCGCTGTTGTGCTGCGGCTTCCGCCCCTTCTACTTGGCGACTGCGCTCTATGCCGTGCTTGCAATGGCGCTGTGGGGCGTGTTCTTCGTGCGCGGCTGGCCCTTGCCGCCGCAGATGGGCGGGGCACTGGCCTGGCACGCGCATGAACTGATCTACGGCTTCGCCATGGCCTCGGTGGCCGGTTTCCTGCTCACCGCCGTGCCCGAGTTCACCGCCAGTGCGCCGGTGCAAAACCGCCGCTTGGCGGTGCTGTTCGGCCTGTGGCTCACCGCGCGGCTGACCTTCACTCTGGCCGGTGTGACCGGCGTTTGGCCCGCCGCACTGCTTAATCTCGCGTTCATGGTTTATCTCGGCTGGCTGATCGCGCCGCCGGTGTGGCGCGACCGCGGGCGCGCGCATCTGAGCTTTGTTTACGCCCTGATCGCGCTGGCCGCTTTGCAGGCCGGCTATTTCGTCGCCGCCTGGCGCAATGAACCGGTCATGCCCTGGCTGCTGGCCGCGGTGGGTGTGTTGATGATCCTCATCGTCCTCGCCCTGAGCCGCATTTCGATGCGCATGGTGAATGCCGCGCTGGACGTGCGCGGCGCGCAGGCCGCCTATCTGGCGCGCCCGCCCCGGCGCAATCTGGCCACCTTCGCCATCGGACTCTTCACCGCCATCGAGTTCGCGCTGCCCGGCAATGCCGTCGGCGGCTGGCTGGCGCTGGCCGTCGCCGCCGCGCTGTTGAACCTCCTCAACGACTGGCACGTCGGGCGCGCCCTGTTCAGCCGCTGGATTTTCATGCTCTACAGCGTGTACTGGCTGATGGCGCTGGGTTACGCCCTGATCGGTCTGTCGCTGCTCGGCGCGGGATTCGCGCCTTCGGCTGGGCGGCACCTGCTGCTCGTCGGCGCGCTGGGCCTGGCCGTGCTGGCGGTCATGCTGGTGGCGGGGCGCACCCACAGTGGCCGGGAACTGGACCAACGCCCCTGGGTACTGGCCGCGGCCGGCCTGGTCGTGGCCGCCGCGCTGCTGCGTCTTCTGGCGGGCATGTCGCTCGTCGATGTTCCCGCGCCCCGGCTGTGGATGCTTGCCGCGCTGGCCTGGATCGGCGCTTTCACGCTGTATGCCGCGTATTCCTGGCGCCTGCTCACCGGCCCCCGGCCAGACGCGGGCAGCGCCTGCGAAGGACCTGAAGTTTTCACCCAACCAGCCAGCCAAACACTTAACGCAAGGAGAATGGAATCATGAAACTGAACACCCACCGCCTGCCGCTGGTCGCGGCGCTGCTCTTGATCGGCCAGCCGGCGCTGGCGTAGGAAAAGCAGCTCAAGGAAATCACCGTCACCAACGTGCGCAACATCGTGCTCAACAACCTGCCCGGCCGCTACACCACGCTCTTGATCGACGGCATCCCGATCTTCTCTTCGGTATCGACCGCCTACGGGCTGGATAGCGTCAGCCTCGGCGGCCTGGGCTTCTTCGCGGACGATCTGGGCGGCTTCAAGGTCAAGGGCCGCCTGGACATCGTCGACGAAAAACGCATGGGCGGAGCGATGGGCCGCAACTACGCCATCGTCTCGGACGAGATCAAGGAGGGATGCGCCAAATCGAACTTCAATACGCCGAAGTCGATGGCGAACGCGGTGGTCTCCGCCGTGCCCGATCCGATGACCAACAACTACCGCTACAAGCTCGGCCGCGGCACGCTGACCAAGGTGGGCGAGTCGGAATACAAGACCGACCTGACTCGCATGAGCCTCAAGCCACGTCCCATCGTCTAATCGGAAAGGAATACGCATGAAAGCAATCGCAGTAATGTTCGCCGCCGCCGGCTGCCTGCTGGCGGGCACGGCCTCCGCCGCCACCGAAGCCGAGGCGATGGAGATCGCCAAGAAGAACGGCTGCCTCGCCTGCCATCAACTCGACAAGAAGCTGGTCGGCCCGGCCTGGAAAGACGTGGGCCGGAAATACGGCGGGCAGGCCGATGCCGAAGCCATGCTGCTGGTCAAGGTGAAGAAGGGCGGCAAGGATGTCTGGGGCCCCGTGCCGATGCCGCCCAACGCCACGGTGAAGGAAGCCGACATCAAGACGCTGGTGCAGTTTGTCCTGACGCTCAAGTAATCGTTTCTTCGTCCCAAGGATTGTGGCGCGGTTTCGACTGCGCCGATTTCTGAAGTACCCGCATGGGTGACTTGCGTGTAAGGAATCCACGCCTGCGCCGACCAATGCATTATTGAGCCGGCATCAGTGAACTTGAAACCACCGTTCGGGCTGAGCCTGTCGAAGCCCTGCGCGCCCTTCGACAAGCTCAGGGCGAACGTTCAAGTAGGTTGCGGCCGGATCAATAGCAGGCCGAAGATTCGAGTCGGCGGCGGCGCCATCATCGACATCCATATTTCAAGGAGCGCGACGTGAACACTTCCAGGCCGGTAACTATCGTGCGGCGTGTCGTCGAACTGTTCGGCCGCATTCCTGACGGCTTGATTTCCCTGATCGGCCGCTTTTCCATCGCCGCAATTTTCTGGAAGTCCGGGCAAACCAAGGTGCAAGGCTTCGCCATCGATATCGTTTCCGGAGAGTTTCAGTTCGGCTTGCCGCGACTCTCGGATTCGGTCGTCGACCTGTTCCGCGACGAGTACCGCCTGCCGTTGTTGGCGCCGGAACTGGCGGCGACCATGGCGGCATTCGGCGAGCATTTCTTTCCCGCGCTGATTCTCGTCGGTCTGGCGACGCGCTTCTCCGCGCTGGCCCTGCTGGGCATGACGCTGACGATCCAGTTGCTGGTCTATCCGGATGCCTATCCGACCCACGGTGTCTGGGCTGCCGTGCTGCTCTTCCTGATCGCCAGGGGGCCGGGCGCGCTGTCCCTCGATCATCTCTTGTTCCGGCACTTCATGAAATGAAACCATGAAACAATGGGGCCGGAGGATGGCCCATGAAAGAGAACGGATTGTTTGGCGAAGACGCGCAATTTCTCGTCGCCATGCGGCGCGACATGTTGCGCTTCGCCTGCCTGCAACTGCGCGACGAGCAACTGGCCGAGGATGCTGTTCAGGAAAC
>JAUXWU010000080.1 GCA_030680085.1 Rhodocyclaceae bacterium | reverse complement strand
TCCCAGTCAATGACGGCGTCCAGCCGTTCCAGCGGGTCGCCCGCTTCACTCAGACTGGCGTAGCGGTTCTCAAGGTCAAATAGGCTGGTTTGCATGCTGTAAGCATAACATATTTTGGGGATTTATAGAAGTGCCCTTTATCAAAAAGCCGCTTTGGCCGATCTACTGTCTGAATAGTTTGGATGCTGAAGGTCGGCTTTTTGATCTGTTACCTGCCGTTTGGTCTAGCTGGATATTGCTTGCATGTATGGCCGCACTTGGCCGTTTACCGCCGTCCCGCCAGCGCCGACTTTTATTATGAATGGGCGGCGATCGACCCGAAGCGGGTTTTTACGCCCGGGATTTGGGGAAGTCTTTCAGGCAACACCGCCCCGATGGGTTGCTGGTTTCGCAGGAACACAATCCGGCTTTGGTCTGGGCCACGACGAAATCTTTTGTGGCCGGGTCGCGTGCAAAATCCTCCTTGCTGACACCGAAGCAATAGCACAGCAAATCGTCCCCGGTCTGTTCCTTCACCCCGATGCGGGTGCGCAACCGTGACTTGAGGACAGTCGAATCGTCGTCGCCGAAATAGGCGACAGCGCAAGCGGGGTCGGCGCAAAAGTAGTAATGCTCGGCAGTCGGCGTCCACGCCCACGACGCCTTGATGTGGTGGGCGATGGTGCGCACCGGGACTTCCGCATATTCCTGGCCGTTGGCGGGGCAACGGCGTTTTTTGGGATGCTGGCTGGCGCAGTCGGATGATGAACAACAATGACTCACGTTCGGCCTCGGCATGATTGTTGAGATGGGAGGACATTATCGCCCCTGGCCGATTGCCGCCGTCCCGCCAGCGCCGACTTTTCGGATCATGCCGCTGGCGATCAACCGGCGCGCAGGCGAGCCACCAGCGCCGCCGTGAACTCCTGGGTGCTGGCATTGCCGCCGAGGTCGCCGGTGCGCACGTGGTCGACGTTGAGGGTGAGATCGATGTCACGGCGCAGGCGCGTGGCCTTGTCGCCCAGGCCGACATGGTCGAGCAGCATCGCCGCCGCCAGCATCAGGGCGATCGGGTTGGCGATGCCCTGGCCGGCGAGGTCCGGCGCCGAGCCATGCACGGCCTCGAAAATCGCCGCATCCGCGCCGATGTTGGCGCCCGGCGCCATGCCCAGCCCGCCGACCAGCCCGGCGATTTCGTCGGAGAGGATGTCGCCGAACAGGTTGGTGGTCACCAGCACGTCGAACTGCCACGGGTTCATCACCAATTTCATGGCGCAGGCGTCGACGATGATCTCTTCCATGATGACCTTGTCCTGATACTCGGCGGCGTGGATCTGCCGCGCGGTTTCGAGGAAGATGCCGGTCAGCGCCTTCATGATGTTGGCCTTGTGCACCACCGTCACCTTCTTGCGGCCATGCTTGACGGCATAGTCGAAGGCGAAGCGGCAGATACGCCGGCAGCCCTGGCGGGTATTGACGCCGGTGGACATGCCTATCGCATGGGGGTCGTCGTCGATCGGAATGAAGTGCTCGTAGCCCATGTAGAGGCCTTCGTTGTTCTCACGCACCAGCACCAGGTCGATGTTGTCGTAGCGGCCGCCGGGTACGATGGTCTTGCCCGGCCGCAGGTTGGCGTAGAGCTTGAATTCCTCGCGCAGTCGCACGTTGGAGGACCGGTAGCCGCCACCGATCGGCGTTTCCAGCGGCCCTTTCAGGGCCAGCCGGGTGGCGCGAATGCTCTCGATGCAGGCCGGCGGCAGGGGGTCGCCGCAGGCGGTGACGCCGCCCAGGCCGGCCGTCTGTCGATCCCAGTCGAAGGGGGCGTCGAGGGCTTCAAGCGCCGCC
Organism: Rhodocyclaceae bacterium; assembly: GCA_030680085.1. Lineage (GTDB taxonomy): Bacteria > Pseudomonadota > Gammaproteobacteria > Burkholderiales > Rhodocyclaceae > Sulfuricystis. Next base: position 4,888 of record JAUXWU010000080.1, on the reverse strand, counting down.
AGCGTGGCCGCGGTGATTTCCGGGCCAATGCCATCGCCGGGAATCAGCGTGACGGGAATTCGGGTCGCGGCATTCACGGTCAGATCTCCACTCGTTGCAATCGTCGGCGGATTTTATCGGGATAACCGCGTGGAGCCGGGAAATCGTCGCTGCCTATCTTTTCTCATCCTCGTCGCTACCCGGCGGGCCGCGGCGGCGGGGGCCGCTGCCATCCTGTTTCTGGCGTGGCCGCTCGTCACGTTCCGCGCGCGGACTGCCGCCGTGTTCCGGTGCGGGACGTGCTTCGCGCTCGATGCGCGATTCGTCTCGTCGCTCGATGCGCGTCTCGTCTCGGCGCTCGATGCGCGGTTCGCTTCTGCGCTCCGGACGCATCTCGATGCCTTCCTGTGCGGGCCGCCGGCTTTCGCGTTCATACCCGGGGGCGATATTGCGTTCGGGCAGCGGGGCGCGATTGGGGGGCGGCTGAAAAGTGGGGGCGGGTTCGTTGCGCTGGATGATCTGCCCTTGCGGGTAGCCCTGGGCCGGCGGACGCACGGCGGGCGGGGCGGGACGGGGCTCCTGGCGCATCCGCTGGTCTTGCTCCCAGCGGCCGCCCTGCTGCTCCCAGCGCCCGCCTTGTTGCCGCCAGTGGTCGCCATGGCGCTCCCAGTGGTGTGGCGCCCAATAGTAGCCGTGGCGCGGCGCTTCCCAGCGGCCCGGCACCCAGACATGGCGCACGCCGCCCCAGTTCCAGTAGCCGGTAATCCAGACATAACCCACCACCGGCGGGGCGCCGTAATACTCATACTGTGGTGGCGGCGGCGCCACCCGCACGACGACGGGCTGGTCGTAATAGGAATCCTGGACCGGATAGGTCGTGCAGGCACCCAGTAAAACGGAGGCGCCAGCCAGTGTTGTCAGTAGTAGTTTGCCATTCATGGCACTGCCCTTTCTTGCGGGAAACCGGTTGCGAGCGGAAAAAACGTAATCGGGTGAACAACGCTTGTCCGGACCGACCGATATACGCCTGATCAGGGCAGTTACAAAGTCTTGCAGGTGTGGGCGTGCAATTCCGCGTTCAGTGCATCGACGATTTCGGCCCACTCGGCATCGTCGAGAATGGCCTCGCGCAGGAAGTTGGCCTGTGCGGGCGTCCAGAAGGCGGCTTCGTGCAATTGCACGCCGCCGGCCAGGGGGCCGTTGGTTGCGATGAACCGGGCGATGGCGCCCTCATCGCTTGCCTCGCCCAGTTGGGCAAACAGACCGCTCATGTCGCGTACGGATCGTTCCATGGCTAGCTCCTGTGTGGCAACAAGGCCGGCTGCATCAAACGGTCGAACTCCTCCGCCGTCAGGTAACCCAGCGCCAAGGCCGCGGCGCGCAAGGTGTTGTCTTCAAGCTGCGCCTTGCGCGCGATTGCGGCGACGCGGGTAGTGGCTGCTAATGACTGCTGCCGAAGGACGGGTCGAGTGTTCCGGGCGGCAGCGGCAGGCCGGCGATGCGGCTCGCCTGGGCGATCGGGCCATGGGGGAACAACTCGTACAAACGGCGGCGATCGACGTGGCCGAACAGCTTGTGCTCCAGTTCGTGCAGCAACTCCCTGGCGTTCGCCGTGTTGCCCGCGGCGCGGAAATGGTGGCGCAAATGGAAAATCACCAGCCAGTGATCATCTTCGAGCACAAGACCTTCCGCCTCGGCCACTCGCGCGGCCACGAGCGGAGACCAATGTTCGAGACTGAACAGATTGCCGTCCGGATCGACTTCCGCCAGTCGCTGGTTGTTCACGTATTTATTGATGTCGAGCATGATCTTCTCCTCTGTTGGGTTGTGCTCCGTTGATAGCAGAGTTATCCGAGTAATCAAGTCAACTTAATTTATCCGCTGTTGCGTAGTCCGGCCGCCACACCGTTGATGGTGAGGTGGATGCCGCTCTGGACGCGTTCGTCGTCGCTCCAGGGTGGGCCGGAGCGGTGGCGGCGCAGGAGTTCGATTTGCAGGTGGTTGAGCGGATCGAGGTAGGGGTAGCGGTTTTTCACCGAGCGCTGCAGGAGTGGATTGTCTTCGAGCAGCGCGTGCTGGCCGGTGATGGCCAGGAGCGCCGCGATGGTGGCCTGCCATTCGCTCTTCAGGCGCGGAAAGATTGCCTCGCGCAGCGCGGCGTCCTTCACCAGTCCGGCATAGCGCTCGGCCAGCACGATGTCGGTCTTGGCCAGCACCATGTCCATGTTCGACAACAGGGTGCGAAAGAAGCCCCATTCGTTGTGCATGCGCTGCAGGAGGGCGAGACCGGCCGCGCCGTGCTTCTCAAGGAAGGCCTGGTAGGCGGCGCCGAAGCCATACCAGCCGGGCAGCATCAGGCGGCATAGCGACCACGAAAACACCCAGGGGATGGCGCGCAGGTCGACGATGGCGGTGGTTTTTTTGCGCGAGGCCGGGCGGCTGCCGATGTTGAGCCGGGCAATTTCGCTGATGACCGTCGATTCCCAGAAATAGCGCTCGAATCCCGGCGTTTCATAGACGAGGTCGCGATAGGCGCGGAAGGAATATTCGGCCAGCTCGGCCATGGCGGCGAGGCAGTCAGGCTTGGGGTCGTCGTGGGCGTGCGGCAGCAGGGTGGCTTCCAGCGTGGCGGCGACCAGCACTTCGAGGTTGCGCCGGCCGAGTTCCGGGTTGGCGTATTTCGAGGCGATGACTTCGCCCTGCTCGGTGATGCGGATGGCGCCCTGCACGGCGCCGGCGGGCTGGGCGAGAATGGCCTGGTAACTCGGGCCGCCGCCCCGGCCGACGGTGCCGCCGCGGCCGTGAAACAGGCGCAGCCGCAGGCTGTTCTTCTTGAAAACCTCCACCAGCGCCACTTCGGCGCGATAGAGCGACCAGCTCGACATCAAAAAGCCGCCGTCCTTGTTGCTGTCGGAATAGCCGAGCATGACTTCCTGCAAGTCGCCACGACTAGCGAGGAAACGCCGGTAGGCCGGCAGGCTGAACAGTCGCTGCATGATGTCGCCGCAATGGGCGAGGTCGTCGATGGTTTCGAACAGCGGGACGATGTTGACGTCGAGTTCACCGGTCCGCGGCCGCAGCAGGCCGGCTTCCTTGAGCAGCAGCGCTACTTCGAGAATGTCGGAAACGCCCTGGCACATCGAGATGATGACGTTCTGGATCGCCGCCTTGCCGTAGCGGTGGTGCATGTCGCGCGCGGCATGGAAGATGGCGAGCTCAGCGGCGGTTTCCTCGGTATAGGTCCAGTAGGGCGAGGCGAGCAGGCGCGGCGTGGCCAGCTCGGCGAGCAACAGGGCAATGCGGCCGTCCTCGTTGCGCTCCGCATAGGCGGTGCCCGGGCGGGCGGCCTCGAAGAGTTCATGCACCGTGCGCTCATGCACGTCGGAGTTTTGCCGCAGGTCGAGCGGCGCGAGGTGAAAGCCGAACAGTTCGACGGCACGCCGCAGGCGGCGCAGCCGGCCGCGCGCCATGAGCGCCGCGCCGTTCTCCTTCAATGAATTGTCGAGGATGTCGAGGTCGGCGGCGAAAGCCGCGCTGTCGGCATAGGATGGAGCATCGGCAACGGAATGCACCAGTGCTTCCATCTGGTCGAGTTCACGCGCCGTGGCGGCCAGTCGCGCATAGATGCCGGCGATGGCGCGGCGATAGGGTTCGTCGTCGCGGTGCGGATTGTGGTCGGGCGAGCGCGCCGTCAGTTCGCGCAGGTCGTCCGAGATATTCACCAGCAATTCGGAAGAGGACAGCTCGCTGCCCAACCGGTGGGTTTGTTCGAGGTAGTAGCCAAAGGCCTTGCGGCTTTGCGCGGTGAGTGCGCTTTTGAGCATGTCGGCGGTGACGAAGGGGTTGCCGTCGCGGTCGCCGCCGATCCAGGAGCCGGGGCGCAGGAAGGCCGGCAGGGAGGTGGCCGCCACGCCTGGCGCTGCTTGTACGCCTGGCTCTGCCAGGGCATCCTCGATGCTGTTGTGCAGGCGCGGCAGCTCGCGCAGGAACGTGGTGTCGTAATAGGCGAGCGCGTTGTTCACCTCGTCCATCACCGAGAGCTTGAGTGCGCGCAGCATGCGCGTTTGCCAGAGGGTCAGCACGGCGCGGCGCAGGGATTCCTCGTTATCGGCGAGTTCCGCCGGCGTCAGCGGGCCGCGGTCACGCAGATCGAGCAGGCGGGCGATCTGCCATTGGCGGTCGAGGATGCTTTTCCTTTGCACTTCGGTCGGGTGCGCGGTGAGTACCGGGCTAATCTCGGCGTGCTTGAAGAAGTCGACAAGGGCCTGGCGGTCGATACCCAGTTCGTCGGTGCGCGCCATCGCCTGGGCGAAAGTGCCCGGCCGCGGCCGTGAGCCGGCTAGCGCATGCGCGCGGGCGCGGCGGATGTGATGCTGGTCCTCGGCGATGTTGGCGAGATGCGAAAAATAGCTGAAGGCGCGCACTACCAGATTGGTTTGCTCGCGCGACAGATTGTTGAGTAGTTCGTCCAGTTCCTGGCGCGCTACCGCGTCGTCTTTGCGGTGGAGGCGGATCGACAACTGGCGGATGCGTTCGATCAGATCGAAAACCGCCGTGCCTTCCTGGTCGCGAATGACATCGCCGAGCAGGCGGCCGAGCAGCCGGATGTCCGTGAATAAAGGCGCGTCCTTGTCCGGAGCCGAATCGGGTGGAATGCTAGAATTTGCCGCTGTTAGAGGTTCGGCTGGGGTTGCTGCTACGGTTGCTGCTGCCGCTGAATCGTTCATGGTTTTCCTGTCCACGGAATCGTCAAAGTGAATTCCACGCCCGACCAAATTGTTATCGCCACCCGTGAATCGCGCCTGGCCCTTTGGCAGGCGGAACATGTGCGCGGCCTTTTGCGCAAATTATATCCGTCCTGCCGCGTCGAACTGCTGGGCATGACGACGCGCGGCGACCAGATCCTCGA
>JAUXWU010000066.1 GCA_030680085.1 Rhodocyclaceae bacterium | reverse complement strand
ACTTCGACGACGGCCACGCGCTCAACATCGAAGCCAGGCAAACTCGGTGGCGTCAGGCGCAGAGAGGTCAGGAATCGCGTCAGGTTGTATTGCTTGAGCGTCAGCGGTTTGCCCGACAGGTCGAGCTTGAGAGCGGTCTCGGCAAAGCAGCCGGCGACTTGCTGGCGCACGGAGGCGCTGGCCGAGAACACCTCGATCACGCCTTCATCGGGTGAGAACAGCAAGGTGGCTTCGTTGAGCGGTCGATAGTAGCGTTCCATCCGGCTGCCATCAGCTTCGTGGTATTCCGCGATGCTGGACAGCGGGCCACCATGACGAACAATCAGCAGATGCTGCGGCACTTCCTTGCCAGCACTATCTTTCTTGCCGACCTGCAGGTGGGTAACGGTGCAGCGGCCGGTGAGTTCGAGCTTTTGTTGAATCTCGGTTTCGAGCGACTGCTTGACGGCATCGTCCCAGATAAAATCGACCTGCACATCCGCGTCCAGTTCGAAGGCCTCGTACATGCGACCAAAGTTGCGGTAGTGGTCAGCGTAGAACAGGTTCTCGGCTTCGTCGAACAGCAACTGCTGGTATTGATACAGCCACAAGCTACGGCCAAGATCGTCGAGTTGGGCGGCAAAGGCTTCAATGTGCGTCTGCTCGAACAGTTTGGCGGCAACGCGGGTGATGGTTTCAACGCCACGACCTTCGGCCAGCGTCAGAATGCGATGGGCGTGGCGGTCGAGAGGGACTGCGGCGTCCGGCTTGAGGTCGTTGGCGATGTCGAGGAGTTTGGCGCGGACGGCCTTGTTACTGTCTTCATCAATGGCCGACGGCCATGGCGCATCGCTGAAAATGGCGGCGTATTGGCCCTCATCGACGGCGGCGAGAAATGCTTGCAAAGCGTCCAGCGGTGAAGCTTCCAGCAGACGATGCAGGGAGACGCCGCTTTTGAAGGATTTCGCCATGTTTGCTCTGCCTTTTTGTCATTGTTCGGATGGCGAAATTATGACAGAGCCGGGATAGGGCGTGAAGCGTTGGCTACTGGATAAAGTTCAACGGCAGGTGACGGATTACCCCACCACCCACAGCACATTCATCCCCGCCACCCCAACGACCATCAATGGTCGCCGAAGACATCCGCCAGCGTAGCGGCATCGAGAATGCGCTCCGCCCAGGTTTCTAGTTGCACCGATGTGGCGGCTTTGAGGCGGCTGCGAGTGCTCTCCGAGATCGGGCCAAAGCGTTTGGCAATCTGGCGTTCGAGCAGCGTGGATTCGCCTTCGAGTCTGCCTTCGAGTTTGCCTTTGATCTCGCCCAGCTGCATGCCTTCGGCCAGGATGTTGGCCTTCATTTGATCTATCCGCGTTTCCAGCATTTGCGTTCCTTTCAGCAGTTCGTCGATTTCGGGTATATCCAGTCCTGGCATTTTCTGGTTCAGGCGGTATCGCAACCATTCCGTCACGGCGCGGCCAATCCGCTCGCGAAAGGGTGAGTTTGCCACCGCCTGACCAAAGCAGCGGATGGCGCGCTTGGTTTCTTCCGTGTCGTTCGGGTGTTCCATGCGGAAGATCGCCGCCATGACACTTTGCAAGCCTTCCAGATACGCCGGACTGAATTTGCCTTCGTCCAGCAACCAGAATTTCAACTTCGGCTGAAATTCGGTCAGCACCGGCGGATGTGGCTGAATCAGGTCGAAGATCTCCGGGCTGATGCTGCCAGCGTGCATCACCATTGTAAAGGACGATTGGCAGCACCGGCGGCAGTCCGCCCGCCAGATCAACGACACGGCTGCGCACCAGATGATCGTAGAGCGCGGCGACATACTGCATCATCCGTACCGGCATACCCCGGTCGATGGATGACTGAAACTCCAGCAACAGATACAGATAGATGCGCTGTCCTTTGAGTTCGATCGACCAGACGATGTCGTCTTCGCGCTTCTTCATAGCCGGGGTGATGAAGCTGCCCGTCTCGCGGCGCAGTGTGGCGTAGTCCAGTAGCTCTGTCACGCCGGGCGGGGCAAATACTTCCAGCAGTTCGCGCACCAGGTCGGCGTGCGAGAAGAGGTATTTGTAGCCGGTGTCGTGAAGGTGCGCCATGCGGCGATTGTAGAGCTGGCAGCGGGAGGTGCGCAAACCGAATGCTCCAGCAGTTATTTGCTCTATGCGATTCTGGTGCGATCAATGGGCTTTATGAAAAAACAAAGTGGGAGTCCCTTTGTTTTAGTCGCGCAGTTCGATGAATGCCTCAGCGGGCAACTGGTTCAACGCAGTTTCATCAATACGGTAAAGCCCCTCTACTGCCTGTTCGCCTTGATCTCCTTGCACCTTGATCGGCCAGGGCTGGATGATCTGGTGCTTTTGCAGCAGATCGCACAGGCGCTGGGTTGCCGAACGGTTGTTGGCCACTTGCGATAGGAAGTTAAGCACGTCGCCCACCGCCCTGGCTGGGTGTGCCGTCAGCGTTGAAGAAGGCTTCGCCCTCGGCACCGATCAGGCCGCTGTCTTGATCGATGCACAGCACCTGTTGGCCGTCTTCGGTGTTGGCAAGAACGAAGGGATAACCGCGCAGCGCTGCGGGCACGTAGCCGCCAACCCAGCGCCCATCCGGGCGACAAAGAAGTTTTTGCCAGGGGCGAGACTTTGGACGGCGACGGGCGTAAAGCGATCTTCCTGCGCAATGAAGGCGATGGGCAAGGAAAGCATGGCCTTGGCCAGTTCCTGCACGACCAGAGGGGAGACCGCGTCCTGGGCGGCGAAGCGGTAGCTGCTGTAACGCTGCCAACACTTGTCAGCGTGGCGCTCTGGGGTGATGGGATGGTAAGCGGGCATGGAAATTCCTTTTCTCAAAAAGTCGGTGTTGGCGGGTAACGATATTCAACAGTTGGCCGCATGACCGAGGCGACAACTATCTTGACACGCACCGGTACTGTCGAAACCAGTCCAGTTTCTCCTTCGCCCATTCCTCGATCTGAACAAAGTCGTCGGCGCCGACCAGAACGCCGCACACCGCGACTACCAGCAGTTCGACCAAGTTATGCTCAACCTTCTTGGCTTGTCTGGGAT
>JAUXWU010000054.1 GCA_030680085.1 Rhodocyclaceae bacterium | reverse complement strand
CAGAACTTTTTGTTACCGATCGACATGGATACCCCCAAGGACCTTGTCGATATCGAAGATCAAGCCCTTAGTTTGATGCGCATCCAGGACAAACTCGCCGATGCCAAGGCCAAGTTCGTTTTGCTGGTGATTGACGCCTGTCGCGACAACCCACTTCCCAAGAAGGCCGGGCGGAGTCTCGGCGGGACTCGAGGCCTGGCCCAGGCTTCGTCGCCGAATGGTCAGATCGTTCTTTACTCGGCCGGAGCAAACCAGCAGGCCCTGGACAAACTGAATGACAAGGATACTCACCCCAACAGTGTTTTTACGCGCGAATTCCTGCCGATGATTTCAGCACCGGGTGTTAGCGCAGCCGAGTCCCTGCGGCGCGTGCGCACTGGCGTTGCCGCAAAAGCGCGAAGTGTTGGTCACGAACAGAATCCAGCGCTCTACGATCAGACCGACGGCGATTTTTATTTTGTCGCCGGGCAAGCGCCGAACCAGACCGGCGGAGGCGCCCCTGCCGTGGTGCAACGTGTCGATCCTGCCGTCGTGGAACTTGAATTCTGGTCGAGCATCAAGAATAGTAATAATCCAGAAGATTTCCGCGAATATATAACCAAATATCCCAATGGTCAGTTCGTGTCCATTGCAAAACGTCGCATCGAGGTTGCTCCAGTTGCTCAAACCCGGAGCAGTCTCGACGGGGTTGGCGGTCAAACGACGGCAGTCCCCAGCGAGCAACTGGCCATGGGGTCTCCACCTCCTGCACCAGCGCAAAGCGGACCGGGCAGCATTGCCAGCAAAATCGAAGAACTGGGGAAGATGACTTACCTGAAGGTGTCTGATCTGCGTGCCGCCAAGCGCGACAACCTGTTGCGTGTTCAGGTTGAACTGACCAACACCAGTAACGAGAACCAGCAGTTGTTCTACCGCTTCAAATGGCTGGATCGAGACGGGTTTTCCGTGTGGGACGACGAGCCGTGGAAACCCATGACCCTTTACGGCAAGCAGAAACAACAGATTCAAGTAGTCGCCCCGACTTTCAAGGCGGTAGACTTCCGCCTTGTGCTGCAAAGCCCAAAGAACGAAACCACCAACGAGCGCGCCGATGGCGGTTTCAATCCCTTCCGTTGATTGACACTTTAAACCCCAAACTTTCCAAGGAGTATTGACTCATGAATCAAACTTCCGTCCTTCGCCGCACCCCGGGTGTTCTGCTTGCCGGATTGGCGGCTGCCGTGCTGTCTGGTTGCGTTACCACAGGCTCTCCGACCACGGGTGGCGCTGTCACCTACACCGATCCGAAGGCGGTCGAGACGGTTACCACTGATCTCGGTTCGACCGACCTTCAGGTAATTGCTGAAAAGATGACCGGGTCGCTGATTCAGCATCCGGTGGTTCAGGATGTGATCAAAAAGCGTCAACTGCTGATGGCCTCGCCGGTGAGCAACAAAACCAGCGAGTATTTCGACACCCGCCTGATTACCGACACCATCTTGACGCAACTGCAGAAGAACGGTGTGCGGTATGTGATCGAAGGTGCGGACATGCAAAATCAGGTCGATGAGTTGCGTCGCCAGACGCAAAGCGGACTGTACGACAAATCCAAGACTGTGAAGACGGGCAAGATGCAAGGGGCGAAGTATCGTCTTGATGGCAGCATTTCATCCATCGTGAAAAAGGACGCATCGATCAAGGATGTTTTTTACAAGATGAACCTGCGCCTGATAGAAATCGAGACCGGGATTGTCGAATGGTCCGACGAGAAGGACATCCGCAAGCAGGTCAAACGTTGATCATTGACTTTCCCCCGACTATTAACCGAGTCCAATCATGACACACAAGCTGACGCGCCAATTCTTGGCGGCGCTGTTGCTGGGATTTTCCATCTTGACAGCACAAGCGGCGGCACCAAAAATGCCGAAAATTGCAGTGACCGATCTGGCTTACGAAGAGCGGGTCAAAGAGTACTTCCGTATGGTGGCTGCATCCGAAAAATCTTCCCTGAAAGCGTCGAGTCGGGAGAGCGAACGAGAAAGCGACCACGCCTATTCGCGGCGCGGCAGCGGTTCCGTCAATGCAAAATCCGAGTCCAGTTACCTGGAAATGGAAGGCACTTACTCATACATTGACCGAGGCGAGTTACGCAAATTCACTGCCGACGTCAAGGGGGAGTTGTTGAAAACCGGCCGCTACCAGCTTGTTCAGGGCAAGCCATTTACCGATGCCAAAAACACGGAAAAGCTTTACGACGTGATCGCCCGCATCAAAAAAGGCATGTATCCCGGCGCCGATTTTGTGTTGTTCGGATCGATCAACAGCATCGAATTTCGTCAAGAAGCGAACCCGATTGACCATACCAATACCGTCAGCCATACCCTGAGCCTGGAACTGGTCGGTGAATTCAGTTTGGTGAGCACCAAGAACTACCAGGTCAAGGCGGCTTTCTCGGCCATGGGCACAGGGCAGGACGCCAAGCTTTTGTCATCACGCGGCGGGCGTGTTGTCCTTAACCGCGGGCGAGTCGTTTCAGAGGTGTCGAAAAGTTTGGGCCTAGATGTGGCGCGTCAGGTTGACGAGCAGTTTGCGGGTATTTTTGTCAGCGACGGCGATGCGGCAAACGACTCGTCACGGCGTGTTGAGGGGGGCAATCAGGAAGTGATCATTTTCCGCTGATTATCGAGATATCGGCCCCACGATCATCACCTTTCGGGTTCTTTGACTTCTACCCGTGTTGCCGGCGGCATGAATCCGTAGAAATCTGGCGGCGATAAATGGCGGCGTAATTTGGCGGCGAGAAGTGGGAACGGCGTAGACGAAGCAGGGGGCCACTTTAGGCCACTTTACTTTCTCCTACAGGGTTACAGATAGGTGCGCACGCCCATCGCCAGCGTCAGCATCAGGCCGCCGCAGATGAGGACGAGGGTGGGGGTTCTCCAGTTGGCTTGCATGAAAGTCGAGGTTTGGAGCGCCGCCGAAAAGTCGGCGCTGGCAGGACGGCGCATGCTGGTAAGCGCCGCATAATAGCGGCTTTGAAGCAGCGGGTATCCCCGAAATGAACAAGGCTTTTGTACGCGAAAGCGAATCTGACGAAGAGGACGATGGCGCGGAACCCGCCGGGGCGGCGTCATTGCCGGCGGGCGCCAAAAACTACCTGACACCGGCTGGGCATGCCGCGTTGCGCGCCGAATTCGAGCAATTGGTGAAGGTGGAGCGGCCGCAACTGGTGCAGGTGGTGTCCTGGGCGGCGAGTAACGGCGACCGCTCGGAAAATGGCGACTACATCTACGGCAAGAAGCGGCTGCGCGAGATCGATCGGCGGCTGCGCTATCTGACCAAGCGGCTCGACAACGCCGAAGTGGTCGACCCGGCGCAACAGACCAATCTCGACCAGGTGTTTTTTGGCGCGACCGTCACGGTGATGGTGCTGGGTTCTGACGCCGCCTGCGACGTCACCTATCGCATCGTCGGTGTCGACGAGGCCGATCCCGCCACGGGCGCGATCAGCTGGATTTCGCCCTTGGCACGGGCGCTGCTGAAGGCGCGCGATGGCGATGTCGTGAAATTTCAAAGCCCTGCCGGGCTGCGCGAGATCGAGATCGTCGAGATTTGCTACATCTGACGGAACAGGTGGGCGAAGCTGCGGCTCACCGACAGTGCTTTGCCGCCGTCCTTGAGTTCGACCCACAAGCGGCCCATGAGGTCGCGGCGCACCTGGGCGATGGCGTCGGCGCGCACCACGGTGCCGCGATGGATACGCCAGAAGCGTTGTGCGTCGAGACCTTCCTTCAGTTCCTTCAGCGACGTGCGGATCAGCCATTCGCGGCCAGTGCCGTGCGCCATGGTGTATTTGTCAGCGGCCGCGAAATAGTCGACGTCGTTTACGTCGACCAGTTGCACTGTCTCGCCCACGCCTATGCGCAGCCAGCGTAGCGGCTCGGTGGCAGGGGCGGACGCGGCGAGCAACCCGACCTTTGCAAGAAGCTCGCGTATGAGCGCGGCAGGATCGTTGGCGGCGGGCTGTTGCAGGCGCTGCCAGGTTTTTGCCAGACGCTCGGCCGTGACCGGCTTCAGCAGGTAATCCGCAGCGGCCTGCTCGAAAGCCTGCACGGCGAACTCATCGTAGGCGGTGACGAAGACGGTGCGGCAGGGGACAGTGATGCGGGCCGCGACTTCCAGTCCGGACAAGCCGGGCATGCTGATGTCGAGAAAGGCGGCATCGGGGCGCAGCCGCTCGATTTCCGCCAGCGCCGCCGTGCCGTCCGCGGCTTCGGCGACGATCTGCGCATCCGGCGCGACTTCACCCAGCAGGCGTCGCAGCCAGGCGCGCAGCAGTGCTTCGTCGTCAGCGATCAGCAGGCGCATGAGGGGAGTAAGGCAGGGTCAGCCGTGCGGTGACGCCGCCGACGGGATTGGCTTCCAGATCGAGTTTGGCGGATTCGCCAGAGCAGGCGCGCAAGCGCTCGCGCACATTGGCGAGACCGATGCCGCCACCCTGCGCATCGGTGAAACCACGCCCGCTATCCTCGACGGCGATCTCGATGTTATCGCCCGCACGATGGCAGCGAATCGTCAGCACGCCACCGTCGGGCCTGGGTTCGAGGCCGTGGCGGATCGCGTTTTCCACCAGCGGTTGTACCAGCAAGGGCGGCAGTTGCGCGTCCAGTGTGTCCGCGTCGGCCTCGATGCGCCATTGCAGGCGCGGCCCCATGCGAATCGCCATGATGCCGAGATAGGCGCGCAACAGATCCAGTTCCTCGGAGAGTGCCACCGCCGGGCGGCGTGTGCGCGCCAGCGCAGTGCGCAGTAGGGCGGTGAGATCGAGCAGCATGGTCTTTGCCGCGGCAGGGTCGGCGTCCACCAGACTGACGATGTTGGATAGCGTGTTGAACAGGAAATGCGGCTCGATCTGGGCTTGCAGCAGGCGCAGTTCGGTTTGTGCCGCCAGCGCTTCCTGCTCGAGGCGGCGCAGTTTTTCGGCGCGGGCTTCCGCCTCGGCTTCGACCAGCCGGGTGCGGGCGTAGAAGAAATACGAGGCGATGCCGCCGAACAGCAGGGCCGACGCCGCCGAAATGATCAGCGCGCGCGGATGGCCGCCGAGCACCACGGTCAGGGACAGGCCGTTGGCCCAAGTGCCGAGCGTGAAACCTGCGACGCCGCCAAGCGGAATGCTGGTGGCAGCCTCGGCCAGACCCGGCTTGGTGCTTCGGCGGATGAGGCACAGGCTCCGCATGGCCACGAAAATGCTCAGGCCGATGCACTGGGAATAAACGAAGTTCGTGACGAAGTCATATTCCGTGATCGTCGTCAGGAACAACGCAATGAGGCTGTTGCCGACGGCTACCAGTGCGGCTTCGCGCGCCAGTTCCGGCGACGTGGGTGGGCAGATTGCAGGAGCGGAATTCATGATGCCGTCAATGATAATGCATGGACGCACTACTCAGAGCAGCGCCAGCCGCCACTCGAAATACGCCATGCGCTTGATCGGCGCCTGCGCATAGGCGGAATCCGCCGCGCCGCCGAGAAAGCGCAGGCCGAAACTTACGCGCTGACGATCGCTCTGATATTCGAGACGGGTCGTGATGACGCGGCCGCCGTCGCGAGGCGTGACGAGCAGTTCCAGCGCCGGTTTCCAGCGTTCATCGTCATGGGAGAGACGCAACAGCAGGTTCTCGCGCAGCAGGTTGGGGCGCTCGAAGGCGCGGCTCGACCAGGCGACGTTGCCATTGATGGCAGAGGCCGGCGCCATGCCGTTCAGCGACCGCTGCCTGGCCGTCAGTGCATCGAGGCGGCGCCATTCGTTGCGCGAATAACCTTCGGCGTCGTACCAGGCTTCGACCAGTACGCCGAACCCCGAGGTTCCCGTCCACTGGCTGCCGAGCACCGCCTTGAGGCCGTTGCGCCGCATGACTTCCTGCATCGGGTTGGCCGCGGCGAGGATGCCGCCGCCGCTCTCGGCCAGTGTGTTGAAGGTTTTGCTGTATCGCTGCTGGTACAGCGCGGCGGCATGGAATGCCCATTCTTCGCCGGAGGTATGCGTGATGCCGGCACCGGCTTCCAGCGCGTGCCGGCCGGAGAGGCGCGCGACGGCATGGATATCGTTGCCGTCGACGAGACGGTAGTAGCGCGCAGCCAGGGACTGGTCGCGGAAATCTGTGGCTTCATGTCGATGGCCGGGATGGGTCCACACCAGGGTGAAGGCTTTGTCGGCGCTGAAATGCTCCCAAGCGGCGAGCGGCACGCCGGTGAGCGGCGGCGGGTTGAGGCTGCGGCGGTCTTCGCGCTGGATCACGTCGAGCGGGCGGAAACCGAAGCCGACACCCCAAGAGATGACTTTCCTGCCGAAGGTGTAACCGCTGCCGTTACCGAGATCGCCATCGTAGTAGAACTGATTGACGATGCCATGCTGTTCCGGCGTCTGCCCTTCGCGCGCTAGCACGCGCAGGGTGCCCTGGGCATTGAAGCCGCCGTCGCGGAAACGGAGGCCGAGATCCTGCCGTGCCGACCGGTGTTGCACCGGGACCACTGGCGGGGCAACGAAATAGGCGCTGTCGCGGTTGTCCGTGCGCCATTCAGGGGCAATGCTGAGGCTGGCGGTGAAATCTCCCGCCATGGCCGTCAGTGCGGGCAGAGCGAACAAGGCACCGATCAGGATGCGTTTCATCACCAGCCCGCCAGGGTGTTGCGCACCAGCGCCGCCGGGTTGAAGAATTCGTCCGGCGCCGCCAGTGCGACGATGCTCTGGTAGCGCACCACCGTGCGGCGGCCCGCCTGGATGTCGTCGAGCAGGGTCATGGACATGACGCGGAGTTGTCCATCCACCGTTTTCGCCTCGTACCAGGCTTCCTTGGCGCGCTTGCCGGAATGCACATACAGGTCAGCCTTGATCGGCAGCTTGCTGGCCTTGTCCAGATACAGCCCGATGCGGGCGTAGGTGACGCCGGGACGGGCGGCAGAGAGATCGAGATGCAGGCAGCGGCGTCCCTTGATATCGACTTCATCCACCACCTTGCCGTCATAGTCGTCGCTCCAGGTCATGTTGGCGATGTCGCCGGTGGATGCGTCGCCGAGCAGTTTCTGCGTCGCCGTGATGCGCAGCGGCCGCTGCGTGTCGGGCATCAGCAGCCAGAACTGGTCGCCCAACATGAGCACCTTCTGGCCGGCCTCGGCGGGGGACTTCATCAGCACCAGCGAGCGGCGGCCGGGTTTTATGTAGACCGTGTAGCGGCGCTCCTTGTCGAGGGTGTCGCCGCGGTACGACTCGACCAGCGTCTCGATTCGCACCGATTCTTCCAGAAGGCGATAGCCATCGGCTCTCTTCAGCAGGGCGGCGATATCGTCGGCGGCGAGGGCGGGGAGTGCGATCAGTGTGGCGAGGAGTGATGCAAAAAGCGCAAGTGCATTCTTAAACATGGCCGAGAGCCTCCACGATGGGCTTCTGCGAAGCCTTGCGGCTGACCAGCCAGGCCGCCACGGCGCAGAGCAAGATGATGACGAGCGTGGCGATGGCGTAGAGCGTCGGCGACGCATTCACCATCAGCGGATAGCCTTCCGAACGGCCGGGCGGCGGCGGCATCTGCACATCGAGCAGCAGCAGGGCGAGCGTGGTCAGGCCCGCCAGCAGCATGCCGATCAGTGTGCCGGCGCCGCCGATCAGCGCGCCTTCGCGCACGAATTGGGCGACGATCTCGGCGGGCAGGACGCCGAGCGCCCGCAGGGTGCCGATTTCGCGGGTGCGCTCGACCACCGCCATGGCCAGCGTATTGCCGACCGAGAAGAACACCAGTGCGGTGATGATGATGCCGAGCAGGCCAAAGATGCGGTTGTAGAGGCCGCGCACCGACTCGTAGTAGAAGGCCTGCTCCCACCAGGGCTGCACGGCGTTGCCGGGATGAGTGCGCTGCATCTCTTCGAGCATCGGCGCCGTCAGTTCGGTGTCGTCCAGATACACCGCCAGGGTACTCACCTTGTCGGTGACCAGCAGGTGCTGCGCTGTCGATAGCGCGGCGTAGACCAGGCGCTTGTCGACTTCCGGCACACCGGTGCTGACGATGCCGGCAACCTCGACGTCGATGGCGTTGAGGCCGTCGACCGTGGTGGTGCTAAGCAGGGTCAGCGAGCTACCGGGTTTGGCGGAGAGGCTCTTCGCCAGATCGCGGCCGAGCAGCACGCGCGGCGATCCTTCATCGTTGTTGCCAAACAGTACGCCTTCGACCAGCTTGAGGAAGACGCCGCGCGCCGCCAGTTCGCCGCGCACATCCACGCCCTGGCCGACATAGATCATCGACTTGTCGCCATTGGAGATCAGGCCGGAAAACGCCAGGCGCGGCAGGACGCGGCGGATGCGGTTCTCTTTTTCCAGGGCTGCCATGAGTTTGGCGTGATCGGCGAGGCCGTATTGCAGCGGGGTGTCCTCGTCACGGCTGAAGTAATCCTTGTGCGCCAGGGTCAGATGGCCGAAATCGCGCGCCGCCGCGTCGCGCAAGGCCTCGTAGGTATAGAGGGCGAAGCCGCCGGCGACCAGCACTGCGGCGGTGCCGACGGCGGTGATGAGGATAGTCACCAGCGAACGGCGGCGGTTGCGCAGCACGTTCTGCCAGGCGATGCGGAGATTATTCATTGCAGTACTCCATCGGTCATTGTGCGCACTTCGTCGCAGCGCGATGTCATGCGCTCGTCGTGGGTGGCGATGAGGAAAGTGGCGCCGTGCGAAGCGCCCAGTTCGCGCATCAGCGCCACCACTTGGTTGGCGGTGACGGTGTCGAGGTTGGCGGTGGGCTCGTCGGCGATCACCAGCGTTGGCGACTTGACCAGGGCGCGGGCGATGGCGACGCGCTGGCGCTGTCCGCCGGAGAGATGGTCGGGACGGCGTTCGCTCATCTGCGCCAGGCCGACCTGCTCCAGCATGGCATCCACCCGCATCCGGCGTTCGGCGGCCGGCACATCGGCCAGCAGTAGCGGATACTCGACGTTCTCACGCACCGTCATCACCGGTACCAGGTTGTAGCTCTGAAAGACGAAGCCGATGCGGCGGCGGCGAATCAGCGTGCGGGCGGTCTCGTCGAGATTGCTTACATCCTCGCCGCCGAGCCGGTAGCGGCCTTGGTCGAAATTGTCGAGCAGGCCGCAGATGTTGAGCAGGGTGCTCTTGCCGCTGCCCGACGGCCCCTTGACGGCGACGAAGGCGCCGACCGGGATGGCGATGTCGATGCCGCGCAGGGCCGGCACATCGGTGTCGCCCATGCGGTAGTGCTTGGTGATGCCGGTGAGT
Organism: Rhodocyclaceae bacterium; assembly: GCA_030680085.1. Lineage (GTDB taxonomy): Bacteria > Pseudomonadota > Gammaproteobacteria > Burkholderiales > Rhodocyclaceae > Sulfuricystis. The sequence continues at coordinate 10,452 of JAUXWU010000054.1, read as the reverse complement.
TCGATCACGGGGGGCTGGACGGATGCGCTCATGATCCCAACGCCTGTAGACGGCGGCGGGCAGCCTCCGCAATTGCACCGGTTGGTTCCGCTTCGAGCGCCTGCTTCAGGTGCGCGGTTTCCTCGCGAGGATTCTTGTCGCGACCTGCGGCGAGGGCGGCTTGCTGGTGCAGGCTGGCTTTTACTTCAGCCGGTGCGGCAGCGAAGGCCGGGCTGGCAAAGGCGTCACGCAAGGCCTGCTTGCCCAGGTCGTAGCGGTTGAACATGGAAGGCACTGCAATAAAGGTAGTGGCGGCCACCAGACGCACTTCGATGGCCACAGGGGTGCCGCGCACCAGTTCGCGGTTGTGGCGTAGTTCCAACCGGCGCAACGCCTTTTCCAATGTGTCGAGACCGCGCTCGGTGGCACGCATCTTGGTCCACGGCATCCAGGCGTCGCGCCCCTGCATGGTTTGGGCGGCGCCGAGATAGGCCGTAAACAGGGGCGACAGAGGCGAGTCGGCGGCAGAGAGTTGCTCGAAACGGCGCACAGCCTCGTCCGTGGCGCTGCTCTCCTTGGCGGCGGCTTTCCTGAAGATGGATTCAGCCGCAGTGAAATCGGCGAGTGGGTCGGCACGCGCCGGTAGAGCCGTGAACAGTGCCAGTAGTGTGGCTATCAGGGCATAAGTGGCGAATCGGGTCTTGCGCATGGTGTTCTCCTGTAGGGTGAAGATAGCCGCATCGTAGTGCTGGTGAGTTGCCCGAGGTGAACGGTGCGACGAAATGCGGAATACAGGTGCCAGTGGCTGGAAATGCGGAGTGAATGACGGGCTTGAAATATGGTCGTTCGCCCTGACATGGCGTTGGTTAAATTCTGGAGATGATGAAGATGACCGCAACAACCAGTAAAGAAACCCTGGGCTTTCAGACCGAGGTGAAGCAACTGCTGCAGCTGATGATCCATTCGCTCTACAGCAACCGCGAAATCTTCCTGCGCGAGCTGATTTCCAACGCCTCGGATGCCTGCGACAAGCTGCGTTTCGAGTCGCTGCACAACGCGGCGATGATGGAAGGCGGCGAGGAATTCAAGATTCGCATCGGCTACGACAAGGCAGCGCGCACGCTGACGATTGCCGACAACGGTGTCGGCATGAACCGCGATGAAGCGATCGCCAACCTGGGCACAATTGCCAAGTCCGGGACGCACGAGTTCTTCTCGCAGCTCACCGGCGACCAGCAGAAGGACGCCCACCTGATCGGCCAGTTCGGCGTTGGTTTCTACTCCTCGTTCATCGTTGCCGACCGCGTGACGGTGCGTACCCGCCGTGCCGGCGAAAACGCCGATCAGGGCGTCGAATGGATTTCCGATGGGGGTGGCGAATTCGACATCGCGATGATCGACCGTGCCGAGCGCGGCACCGAGATCACCCTGCATCTGCGCGAAGGGCAGGACGACCTGCTCTCGGCCTGGAAGCTCAAGTCGATCATCCGCAAATATTCCGATCACATCGTCCAGCCCATCGTGATGAAGGGTGAAAAATGGGACGAGGAAAAGAAGGCGCAGGTCGAGACGGAAGAGGATGAAACCGTCAACCAGGCGTCCGCGCTGTGGGCCAAGCCGAAGAGTGAAATCTCCGAGGATGATTACAAGGCCTTCTACAAGCACGTCGGCCACGACTACGATGATCCGCTCGCCTGGACGCATGCCCGCGTCGAGGGCAAGAGCGAATACACGCAACTGCTTTACATCCCCGGCAACGCGCCCTTCGACATGTGGGACCGCAATGCGCGGCACGGCATCAAGCTCTATGTGCGCCGCGTCTTCATCATGGATGACGCCGAGCAGTTGATGCCGCTGTATCTGCGTTTTGTGCGCGGCGTGGTCGATTCGGCCGACCTGCCGCTCAACGTGTCGCGCGAGATCTTGCAGGAATCGAAAGACATCGAAGCCATCCGCAAGGGCTGCACGGGCAAGGTGCTTGGCCTGCTGACCGACATGGCCAATAGTGAAGAGAGCGGTGACCAGGAAAAATACGCGAAGTTCTGGGGCGAAGTCGGCAAGGTGCTGAAAGAAGGCGTCGGCGAAGATCATGCTAACAAGGACAAGATCGCCGGTCTGCTGCGCTTCGCCTCGACGCAAACAGATACCAGGGACGAGACCGTTTCGCTGGCCGACTACATCGGCCGCATGAAGCCGGAGCAGGAAAAAATCTACTACGTCACCGCCGAAACCTTCAACGCCGCGAAGAACAGCCCGCATCTGGAAATTTTCCGCAAAAAGGGTATCGAAGTGCTGCTGCTGACCGACCGTGTCGACGAGTGGGTGGTCAGCCATCTCACCGAATTCGACGGCAAGTCACTGGTATCGGTGGCGAAGGGCGGCCTCGATCTGGGCAAGCTGGCCGACGAAGCCGAAAAACAGGAGCAGGAAAAGGACGCCGGCGAGTTCAAGGATCTGACCGACAAAATCGCCCAATCCCTCACCGAGCGCGTCAAGGAAGTGCGCGTGACGCACCGCCTCACCGACAGCCCGGCCTGTCTGGTGGCCGACGAACACGATGTCTCCGGCAACCTGGCGCGCATCCTCAAGGCGGCGGGGCAGTCGGGCCCGACGGCCAAACCCATCCTCGAAATCAATCCGCGTCACCCTGTGGTGCTGCGCCTCAAATACGAGGAAAAGAAATTCGACGATTGGGCGGCGGTGCTGTTCGACCAGGCGCTACTGGCCGAGGGCGGGCAGCTCGATGATCCGGCGACCTTCGTCAAGCGCATCAACGAGCTGATGATGACGATGAGCCACGCCGGCGGCTAATCAACCGTTCCACAACTTGAACGGTTCATCAGCCTGCGGGTCAGAATAAATTTGCCATGACTGTTGTGGAAACCATTATTGACATTAAGCAATCCAGTGTTGATAATGATTTCACTATGCCAGGCAAAGCGCCGCTCGCCTTTCCTTCTGAAGCCAGCTTGCTTGCCGATTTTGGCGAGCGCTTGCGCCTTGCCCGCTTGCGCCGCCGCTTGACGGCGGTCGCGGTTGCCCGGCGCGCCGACATTTCACGGCCGACGCTGGCAAAGGCCGAACGGGGCGACCCGTCCGTGACCTTGGGAACCTATTTGCGCATCCTCGCGATTTACGGACTGGAACACGATCTCGCCGTGGTCGCTGGCGACGATGTGCTGGGCCGTCGTCTGCAGGATCTGGCCTTGCCCGCACCCCGAAAGGGCAGACGATGAGCAAGGAACTCGATGTCTGGCTGGACAGCGACCTGTGTCCGCTGCAGCGACTGGGAACGCTGGTCCATGACCGTGGCCAGGTGCGTTTCCATTACGATAAAACTTGGCTGACGCAACAGAACATCGCCTTTGCCATCGATCCGCAACTGAGCCTCGATGCCGGGCCGTTCTTTCCAAAGCCGGACGCGGGCAACTTCGGCATTTTTCTCGACTCATCCCCGGATCGCTGGGGGCAAACACTGATGCGGCGCCGGGAAGCACTGCAGGCCAGGGATGAAAAGCGTGTCGCCAGAACGCTCTATTCCTGGGACTTTCTGCTGGGAGTACAGGATGTCACCCGCCAGGGAGCCCTGCGATTCCGCTTCAAGGATAACGAAACCTTCCTTGCCGATGAGGCGCTGGCCGTTTCTCCGCTGACGAATCTGGCTGAGTTGGCGGCAATCGCGAAGGAGTTGACGCGTAAAGACATCGATAACCTGGATCAGTTGCGGCGCTGGCTCGCAGTCCTGGTCGCCCCCGGTGCATCGCTGGGCGGCGCTTTTACGCATCGGCCATGACCTTGTTGGGCAAGGATGTCAGCGAGGGCACCAGTTATCTGGAGTTGGCCGAGTTTCTTGCGCGGCGTGGCGCTCCTGATCACATTCAGGGAGATCTGGAGCAGTTGTTTCGGCGGGTTGCATTCAATGTCGTCGTCGGTAACCGTGACGACCACCTGTGGAATCATGGATTCATTCTGGGCAAGCGCGGCTGGCGTCTTGCACCGGCCTTCGATGTGAATCCGAGTATCGACAAGGCGACCCATGTGCTCAATATTGACGCTGTCGACAACCGTCCGTCACTGGAAACAGTCCTGGCTACCGCGGCGTTCTATCGTCTGACGCCAAAACAAGCCGAGGTGGTCATCGGCAGGGTAGTGAAGGTGGTGGCTGGATGGAAAGCCGTTGCACGGCGAGCGAAGATTTCCGCCGCCGATATCGACCTGACCGCGAGCGCCTTTGCAGCGTTGGAGTACCGTTGATGAAAGTTCGAGATGTTCGGCGGTGGCATGCCGTCCCGTCAGCGCCGACTTTGGCGGTATAGTCATGCTTCATGAACGCTCATGCCAAAAACGTTTCCTCCGAGCACCGTCTGACCTTGTCGGAACTCGTCGATGCTCTGATCGCCACTGGTCGGGTGCCGCGCGAGGAGGCCGAGGCCTTTCGCCAGGAACGCCGCTATTACCGGGGCGAGCGGCATCCCCTGAGTGTCATCGCCGAGCAGCGCGGGAAATTGCCGGAGCCGCCGCACCGCGTCCTCGACCTCGACGCGCTGACCGCGTGGCTGGCCGAATGGAGCGGGCTGGATTACTACCATATCGATCCGCTGAAGGTGAATCTCACCGCCGTCACCGATGTGGTGAGCAGCGCCTATGCGACGCGCTTTCGCATCCTGCCGGTGGAAGTGCGGGCCGACGAGGTGGTGGTCGCCACCGCCGAGCCGTTCATTCGCAGTTGGGAGAATGAACTCAGGCCGATCCTGAAGAAGGATATCCGGCTGGTGGTCGCCAACCCGGAGGACATCGCCCGCTACCAGGTCGAGTTCTACACCATGGCGAAGTCGGTGAAGGGCGCCATGAAGCGCGGCGATGTCGCCCGCACCGGCATTTCCAATTTCGAGCAACTGGTCGAACTGGGCCGTGGCAAGGCGTCCATCGACGCCAACGACCAGCATGTCGTGATGATCGTCGACTGGCTGTGGCAGTACGCTTTCGAGCAGCGCGCTTCCGACATTCACATCGAGCCGCGCCGCGACATGGGCGTGGTGCGCTTTCGCATCGATGGCGTGCTGCATCAGGTCTATCAGATTCCCATGCCCGGCATGCAGCCGCTGCGCATCTCCGGCGCGCGCAAGGTGGCGGCCGGGCTGACGACCATCGAGGAGGTATTGAAGGTGGCGCCGCCGCTGCAGGACTTGGCTCGCCCGCAATGATCCGCCGTGGTTTGCTGTTGCTCTTGCTGGCGCTTTTTTCGACGCTGTGCGCGGTGCTGGTTCTGGAAGATGCAGTGGTGGTGAAAACGGTGATGCACCATTTCGAGGTGCAGCATGCCCGTGCCACCTTTTCGTAGAGCAGATCCTTCGTTCGTCGCGAGTCGTTCATGGCGCGCATGTTAAACCGGGTTTGAATTTTTCCTTGACAGCATGGCCGCACACCGGCTAGTATCAATCTAACAATCGTTGGATTGTTATTCATTCAAGGGAGGTCACCGGAAATGGCAACACATCTGTTCATCCTCAACGACGCGCCTTACGGCACCGAACGCAGCTACAACGGCCTGCGCCTGGCGCGCAAGCTGCTCGACAGCCAGGAGGAGGTGCGTGTATTTCTGATGGGCGACGCCGCCGCTTGCGCCGCCGCCGGCCAGAAGGTGCCGCAGGGCTACTACAACATCGGCGACATGCTCGGCGCGGTGATCCGTCGCAAGGGCGAGGTTGCCGTCTGCGGCACCTGCATGGATGCGCGCGGCATGGCCGACGACCGGCTGGTCGAAGGCGCTGGACGCGGCACCATGGACATTCTCACCGAATGGACCGAATGGGCCGACAAGGTGTTGGTGTTCTGACGGGTTTTAGGCAATCAGCGGAGGGCTTATGAAATTCACACCATTGAGGTTTCAGTCGGCGTTGGCTGCCGGCGGGCTTGCCCTCATGCCCTTCGTGTTGATGCAATTTACCTTCCCGCACGACGGGAAGCTGATCGGCATCGACGACCTGTCCGGCGGATATGACATCGCGACCGTGTTTCTGGTCGCGGTGATGCTGGTCAGCACCGTGCTGCACTTCTACCTGATTCTCAAGATGTCCGGGGAGTTCATCCGGTGGGCGCATGCCGCGGGTGAAATGAAAGTTTTTCTCGCGGACCCGGCGCTGAACGTAGGAATTTTTTCCCCCGTCGTTGCCTTGGGCATGACCGTCAATGTCGTGCTGGGACCGGTGGCATTCTTCTTTCCGGAGTTTTCGGCAGAGGTGCCGACCCTGGTCGGCTATGGCATCTACCCCTATGCCTTGCTGTTTCTTGCCCTGGTCTACATGTCCGTGTCCGTCGGCAAGACCTGGTTGTTCCGCGACGGGAAAAGCGTGACCTTCAATTACAACTGGCTGCTCGATGTCTTCGCCTGGGGCATGGTGGCCCTGGCCGGCTCCGGCATCACGATGGCGGCCACCGATCAACGGGTAGCGATGGCGGGGAGCATTCTGACGCTGTGCGCGATCAGCATCGGCCTGTTCATCTACGGCATCAAGGGCATGTATCTGATCGTTGCGCAGATGACGCATGGGAACATGCCCGCCGAGCCCTTGAAGCCAGCCCATTTCATCGTCGTTCCGATCAACTGCCTGTTCGCCATCTCGATCTACAAGATCGTGGGATACACCCATGCTTCCCTTGGCATCGACATTGCCGCGCTGGCCTTCGCCTCGGTCGTGATCCTGTTCGCCCTGTCGCTATTCTGGATCGTGTTCTGTGCCATTGCCTTCAAGGACTGGTTCCGTTACCAGTTTCCCAAACCCGAGTTCTATCCGGCCCAGTGGGGCCTGGTCTGCGTGCTGGTCGGTCTCGAAGTATTGGCGATCTACAGTCACGTCAACTACTACCAGTCATCGTTGTTGCTAGGATTTTCCTATCTGAGCATTGTCTTGGCCGGGGCAATCTACACGTTCGTTTATCTGAAGTTCGTCGGCATCATCAAGCCGGCCGTCGCCGCTTGAACCTGCTGCACAACCCTGGAGGAGACAACATGAAAACCCATGCACGCAGCGCCCTGCTGTCCCTGTTCGCGCTGGCCCAGTTCGGTCTCGTATCCGGATCGGCGCTCGCCCAGCAGATGCCCGGTCCGAAGGAGCTCAACGGCCAGAAGGTGCTGACCCTGATTTCGCGCGACCCGCCCGGCGTGCGCTGCAACAACAACATCCAGATTGCCGCCGAGCTGTCGAACGTCTACAAGATCCCGGTCGTCGTCGTGCCGGTTACCTACGCCGGCCCGGGGGCCAAGGCGCCCTCCGTCTATTACGGCGGGGAATTGCTGGCCCAGGACGGCGGCGATTTCGATGGCATGAGCAGCTACCAGATGATCGCCGACGTGCTGGAAATCGAGGGCGCGCCGAAGCAGGAGCAACAGGGCCGGCTGCTCGAAGTCAAGAAGGACTTCGAGGCCCTCAAGGCTTCGATCAAGGCGGGGAACTGAGATGTCGTCCCTGTCGCGAACCGCGGTCGTGGGGGCAAGCCTGCTGCTTGCCGCGCCGGCCATGGCCGGGGAATGGGTCGGTTGGCTGGTGGGCGAGCCCTGCGCGGCCAGCCTGCAGGTGGCCGACTGTCCGCTGCGCCATGTCGACAAGACCGTGCTGCTACTGGAAAACGGCGAAAAGCTGACCTTCGCCTGGGGCGATGGCAAGGCGGTCAGCGTGGCCGACGTGGATAAGTCGTACGCGAAGAGGGTGCGCCTGAGCGGCGAGATCAAGGCGGGCGTCCTCGCCCCGACCAAGCTCGACGTGCTGGAAACGAGCAGCGAGAAAAAATTCTTCAAGGGCTGCCTGTGACACGCCTGCTTGCCGCCCTCGCGCTGCCGCTGCTGGCCATCCTCTGGTCGGTCGCCGCGGCGGCCGATACCGGCTTCCTGATCGACACCGGGCAGCTTGCTGCCGAAGTGCGACAGGGCAAGGTGCGGCTGATCGATGCCGAAAACGCCGAGAGTTACCAACGCGCCCACCTGCCCGGCGCCGCCCATCTGCATTACCTCGACCTCGAGGATTTCGAGGAGAACCTCAAGAATGGCCAGCCCGCTTTTCCGCAACGGGTGGCGGCCAAGTTCGCCGCGCTCGGCCTGACGCGCGCATCCGACGTGGTGGTCTATGACAGCGGCGACGGCCGCGCCGCGTCCGCCGTCTGGTACATGCTGCGTTACCTCGGCCACGACAAGGTGCGCATCCTCGACGGTGGCTTTCGCAAGTGGCTGAAGGAAGGGCGCGCCCTGACCCAGGAAGCGCCGCAGCTCGCCCAGGCGACCTACGTACCGAAGACGCGCGGCGACTGGGCGGTGAAAAGCGCCGCGCTGGCGGGGTCTCCTGCCTTGGTGGTCGATGCGCGTTCGCTGGCCGAATACTCGGGCAAGGAGTCCGGCGGGGCGCGCCAGAGCGGTCACATCCCCGGCGCGAAGAGTTTTCCCTGGACGCAGCTTGCCGGCGATCTTGCCACCTTCAAGTCGCCCGCAGCGATGAAGAAAAGTCTCGCCGCCGCGGGCATCACGCCCGACCGCGAGATTGTCACTTACTGCAACGGCGGGCTCGGCCGCTCGACCTACCTGCTGGCGGCGCTGACCCTGCTGGGCTACGAGAAGGTGAAGGTCTATCCGGGCTCGTGGATCGAGTGGGCGTCGGACCCGGCCCGCCCGATCGAGAGGTAAATTTATGGAACGCCGCGAATTCATCAAGGGCACGGCCTACTGCGGTCTCGCGCTGGCTTTCGGCGGGCCGCTGGCGCCGCTGCCGAGCTTCGCGCGCGAAGCGAAGCGGAAAGTCGGCGCTGGCAAGACGGCGGCACGCGCCTGGGAAGACTTCTACCGCGGCGAATTCCTCGCCACGCGCGGCGACGCGCAGGGCTTTGCCTTCCACTGCTCCAACTGCCAGGGCAACTGCGCCTGGCGCGTGTTCGCCAAAGACGGCAAAGTCACCCGCGAAGAACAGGCCGCCGCCTATCCGCAGATCGCCCCGAACATCCCGGACGCCAATCCGCGCGGCTGCAACAAGGGCATCGTTCATTCGAAGCAGATGTACCAGGCCGACCGGCTGCTGCATCCGCTCAAGCGCGTCGGCGAACGCGGCGCCGGCAAGTGGCAGCGTGTCACCTGGGACGAGGCGCTGGCCGACATTGCCGTCCGCGTCGTCGACACCCTGGCGAAGAACGGCCTCGGTTCGCTGATGCTTCATTGCGGCACCGGCATCCTCTCGCAGGGCCGGCGTGCCGGGCCGCTGCGGCTGGGTTCGCTGCTCGGCGCGCAACGGCTCTATCCGGCCAGCGCCGTCGGTGACATGTTCACCGGCGCCTCGCTGGCCTACGGCATCGCCACCATCGGCCACTCGCTCGACGCCTGGTTCGAGGCGAGGACCATCGTGCTGTGGGGCGTCAACGCGGCGGTGACGCGCATCCCGGACGCCCACTACCTGAGCGAAGCGCGCTACAACGGCGCGCGCATCTGGTGCATCACGCCCGAGTACAACGCCACGGCGAAGTTGTCCACCGACTGGGTGCCGGTGAAGCCGGGCACCGACAGCTTTCTCGCCATGTCGCTGCTGCATGTGCTGTTCCGCGACAAGCTGATCGACGAGGCCTTCGTGCGCGAACAGACCGACCTGCCTTTCCTGGTGCGAACCGACAGCGGCGAGCTGCTGCGCCACCGCGACCTGCGCGACAAGGGCAAGGACGACGTCTTCTACTGCTGGGACGAGGTCACGCAGTCCGCCCAGCCCATGCCCGGTACCATGGGCCACTTCAGCAAATCGCTGCGTCTGGGCAAGCTGAAGCCGGCGCTGACCGGCACCTGGCGTGTCAAGGGCCGGGACGGCAAGGAGATAGCGGTCACCACGGTTTTCGAGCGGGCGCGGGCCGAGGCGCTGAAGTTCCCGCCTGCAGCAACGCAGGAGAAAACCGGCGTTCATCCGGACCAGGTCGAGCGCATGGCACGCGATATCGCCAAGGCGCCCAAGGCCATCATCAACATCGGTTTCTCGCTGCACAAGTACGTCTCCGGCACCATGACCTGCTGGGCCGCCGCGCTGGCCTGCGCCCTCACCGGCCATGCCGGCGAGCGCGGCGGCCTCGACACCGAGAACAACTGGTCGCTGGGCGGCATCGGGCCGCTCTCCAGCCCCAAGCCGGCGCGCTTCGCCTCCGGCTTCTTCTCGGAATGGGAGAACGGCGGCATGGCGACGACCATGCGGCGCCACTACCCCGACACCCATCTCAAGGCCGCGCTCGGCGTCGATGCCGCCGACCTGGCGGAACTCGGCGACAAGTTCCGCCAGACCAGCAACGCCTACTTCGGCAAGCCGCGCGTGGTGCTGCTGTTCGCCGACAACATGCTGCAGCGAAACAAGTCCGAGTCCCACTACCGCAAGCAATTCATCGAAGCGCTCGACCTGCTGGTGAACGTCAACCACCGCATGGACAGCACGGCGCTGTGGTCGGATTACGTGCTGCCGGCGAAGA
>JAUXWU010000051.1 GCA_030680085.1 Rhodocyclaceae bacterium | reverse complement strand
TAGATGGAGCGCAGTAGCGATATGAGCGGGATTGTAGGCGGCGGTCTTGAGTTTTCTGGGCAAGCTGATCGAGCGCGATTTATCGGCGCGGAACAGATTCAAGGCGAGGCGTCGCAGGAAGGAGAAGTTTTGTGCGGCGTTGCGCAATCGGATCTGGCTGGCATCTTCGCCGAAGGTGACATCGAGACACCAGTGCAAGCCGTTTTCGATTCCCCAGTGGGCACGGACGGCATGGAGAATGCGGCGACTGTCGGCGGGGAGCGAACTGATCACATAGCGCTGCTCCACCGCGATCCTGCCGCCGACAGTGTCCGGGTGCGTTCAGGGTCGCGAAGAAATCCCGCAGCGCTGCGGCCAGATGAGGCTGGTTGTCCTTGACCGCCATCAACCCCTGATCCTTTGCTGATAAAGCAGAACAACTCTGGAACCGGATAAACCAAACCACCGCGCCACCCGCCCGCAGGCAGTGTTTTCGTCTGAAGGATTTTCGGACGAGTAGGCGGGCATTCCAGATTCGCGCAAGGCCTGACTGAATCCCCAGGCCAGCACCGGCAAAGCATTCCTTCGGGTGCGCTCTCCGCGCTTGCGTAGAGGATGCCGTCGTATCAGCTTGACAATAATTTCGCGGATTGCAGGGTCGCTCATCAATCGAGCGATTTTCTGCTGGTCGCCGCTTTCAATCAAGCGCGCAAGGTGTTCGGTGTCGCCGACGGATGCGCGGTAAGCGATGTTGATCGTATGCAAATCGTTCATGCTGCTGCCCGTCGCAACTGGATCACTTCCGCGCCGACCTTGAGTTCGTCAAGATAATTAGCCCATTCCAACATCATTTTCCGCCGCTCCGGCAAGTGTTCGGCGAAGTTGTAGGACGCGCTCGCCTTGTTGCGCTCGCCATGGGCCAACTGGCGCTCGATCACGGCATGGGGATATTGAAGCTCATGCAGCATCGTGGATGCCATGCTGCGGAAGCCGTGCCCGGTCATTTCCTCGGTCGTGTATCCCAGCCGCCGCAATGCGCCGTTGATGGTGTTCTCACTCATCGGCCGGCCGCCGCCGCGCTCGCTGGGGAATACGTAACGTCCTTGCCCGGTCAAGGCTTCGATCTCCCGCAGGATGGCGACGGACTGCGCCGACAGCGGGACGATATGCTGTTCCTTCATCTTCATTTTTCCGGCAGGAATACGCCATTCCGCCTTGTCAAAGTCGAATTCTGTCCATTCGGCATGGCGCAGCTCTCCGGGGTCGGCGCCATTCGCCAGCAGCTTCCGCGCTTCTTCGCGGCGCTCGCGGGCATCCTTCAATGTCACGGCGGGATAGACGCCCAGGGCCAGCAGCTTCTCTTTGCCGCCGAAACGGTATTTCAGGCGCCACCACTTACCCCCGCTGGGGGTAACAAGCAGGAACAGGCCTTTTTCATCGGCCAGCTTGCGGGGCTTGTCGGTGGGCTTGGCGGTACGAACGGCGGTATCGGTCAGCATGATGGCGGCTCCTTTTCCGGTAGGTGCCACATACCCCCACTTGCCGCCGGATTGCAATAGACCTACATGGAACGCCCCGGACAAGGAAAAGGCCGGGAACCCTTGCTGTTACTGGAGTTCCCGGCCTTTATCGGACTGCTCTGGAGGTATTCCTGGTGCCGGGAGGGGGACTCGAACCCCCACAGTGTTACCACCGGCGGATTTTGAGTCCGCTGCGTCTACCGATTCCGCCATCCCGGCTGCTGGTGGGGCGCGTAGAATGCGGCCCCGCTCAGAAGAGCGCGCATTATCCGCAAATCCGCCCCGCCCCGCAACCGATGAAACTGACCCTCGACGATTTCGACTACGCGCTGCCCCCGGAGTGCATCGCGCAAACCCCCTTGGCCGAGCGCAGCGCCAGCCGTTTACTCGTGATGACGGGCAGCACGCTTGACGACCGGGGATTCACCGACCTGCCTGACCTGCTGGAACCGGGCGATCTCATTGTGATGAACGATACGCGCGTGATGCATGCGCGGCTGTTGGGGCAGAAAGCCACGGGCGGTCAGGTGGAGGTGCTGGTGGAGCGCATGACGGCGGAGGACGAGGTGCTGGCGCAGGTGCGCGCCAGCAAGCCTCCCAAGCCGGGCAGTTGGCTGCGGCTGGAAGATGCGTTTGATGCCGAGGTGCTTGGTCGGGAGGGCGAGTTTTACCGGCTGAAATTTCACGCCAATGAGCCCGGCGACGCGGCCGAACTGATCGAACGGCATGGCCGGCTGCCGCTGCCGCCCTACATCGAGCGCGCCGCCGCGAATGCTGACGAGGAACGCTACCAGACCGTTTATGCACGCGAGCGCGGCTCGGTGGCCGCGCCGACGGCGGGCCTGCATTTCGATGCGCCACTGCTTGAAGCCCTACGCGACAAGGGCATCGGCATTGCCTATGTAACCTTGCACGTCGGGGCCGGCACTTTTCAGCCGGTGCGCGTGCAGGATCTCGCGCAGCACAACATGCATGTCGAACGCTATGTGCTGCCCCAGGCGACGGCCGATGCGGTCGCGGCAACGCAAAAGCGCGGCGGTCGCATCGTCGCCATTGGCACCACCACGCTGCGCACGCTTGAGTCGGCCGTCAATGCGGATGGCGCACTAAAAGTCGGCGCTGGCGAGACGGCGCTGTTTTGCACGCCGGGCTACCCGTTTCGCGTGGTGGATCTGCTAATCACAAATTTCCATCTGCCGAAATCGACCTTGCTGATGCTGGTGTCGGCTTTCGGCGGCATGGAGAACATCCGCGCGGCCTACGCCCACGCGATCAATTCCGGCTACCGTTTTTTCAGTTATGGCGACGCCATGCTGATCCATCGCCAATGAAATTTGCTCTCCACACCACCGACGCTGGCGCACGACGCGGCACGCTCTCCCTCGCTCACGGCACCGTGGAGACGCCAGTATTCATGCCGGTCGGCACCTATGGCACGGTCAAGGCGATGGCGCCTGATGAGCTCACCAGCATTGGCGCGCAAATCGTGCTCGGCAACACCTTTCACCTCTGGCTGCGGCCGGGGCTGGAAGTCATCCGCGCGCACGGCGGCCTGCACCGCTTCATGGCTTGGGACAAACCCATCCTCACCGACTCGGGCGGCTTTCAGGTGTTCAGCCTGGGCGCGCTGCGCAAGATCACCGAGGAAGGCGTCAAATTCGCCTCGCCGATCAACGGTGACAAGCTGTTCATGCGGCCCGAAGACTCGATGCAGATTCAGCATGTTCTGAATTCCGACATCGTCATGATCTTCGACGAATGCACGCCCTACCCCGCCGATGAACGACAGGCGGCCGAGTCGATGCGGCTGTCCCTGCGCTGGGCGCGGCGCTCGCGCGACGAACATGATCGTCTCGGCAACGCGAATGCCTTGTTCGGTATCGTGCAGGGCGGCATGCACGAACTGCTGCGCGACGAATCCCTGGCGGCGCTGGTGGAGCTTGGATTTGACGGTTTCGCCATCGGCGGCCTGTCGGTGGGCGAGCCGAAAGAGGAATTCGCGCGCATCCTCGCCCACACCGCCCCGCGTCTGCCGACAGACCAGCCGCGTTACTTGATGGGCGTCGGCACGCCCGAAGACATCGTTTATGCGGTCGGCCAAGGCATCGACATGTTCGACTGCGTGATGCCGACCCGCAATGCGCGGAATGGCCACCTATTCACCCGCTACGGCGACATCCGCATCAAGAATGCGCGGCACAAGACAGACACCCAGCCGCTCGACGCGGGCTGCGGCTGTTATTGCTGCCGCAACTTCAGCCGCGCCTATCTGCACCACCTGTTTCGCTGCGGCGAGATACTTGGCGCGCGTCTCAACACTATCCATAACCTGTTTTATTACCAGACGCTGATGCGCGAATTGCGGGAAGCCATTGCGGCTGGAGAATTTGCCGCCTATGTCGCACGCTTCCATAAAGACCGTGCGACGGCACAGGTATAATTCGCAGCCGCGATTTTTCTCTCATCCACTTGGAGCACTAAAACATGCTGATTTCCAACGCCTACGCCCAGGCCGCCGCCTCTGACCCCACCGGCGGGCTGATGGGTTTGCTGCCCATCGTTTTGATGTTTGTCGTGCTGTGGTTCCTGATGATTCGCCCGCAGATGAAGAAGGCCAAGGAACACAACAAGATGGTGGGCGAACTCGCCAAGGGCGATGAAGTCGTTACCCAAGGCGGCATGGCCGGCAAGATCGTCAAGGTCGGCGATAACTACGTTACGCTCGAAGTGGCCACCGGCAAGGACGGCCCCGTCGAAGTGATCATCCAGAAACAGGCCGTCGGCACCATGCTGCCAAAGGGTACGCTGAAGGCCATTTGAACGCCACCCCATGAACCGCTATCCCCTCTGGAAAAACGCCACGGTGATCATCACCCTGGTGCTCGGGCTGCTATACGCCTTGCCGAACCTCTTCGGCGAAGTGCCGGCCGTGCAGGTTGCGAGTGTAAAAGCAACAGTCAAACTGGACCTGCGTCTGCAATCGCGCATCGAGGAAGTCCTCGCCGCCGCCGCCGTCAAGCCCACCGGGCTGTTCTTCGAACCCAACAGCATTCGCGTGCGGCTGGCCGATACCGATACGCAGTTGAAGGCCAAGGACGTCATTGAACGGGCGCTGAACCCCGATCCGGCCGATGCCTCGTACAGCGTGGCACTCAACCTCCTGTCCGCCTCGCCCGACTGGCTGACCAGCTTGCGCGCGCGCCCCATGTACCTGGGCCTCGACCTGCGCGGCGGCGTGCATTTCCTCCTGCAAGTCGACATGAAGGGCGCGCTCACCAAGCGGCTTGATTCCACCGGTGCTGACCTGCGCACCCTGCTGCGCGACAAGAACATCCGCCATGGCGGCATCACCCGCGAGGGCAACACACTGTCACTGCGCTTTCGCGAAGCAGAGATCCGCGACAAGGCGCGTCTGGTACTGGCGGATAGCCAGCCAGACCTCGATCTGGTCGAAGGCCAGGATGCTGGCGATTTCAAGCTAGTGGCCACGCTGAAGCCAACGGCGCAAAAGCGCATCCAGGAATTCGCCCTCAAGCAGAACATCACCACGCTGCACAACCGCATCAACGAACTGGGCGTCGCCGAGCCGGTGATTCAGCAGCAGGGCGCCGACCGCATCGTCGTGCAACTGCCCGGCGTGCAGGACACCGCCAAGGCCAAGGACATTCTCGGCCGCACCGCAACGCTGGAAATTCGCCTGGTCGATGACGAGGCAAGCGCCAACCCGACGATCATGGAACAGGCCGCCCGCGGCCAGCCGCCGGCCGGCACGGATTATTACGTCGAACGCGGCGGCCGCGACCTGCTGGTCAAGAAACAGGTGGTGCTCACCGGCGAGCGGCTGACCGACGCCCAGGCGGGCTTCGACAGCCAGACGCAGGAACCGGCGGTACATCTGTCGCTCGATTCGGCAGGTGCGCGCATCTTCAAGGACGTGACGCGCGACAACGTCAATAAGCGCATGGCCATCCTGCTGATCGAAAAAGGCAAGGGCGAAGTGGTGACAGCCCCGGTGATCCGCAGCGAAATCGGCGGCGGCCGCGTGCAGATTTCCGGCCGCATGACGACGACGGAAGCCAGCGATGTCGCCCTGCTGCTCCGCGCCGGGTCCTTGGCCGCGCCGATGGACATCATCGAGGAACGCACCATCGGCCCCAGCCTCGGCGCCGACAACATCGCCAAGGGCATCAACTCCACGCTGTGGGGCTTCGCCGCGATTGCCGTCTTCATGACGGGCTACTATTTGCTGTTCGGTTTCGTGTCGGTCGCCGCGCTGACGGCCAACCTGCTGTTCCTCGTCGCACTGTTGTCACTGTTGCAGGCCACGCTGACCCTGCCCGGCATCGCCGCCGTGGCGCTGACGCTCGGCATGGCCATCGACGCCAATGTGCTGATCAACGAGCGCATCCGCGAGGAACTCAGGAACGGCGTCACCCCGCAGGCCGCGATCACCGCCGGTTATGAACGCGCCTGGGGCACCATTCTCGATGCCAACATCACGACGATGATTGCCGGCATCGCGCTGCTCATCTTCGGTTCCGGTCCGGTGCGCGGCTTTGCCGTGGTGCTTTGCCTGGGGATACTCACCTCGATCTTCAGCGCGGTGGTCGTGTCGCGCTCGATGATCAACTGGGTCTATGGTCGCCAGCGCAAGCTCGAAACCATCAGCATCGGCTAGGGAAACAACAATGGAATTTTTCCACACCAGAAAAGACATCCCCTTCATGCGCCATGCGCTGGTGTTCAACATCATTTCGTTGACCACCTTTGTCCTGGCGGTATTCTTTCTCGCCACGAAGGGGCTGCACCTGTCGATCGAATTCACCGGCGGCACCGTGATGGAAGCTGGCTACAGCCAGACCGCCGACCTCGACAATATCCGCAAGCAACTTGAAACGGACGGCTTTGCCGACACGCAGGTGATCAACTTCGGTTCTTCGCGCGACGTGTTGATCCGCGTGCCGATCAAATCCGGTCAGGCGGGGGAGTCCGCCAGGATCAGCGAAAAGGTCGGCGCCAGCCTGCAAGCCGCGGGCGGTGACCCGCAAATCAAGCGCGTCGAATTTGTCGGCCCGCAGGTCGGCAAGGAACTCGCCGAGGACGGCGCTTTGGCGCTGCTGCTGGTGATTATCGGCATCGTCGCCTATCTGGCCTTTCGCTTCGAGTGGCGTTTTGCCGTCTCGGCCATCATCGCCAACCTGCACGACGTCATCATCATTCTCGGCTTCTTCGCCTTCTTCCAGTGGGAGTTTTCCTTGCCGGTGCTGGCGGCAGTGCTGGCTGTGCTGGGCTACTCGGTGAACGAATCCGTCGTCGTCTTCGACCGCGTGCGCGAAACCTTCAAGAAGCAGCGCGGCATGACCACGCCCGAGATCATCGACCACGCCATCACCAGCACCATCTCGCGCACCATCATTACCCACGGCAGCACGCAGATGATGGTGGTCTCGATGCTGATCTTCGGCGGCCCGGCGCTCTACTACTTCGCCGTGGCGCTAACCATCGGCATCCTGTTCGGCATCTACTCCTCGGTGCTGGTGGCGAGTCCGCTGCTGATGTGGATGGGCGTTTCACGCGAGCATTTCGTCAAGCCGAAGAAAGAGAAAGCCGAAGGCGTCACCGAGGATGGCGCCTGCGTCTGAAATCATGAAGGCCTACATCTGGGACCTGCCGACGCGGCTGTTCCACTGGTCGCTGGCCGTACTCGTCGTCGCCGCCTTCATTACCGCAAAAGTCGGCGGCAACGCCATGGTCTGGCATGGCCGGATCGGCCTCGCCATCATCGGCTTGCTGGTATTTCGCATCATCTGGGGCTTGGTCGGTTCCACCTATGCGCGCTTCTTCCAGTTCGTGCGCGGACCCGCAACGATTCTCGCCTACCTGCGCGGCGCATGGCAAGGCCAGGGCCATAATCCGCTCGGCGCGCTGTCGGTGCTGGCATTGCTCGGCATCCTGACCGCGCAGGCCGCCACTGGTCTCTTTGCCAACGACGACATCGCCTTTGAAGGTTACCTCGTGCCGCTCATCGGCAGCGACTTGAGCGGAAAGCTCACCGGCATCCACCAACTGCTCGAAAATGGGCTGTTGTTTCTCGTCGCCCTGCACGTCGGCAGCATCGTTTATTACGCCCGCGTGAAAAAGCACAACCTGGTCAAGCCGATGATCAACGGCTGGGCGGATGGCTCGCCCGACGAATCCGCCGCGGGCGGCGGCGCTTTGCCCTTCATCGTTGCCGTGGTGATTGCCGTTACGTTCGTCTGGGTCGCCTCGGGCGCGCTTCTGCCGCCTGCACCACCCCTATCCGCTACGCCACTCTTTTAACCGAGATTGTCCATTAGAGGCAGGTCGTGGCGTTCCCCCCTTTGGAAAAGGGGGGCTAGGGGGGATTTGCCGGTGGCGATGAGTTCCAGCACGGCTAAATCCCCCTCAATCCCCCTTTTACAAAGGGGGAGGCGGGTTGAATTCTTCAATGGATAATCTGGGTTTAAATCCATTTTTCTCAGTTGAACCTTCCCTTTCAGAAAACGTGCTTGTGAATTGGGAATATTTGATACATACTGACGGTATCTACCACGTTAAAAATGGAGTACCGAGATGGAAACCGCAAAACTATTTACGACAGGCCGCAGCCAGGCGGTGCGGCTGCCCAAGGCATTTCGTTTTGAAGGCGCCGAGGTTCAAGTCAAGCACTTTGGCGGCGGGGTGTTGTTGTTGCCCGTCACCCAGCCTTGGCAAATTCTCGAAGAGGCGCTGCTGGATTTCGATCCAGGTTTCAAGCTGGAGCGTGGCGCACAAGATCAGACAGCAAGGCCGGAATTGCTGCCGTGAAATACCTGCTGGACACGAACATCTGCATTTACCTCATCAACCACCGACCGGCATCGGTACTGGCGCGTTTTCGGGTTTGCGCGGCGGGGGATGTTGGCGTTTCGATTGTAACGGCGCTGGAGTTGGCGTTTGGCGTGGAAAAAAGCAAATCCGCCAGAAACAAATTGGCGCTGGAAAAGTTTTTGGCGCCGCTGGAAGTTCTGGCGCTGGATGACGCGGTGCTTTGGCATTACGCCCGTCTACGCACTAACCTGGAAAACCAGGGAAAACCCATCGGGGCGCTGGATATGCAGATTGCAGCCCATGCCCTGAGTTTGGGATGCACTCTGGTGACCAACAACACCCGCGAATTTGATCGCGTGGCAGGGCTGACGTTAGAGAACTGGACTGAATAAACCCGGCGCCGTCCCGCCAGCGCCGACTTTTACCAGGCACAAACAAACGGCCACCCGCAGGTGGCCGTTTGTCAGTTGCAGCAGGAGACTTACTCTTCCTTACGGAATTTCTCGTGACAGCCCTTGCAGGCTTCGCCGAGTTTGCCGAACTGGGCCTTGACCGCGGCGGCATCGCCGCCGGCCGCCACCTTGGCCATTTCGTTGGCTTCCTTGTTGAAAGCCATCGCGACCTTGCCGACGCCTTCCTTGTCGGTGAAGAGTTCGGCCTTGACACGGGTTTCTTTCCAGCCCTTGCCCTTGTCGGTTCCCGGCTGATACAGCGCCCCCATGCCGGAGTTGGCGATGGCTTGAATGACGTTGGCGGCCTGAATCACCTGGTCCTTGTTGTAAGTGCCATCGATGTTGGTCTTGATGCGCGCCATGCTCCAAGCCTTGACATGGTAGGCCGACTGGCGCCAGCGAACGTTGTCTTCCGGCTTGCCAACCGACTGGGCGAAGGTGACACCGGCCATGGCGATCAGCACGGTACCGGCGACGAGAGTTTTAAATGTTCTTTTCATGATTTTTCTCCTTTGGGATTTGGAAACGCACGTTGCAGATCGGGCTATACCCTCCCCGTATACGTGGCCGACGTCGAGTTTATTCCATACCCGCGGCGAAAACCTGTTTGACCCGCAGCGGCCTGCCCTCTGTAACCAAGGTCACCAAACGGTCGATATTCGGATGCTTGCCGGGATGGGCCTGCGCGTCCGTCGCATGCTCGGCATAGAGTTCCAGCCCTTTTTTTGCCGCTTCGTCGGTAATCGCACCAAACAGTTGCGCCAGGTGGTTGTAGACCGCAAGAGAGCCGGTCTGTCCGGCCTTGTTTTCGATGGTCGCGACGATGTTGCCCGCGGCGTCGATCAGTTGCAGGGCGGCGAGGTGCGACACCTTGGGCAACTGCTTGAGATTCTCGGCGAACGTCATCAGATGTTCTTCGCCAGTTCAATCGCCTTGCCGATGTAGCTCCCCGGCGTCATTTGCAACAAGCGCTGTTTATCCGCATCGGGAATCGCCAGGCCGCCGATAAAGGCGCGCAAGGCCGCCGGCTCGATACCCTTGCCGCGCGTCAGTTCCTTCAATTGTTCATAGGGATTGGCGATACCGTAACGCCGCATCACCGTCTGCACCGGCTCGGCCAGCACTTCCCAGCAGTTGTCGAGATCCTCGGCGAGGCGCACCGGGTTGGCTTCGAGCTTGTTGAGGCCGCGCATGGTTGAATCGTAGGCCAGCACCACATAACCAAACGCCACACCCATGTTGCGCAGCACGGTCGAGTCGGTCAGGTCGCGCTGCAGGCGCGAGATCGGCAGTTTTTCGGACAGGTGGCGCAGCAGCGCATTCGCCAGCCCCAGATTGCCCTCGGAATTCTCGAAGTCGATGGGATTGACCTTGTGCGGCATGGTCGATGAGCCGATTTCGCCCGCCTTGGTCTTCTGCTTGAAATATCCCATCGAGATGTACTGCCAGAGGTCGCGGTCGGCGTCGATGAGAATGGTATTGACGCGGGCCAGCGCATCGAACAGTTCGGCCATCGCGTCGTGCGGCTCGATCTGGATGGTGTAGGGGTTGAAGGCCAGGCCGAGCGATTCGATGAAGCTGCGGGCGAAAGCTTCCCAGTCGAGTTCTGGATAGGCCGCCAGGTGGGCGTTGTAATTGCCCACCGCGCCGTTGAACTTGGCCAGCATGGCGACGTCGGCAATGCGCGCCCGGGCGCGGATGAGGCGCGCGGCGATGTTGGCCATTTCCTTGCCCAGCGTGGTCGGCGTTGCCGGCTGGCCGTGAGTGCGCGCGAGCATCGGCAGTTCGGCCAGATCGTGGGCCAGGGCGCGGAAGCGTTCGATCACGCGATCCAGTCCGGGCAGCAGAATCTCGGCGCGCGCATCATTCAGCATCAGCGCGTGCGACGCATTGTTGATGTCCTCGGACGTGCAACCGAAGTGGATGAACTCGGTAACCTTCATCACCTCGGCATTGTCCTTGAAGCGCTCCTTCAACCAGTATTCAACGGCCTTGACGTCGTGGTTGGTGGTGGCCTCAATATTTTTAACCGCAACGGCATCCGTCACGGCGAAACCGGACACCACCAGGTCAAGCTCGGCGCGAGTCTCGGCGGAAAACGCCGGCACCTCGGCAATTTCCGGCGCGGCGGCCAGCGCTTTCAACCATTCAATCTCGACGCGAATGCGGTTTCTGATCAGGCCATATTCGGAAAAGTGCGCGCGCAGCGGCTCGACCTTGGCGGCATAGCGGCCATCAAGCGGGGACAGCGCGGTCAATGCGGTCAGGTTGGATGAATTCATGGCGGGTCGGGTCAGGTTGAAATCGCAGGGGAAAAGGAACCCATGCATTTTATCAGGCCGGTATAGTTGGCAGATGGACATACACATGATCACCCGGCCGGACTGTCCCGACGCCGCAGCCTTGCAGGAGAATCTTGCCATGGCCATGCGGGCGCTGGGCATGCCGCCGGACTGGCCAGTCCGCATTGACGAGGCGCCCGCGCTCGCCGGTCCAGAACTGCGCGTCGATGGCGAGCTCGTCAGCCCCTGTTTCCCGGCGAAAGATGGCGTGGCCTGCCCGACCTGTGGCGCGACACACGACAATCCCGATGTCGAAATAATCCGCTGGCATCTCGCGGCGGCGCTCGGGAAGAAGACCGTGCTGTTGCTCTGTTCGGGCAATGCGGTACGCTCGCAGATGGCCGAGGCGATCGTCAATCATGTGCTGGGCGACCAATGGGCGGCGTTTTCGGGCGGCATTTTTCCCATGATGCTCTGGAAACCGGTGGTGCAGGTGTTGAAGGAAATCGGCATCGACGCCCGCAACCGGAAATCCAAACACATCGAGCTGTTTCTCGGCTGCCACTTCGACGTCATCATCTCGCTGTGTTCCAACGCGGACGACTTCTGCACCGCCTTTCCGGGCCAGGGGGTGCGCAAGCACATGCCGTTTGACGATCCGATGACCAGCCCGTTCTTCGGCTTCGGCGACCTCGGCCGGACGCGGGATCTGCGCAATGACATGAGAAATTCGCTCTGCGATTATCTGCGAGGCATTCCATGAGTCTCTTTGACATTTTTTCGTCCCGGAATATCGGCGCGCTGCTCTCCGCGCCGGAGGGAGAACACCGCGCCAAATACCAGCACTTCAGGACCCTGCTCAACCATAACCACGACGCACTCTGCCTGATGGCCGAACTGGAGCAGCTTTATTTCAGCGGGCGCCCCTTCGACGCAGCTACCCTGAAGCGGAACTACGCGAATCTTTTTGAACACGTACTGGGCCTGGCCACGACGCTCGATGCGCTGTCCGCCGGCCGCTTTCCAACCCTGCCGGATGTCTGCCGGACCATTGATACCGCTATCGCCACGGCGCTGCAACCCCGGGCGGTCAGCCGCTCCGGGAGCCTGGTTTTGCCCCTGGAACGCCTCACCCCGGACATGCATGGATTGGCTGGCGTCCATGGATTGGCTGGCGCCAAGGCCGTCAACCTGGCGGTGATGAAGAACGTGCTGAAGCTGCCCGTCCCGGACGGCTTCATCATCACCGCGGAGGCCACCGCCCGTTTTCTTGAGGAAAGCGGCCTGCTTGAGAAGATTCGGGACGGGCTGGCCCGGATACCGTCCGAAGATTTGGCGGCACTCGAAACCGCCAGCGCGGCAATCCGGCAAATGGTGGCGGACGCGCCGGTGCCGCCGGAAATCGCCACCGCGATCATCGCGTCCCATGCGGCGCTTGAAGCCAAAACGCGCCCGGGGATCAGGATAGCGGTGCGCAGCAGCGCCATCGGCGAGGATAGCGCGGCGACCTTTGCGGGACAGTATGCGACTGTCTTGAATGTCACGCGGGACGGCCTGCTCGACGCATTCAAGCAGGTCGTGGCCAGCAAGTATTCGCCGCGCGCCATCGTTTACCGGCAACAGCTCGGCCTGGAGGACGCGGATACGCAGATGTGCGTCATCGGGCTGGTGATGGTGGATGCCCAGGCCAGCGGGGTCATGTACACCGTCGACCCGGCGACGCTGGACACCACTCAGGTCAAAATCAGTTCGCTCTGGGGCCTCGGCGAACAACTCGTCGGCGGCGATGCGGCGGCGGATTCATTTCTGGTCGAGAAAAATACCGGGGAGATAAGCGAGCGGCAGATCGCGGAAAAAGCCGCGATGTTGATACCGCTCACCGGAGGCGGCACCCGCCTGGAAGAAACCAGCCTGACCCAGCAGACCAGCCCCTCCCTGGCGGATGCGACGCTGCACGAGTTATGCGCCGGCGCGGTGCGGATTGAAGACCACTACCAAACCTCGCAGGACATCGAATGGGCCATTGACGCGGATAATCAATTGTTCTTTCTCCAGACCCGCCCGCTGCATCTGGAACCCAAGCCGCGCGAACTGCCGACAGCGGATTTATCCGGTCTGGAGAACATCCTGCCCGGCGGCATCGCGGCGTCATATGGCGTCACTGCCGGCCAGGTTCACATCGCAACCGACGAGCGGCAACTGTCCGCCATCCCGGACCATGCCATCCTGGTCACCCGCACCGCCTCGCCGAACTACGCAGCGGTGATGGGGCGGATCAACGGCCTCGTCACCGACGTGGGCAGCATCACCAGTCATCTTTCCTCGGTGGCGCGTGAATTCGGCGTTCCCGCCATTGTGAATGCCGGGAATGCCACAAAAATTCTGCACGATGGCGAGCTGGTCACCCTGGCGGCGGAGGCGCCGGTGGCGGTCTATCGCGGCCGGGTCGAGCAGCTTGATGGCCGGATGCGGCCGACCAAGAAACTGATTGTCGACAGTCCGCTGCACAGCAAATTAAGGGCCATGCTGGACCATATTTCCCCGCTCAACCTGACCCATGCCGATGCCCCGTCCTTCAGCGTCGACCATTGCCGCACCTTCCACGATGTGATCCGCTTTTGTCATGAGCATGCCATGCGCGAAATGTTCGGCATTTCTTCGGCGGCTGAAGGAACCCGTGCCGCGGTAAAAATCACCGCGCACATCCCGCTGGTCGTCTATGCCATCGACCTGGGCGGCGGGTTGCAGGACGGGCTGGCAACCGGGCTGGCAAAACGCAAGACCATCCCGCCCGACGCCATCGCATCGCTGCCGATGCAGGCCATCTGGCGGGGCTTCACGCATCCGGGCATCAACTGGGCCGGCACCGTCAACTTCGATGCCGGCAGCTTCATGACGATCATGGCGTCCCTGGCCACCTCGGAACTCGGCCCCGCGCCCGGCGGCGACAGCTACGCCCTGCTGTCCAGGGACTACATGAATTTCAGCGCAAAATTCGGCTACCACTTTGCGACGATCGACGCGCTGTGCGGCAGCGAAGCGGATCACAACTACGTTTCCCTGCAATTTGCCGGCGGCGCCGGCAACTACTTCGGCCGCTCGCTACGCATCCGGTTTCTGGGCGCGGTGCTGGAGCGGCTGGGCTTTCAGGTCACCCTGCAAGGCGATCTGCTGGAAGCCACGTTCAACCGGCATGATCAGGCGTCGACTCAGGAAGGGCTGGATCAGCTCGGCAGACTGCTGGCCTCCAGCCGCTTGCTCGACATGACCTTGTCAGAGCAGGACGCGGTCGACACGCTCGTCGAAGCGTTCTTTGAAGGCGAGTATGACTTTCTGCGGCCGTGGAACGCGAATCAGCCGGAGGGATTTTTTACCCAACTCGGCCACTGGCAGCGCCGCGCGGTCGATAACACTACCTGCCTGTTCCAGAACGGCCAGTTCGCGCAAGGCCCTGTATCGGGTGCTCTCACGGGGCTCGTCGGCAAGGCCCTGGGCAGCGCCTACCATGACTTCCTCGACACCATCGGCGCCTATTACTACTTCCCGCTGGCGATTGCCAGGGACGGCGCGCTGGGCAATGGCCGCATCCAGGTGGATGTCAAACCGGAGAGCGGCAACATCGACCGGGCGGGGGGCGTCATTTTCGGCCTCAAAAATGCCGCAAATTATTTCGTGTTCAGAATCAACGCGCTCGAAGACAACGCCATATTGTTTGAATTCGTCAACGGCCGACGGATCGAGCGGAAAACCCTGGACATGCTGGTCGCCACGGAGATCTGGTATCGCCTGAGCGTGACCATCGACGGCCACGCCATCCGCTGCCAGGCCGGCGACCGGCATAGTCTTGTATACACGGCGGCGACCGCCGTGGCGGGGCATGTCGGCTTGTGGACCAAGGCCGATTCGGTCACCCTGTTCGGGCCGCTGACCATTGAAGATGCCGATGGCGTCAGAACCTTTGGCTATTGAAGCTCGGCCGGGCAGTGTTAAAATTTCCGCTCCCCTCTTCAGCGGCACAATTTCATGAAACTGCTCGGCACCCTCACCAGCCCCTATGTCCGCAAGACGCGCATCGTCCTCGCGGAAAAGAAGATCGATTACGAACTGGTCATCGACAACGGGGGGGCCGACGGCAGCGGCCTGGCCGAACACAATCCGCTGTGCCGCATTCCGGTGCTGCTTCTCGATGACGGCGGCACGCTGTTCGATTCGCGCGTGATCGTCGAGTACCTCGACAGCCTGGCCCCCAACAATCGACTGATTCCGCCGCCCGGCCGCGAACGCACGCTGATCCGCCGCTGGGAAGCCCTGTGCGACGGCATCTGCGACGCGGCAGCCGCTATCGTCATGGAAAACCGGCGTCCCGACGGCGAAAGAAGCCCAAGCTGGATCGAGCGGCAGCGCAAGGTGATTGGTTTCGGCCTGGCGGCTTGTGCCCACGATCTGGGCGAGCATGCCTGGTGTCACGGCACGGCGATCACGCTGGCCGACATCGCCCTCGGCGGCACGCTGGGCTATCTGGTGTTCCGCTTTCCCGACATTGACTGGCGCACTGACTACCCGCACCTGGCGAAGCACTACGCCAAGCTGATGCTGCGGCAGTCGTTCATTGACACCGTACCGCAGGGCTAGCTCAGAGAATTACTCCGCCGCCCAGGCAGACCTGCGACTCGTAAAGCACTACTGATTGACCGGGCGTGACTGCCCATTGCGGCGCGGCAAAGGCAATTTCACACTGATCCTCGGCAAGCGCTTCGATCGCGCAAGCCGCATCCGGCATGCGATAGCGGGTCTTGGCCGCATATACCCAGTGCGGGTGCGGCGGCAAGCCGGAAACCCACGACAACTGTCCCGCCGTCAGTCGCTCGCGCAGCAGGGCGGGATGGCCGTGTCCCTGCACGGCGTAGAGCACGTTCTGCTTCATGTCCTTGGCGGCGACAAACCATGGCTCTTCGGCGGCGCCCTTCACCCCGCCGATGCCCAATCCCTCGCGCTGGCCGAGCGTGTAATAGGCCAGGCCTTCATGCCGGCCAATGACGCGATCATCATCGAGACGGCGGATTTCTCCCGGCTGCTTCGGCAGGTAACGCGCCAGAAACTCGCGGAACGGCCGTTCGCCGATGAAACAAATGCCGGTCGAATCCTTCTTGGCGCAGTTGGGCAGGCCGGCTTCCGCCGCGATCTTGCGTACTTCGCGCTTGTAAAGATGGCCGACCGGAAACAGCGTCTTTGCCAGTTGCGCCTGGTTCAGGCGGTAGAGGAAGTAGCTCTGATCCTTCGTGCCATCCTCGGCCTTCATCAACTGGAACTTACCGAGAAATTCGCGCACCTGGGCATAGTGACCCGTGGCGATCTGGTCGGCGCCCAGGCGCATGGCATGATCGAGGAAGGCCTTGAACTTGATCTCGGAATTGCACAACACGTCGGGATTCGGCGTGCGACCGGCCTGGTATTCGGCCAAAAAATTGGCGAACACGCGCTCGCGATATGCGGCGGCGAAATTGACGGCTTCCAGTTCGATGCCGATGGCGTCGGCGGCGGCGGCCGCGTCGAGCAGATCCTGGCGCGACGAGCAGTATTCGTCCGTGTCATCGCCTTCCCAGTTTTTCATGAACAGGCCGATGACCTCGTGACCCTGGCGTTTCAACAACAGCGCGGCCACCGATGAATCGACGCCGCCGGACATGCCGACAATGATCTTAG
This sequence comes from Rhodocyclaceae bacterium, assembly GCA_030680085.1. Taxonomy (GTDB): domain Bacteria; phylum Pseudomonadota; class Gammaproteobacteria; order Burkholderiales; family Rhodocyclaceae; genus Sulfuricystis. Next base: position 1,319 of record JAUXWU010000051.1, on the reverse strand, counting down.
CCATAGTGGCGAATTACCTCCAGGGGCGCGATTTTAGCGGTGCAATTCCGATAAAATCGCCGATCATCATTAAAACGCTGGAGAAAACAAGATGTCCATGTCCGATCGCGACGGCTTCATCTGGCAGGATGGCCAACTCGTGCCGTGGCGCGAAGCCACCACCCATGTGCTGACCCATTCGCTGCATTACGGCCTCGCCGTGTTCGAGGGCGTGCGCGCCTACCAGACCGACTCCGGCACGGCCATCTTCAAGCTCAAGGAACACACCGACCGCCTGTTCAACTCGGCGCACATCTACCGCATGCCGATGCCATACGACAAAGAGACCTTGATGGAAGCGCAAAAGGAAGTCGTGCGCGCCAACAATCTCGAATCGGCCTATATCCGCCCGATCGCCTTTTACGGCTCCGAAAAAATGGGCGTCTCGCCGAAGGGCGCCAAAACCCACGTCGCCATCGCCGCCTGGCCCTGGGGCGCTTACCTCGGCGAGGACGGCATGGAAAAGGGCATTCGCGTCAAGACGTCGAGCTACGCCCGCCACCACGTGAACGTCAACATGCCGCGCGCCAAGTTTTCCGCCACCTACGCCAACTCGATCCTCGCCAACATGGAAGCCACCGAGCACGGCTACGATGAAGCCTTGCTGCTCGACGTCGATGGTTTCGTGGCCGAAGGTGCGGGCGAGAACCTGTTTGTCATCAAAGACGACAAGATTTACGAACCCGAGATCGCCTCGGCGCTCTCCGGCATCACCCGCGCCACCATCATCGCGCTGGCGGATGAACTCGGCTACCAGGTCATCGCCAAGCGCCTGACGCGCGACGACATCTACATTGCCGACGAAGCCTTTTTCACCGGCACGGCGGCCGAAGTCACGCCGATCCGCGAACTCGACGGCCGCCAAATCGGTGCCGGTTGCCGCGGCCCGCTCACCACCAAACTCCAGAGCCTCTACTTCGACGTGGTCAACGGCCGCGTGCCGGCCCGCGCCAACTGGCTGAGCTATGTTTAATCGAGGATTGCCATGAACGCCACCGACACCGCCCGCGAAGTCGACATCACGGCTCACGACCTGCCGCTCGCCTGTCCGCGCCCCGATGCACCGTTATGGGCACGCCATCCGCGCGTCTATCTCGACGTAGTCAAGCACGATGAAGCCACCTGCCCCTATTGCGGCACAACCTACCGCTTCACCGGCCCGAAACCGCAGGGACACCATTAACCGGCTTCCCGGCAGAATCCTGATTGTCGCGCCGTCCTGGATCGGCGACGCGATCATGATGCAGCCGCTACTGATGCGGCTGCGGGCGCGGCAGCCG
>JAUXWU010000050.1 GCA_030680085.1 Rhodocyclaceae bacterium | reverse complement strand
TAGATGGAGCGCAGTAGCGATATGAGCGGGATTGTAGGCGGCGGTCTTGAGTTTTCTGGGCAAGCTGATCGAGCGCGATTTATCGGCGCGGAACAGATTCAAGGCGAGGCGTCGCAGGAAGGAGAAGTTTTGTGCGGCGTTTCGCAATCGGATCTGGCTGGCATCTTCGCCGAAGGTGACATCGAGACACCAGTGCAAGCCGTTTTCGATTCCCCAGTGGGCACGGACGGCATGGAGAATGCGGCGACTGTCGGCGGGGTCGCCACCACCCTCGGTAATCTGCGCGGCGATCGCCGTCTGGCGCCCCCAGTCCTCGATGTCGTCCCAGCCTTCCGCCCCGGACATCACCGCGCACAAGGCCAGCACAACAATGTCCAGCAGATTGTGGTCCGTCCGCCCTTCTACCCGCGCATCCGGAAGGTCGGCAAAGCGCTCGATCAGTCCCGCTATCCCAGCTTTCCTGTCCATCCCTCACCCTTCCAAAAAGCAAGAGTGGACGCGATTTCAGCAGAGTTTACAAGCCCCCCGTCATAAACTACTGATCGTGAACGATTTTTCATGCGCCGGCCCTGTTCGCGCGCCCTGCACCGCCCGCCAGCGCCGACTTTTAGTTTCGGCATAACGCGGGCATTAGCCTGCTCTGAAACTCCTCTTTGCTCCGATTTGCGGAGATTGCGCAAGCTAAACGCCGCATTATCTGCGGTGTTTAGCTTGACCTTGCGGAGAATAGACCTCACAATCTCCGCATGAATAGCGGAAATAATACCTACATCTGGCAGCAGCCGGACTGGCCTCGTTGGCGTTACGACAGCCAGCGTTTGGCCGGTCTGCTTGCGGAGGTTCATCTGGCACAGGGCCAGTTGTTGGGGCGGATGCGCGATATCGGACTCGGCTTGCGGGACCAGGCCACGCTACAGGTATTGACCGAGGACGTACTCAAGACGAGCGAAATCGAAGGCGAACGACTCAACCCGGATACGGTACGCTCCTCCCTGGCGCGACGACTTGGCGTGGAGGTGAGCGCGCTTGCGCCGGCGGATCGCCATGTCGATGGCGTTGTCGACATGGTGCTGGACGCCACCGGTCATCATGAAAATTTGCTGACAACCGAACGCCTGCTTGCTTGGCATGCCGCAATGTTTCCCACCGGATACAGCGGCCTGGCGCCAATCAGCACGGGGGACTTGCCGTCACCGCCTGGATTGAATGGTTTCTCGGTTGTCTGCTGCGGGCGATGCAGGGCGCGGAAGTCAGCTTGTCGGCGGTGCTGACGAAAGCTCGTTTCTGGCGGCAATGGGCGGGAACGCCCTTGAACGAACGGCAGATCAAACTGATCAACCGGTTGCTGGATGGGTTTGACGGCACGCTCACCAGCAGCAAGTGGGCAGCGGTTGCGAAATGCTCGCCGGATACCGCGCTGCGCGACATCAATGACTTGATGGCGCGCGGGGTGTTGAAGAAATCAGCTTCCGGCGGGCGCAGCACGAGCTACGCACTCGCCGACGATGCTTGATGTTTGGGCGCTTACCCCCTGCTACCGTTTCAGCTTTTCAAACGCAGCCGCCATTGTCCCTGTCGGCTCGGGTTGGCGTTGTGAAGGACGCGGCGACCCGGCTGACGCCGTCCTGCCAGCGCCGACTTTTGGCGCGGGCGGGACGCCCAACAATCTGCCAGCGCCGACTTTTGGTTGCGGCGACGTCTTCCGCGCCACGTCGTCTGTCAGGCGCATGGTAAGGGCGATGCGTTTCCTGGGAAGATCGACTTCCAGCACCTTCACCTTCACCACGTCCCCGGCTTTGACAACGGTGTGCGGGTCTTTGACGAAGGTATTGGCAAGCGCCGAGATATGCACCAGGCCGTCCTGATGCACGCCGATGTCGACAAAGGCGCCAAAGTTGGTGACGTTGGTGATCACGCCTTCGAGCTGCATGCCCGGCTCCAGGTCTTTGAGTGACTCGACGCCCTCGCGGAATGACGCAGCCTTGAATTCCGGGCGCGGGTCGCGGCCGGGCTTTTCGAGTTCCTTGAGGATGTCCTGCACGGTGGGCAGACCGAAGCGCGCATCGGTGTATTTCTCGGCATTCAGGGCACGCACCGCGCGGCCGTCGCCCAGCAGTTCCTGCACGCCTTTTTTGATGTCAGCGAGAATGCGTTCCACCACCGGGTAAGCCTCGGGGTGCACGGCCGAGGCGTCGAGCGGATTGTCTCCGCCGTTGATGCGCAAAAATCCTGCCGCCAGCTCGAAGGTCTTGTCGCCGAGGCGCGGCACTTTCTTCAATTCGGCACGCGAAGCAAAGGCGCCATTGCTGTCACGGTGACTGACGATATTGGCGGCGAGCGTGCCGTTCAAGCCCGAGATGCGGGCCAGGAGCGCCGCCGAAGCGGTATTCACATCGACGCCAACCGAATTCACGCAGTCTTCGACTACGGCATCGAGGCTCCGCGCGAGCTTGCTCTGATTGACATCGTGCTGGTACTGGCCGACGCCGATGCTCTTGGGATCGATCTTGACCAGTTCCGCCAGCGGGTCTTGCAGGCGGCGGGCGATTGAGACGGCCCCGCGCAGGGTGACATCGAGATCGGGAAATTCGCGCGCGGCCAGTTCCGAGGCTGAATACACCGATGCACCGGCCTCCGACACCACGATTTTGGTCAGCTTCAGTTCCGGGTGCCGTTTCATCAGGTCGCCCGCCAGTTTGTCGGTTTCGCGGCTGGCCGTGCCGTTGCCAATACTGATCAGTGCCGCGCCATGCTTTTGCGCCATGCGGTGCAGCGCATGGAGGCTGCCTTCCCAGTCGCGGCGCGGTTCGTGCGGGTAGAGCGTGGCGGTTTCCAGCAGCTTGCCGGTGGCATCGACGACGGCGGCCTTGACGCCGGTGCGGATACCCGGATCGAGACCGATCACCGTCTTCGGCCCGGCCGGTGCGGCGAGCAGCAGATCGTGCAGGTTGCGCGCAAAAACACGGATCGCCTCGGCCTCGGCGCGTTCGCGCAATGCTCCCATCAGCTCGGTTTCGAGATGCAGCGAGAGCTTGACCAGCCAGGCCCAGCGCGCGGTCTCTGCCAGCCACGCATCGGCCGCGCGGCCCCGATCCCGGATGCCGACATGGCCCGCGACCATGGCGATACAGGGGGAAGGCTCGGGCGGGTCGCGCAGTTCGGCCTCGGTCTTGAGCGCTACACGCAGGATGTCCTCGTTGCGACCACGGAACATCGCCAGCGCGCGATGCGAAGGCACCGTTTTGAGCGCCTCGCGGAAGTCGAACCAGTCGCGGAACTTGGCTCCCTCGTTTTCCTTGCCCGCGACGACGGTGGCAACGATCAGCCCATGTTCGTTGAGGTAATTGCGCAGCTTTTCCAGCAGCGCCGCATCCTCGGCAAAGCGTTCCATCAGGATCTGCCGCGCGCCTTCGAGCGCGGCCTTTACGTCGGGCACATGCTTTTCGGGGGGTTCTTTTTCCAGATTCACATAGCGCGCCGCTTCGACATCGGGGTGCAATGTCGGATCGTTGAACAGCGCATCGGCCAGCGGCTCCAGCCCCGCCTCGCGGGCGATCTGCGCCTTGGTGCGGCGCTTCTGCTTGTAGGGCAGATAAAGGTCTTCGAGGCGCTGCTTGGTCTCGGCGTTCTCGATCTCGCCCTTCAGTTCTGGCGTGAGCTTGCCTTGTTCGTCGATGTTGGCGAGGATCGCCGCGCGCCGCTCTTCGAGTTCGCGCAGATAGCCGAGCCGCTCTTCGAGCGTGCGCAGGTGGGTGTCGTCGAGATTGTCGGTCACTTCCGTGCGGTAGCGGGCGATGAAGGGCACGGTCGCGCCCTCGTCGAGCAACTGGACGGCGGCTATCACCTGGGCGGGACGGACGCCGAGTTCCGTGGCAATGCGGTGTGTAATGGGCGGCAGCATGTTCAGTAGTGGGGTGGAATTTCGTCGAGCAGGTTGCGTTGTTCGGCAGGCTGCGCTTGCAGCATCTGCTGGCGCAGCGTGCGCAGCTCGTGCTGCAACTGGTTGATCTGTTCCTGCTGGCGATAAACGGTGCGGTTGAGCGTTTCGAGCAGGTCTTCTGCAAAGGCCAGCTTGACCTCCAGTTCGGTGATGCGCGCTTCCATCAGGCGGGTTCCGGTTCGTCCGCGGGCGGATCATCTGCGGGCGGCGCGGCCTGTGCGAGCATTGCCGCGCGCGATGCGGGGGTTTCGAGGCTGATGCGCCCCAGTGCGCCGCTACGATAGTCGGTCAGCAGGATCATCGCGGCTTTTTCCAGGTCGAGTTCGCCGCCCCGGCCCTTGAAGATGCAGCCGCGTTTTTTGGCGACGGTCTCCAGAACAGCGACGGCATCCATCGCCGCGACATCCATTTTGTAGCGCGTCGCCAGCAGCATGGGATAACGGGCCAGCAAAATACCGGCGAGAAAGATGGCCACGTCGGCATCGATCACCGCGTTGCGGCCGATGGCGTGGCTGGCGGCGAGCATGAAACCATCTTCATCGTGTTCAATCTTCGGCCACATCAGGCCCGGCGTATCGATGATGGTCTGACGCCGCGAGAGATCGAAGCTCTGCTGGCTCTTGGTCACGGCCGGCTCGTCGCCGACGGCCGCGATGCGACGTTTCAACAGCGCGTTCATCAGCGTCGATTTGCCGACGTTGGGAATGCCCATGATCATCATGCGCAGCGGCTTCACGTTGTCGTCGCGGTGCGGCGCAAGCAGTTGGCAGAGCGCCGGCACACGGGCGGCGTCGCCTGGCTTCTTGCACGAGATGGCGACCGCCTTCACACCCGGCTGGCGGCTGTAGTGGTCGAGCCAGGCCTGCGTCACGACCGGATCGGCGAGGTCGGCCTTGTTCAACAGCTTGAGACAGGGCCGCTGGCGCGCGAGGCGCAGTTCGCGGATCATCGGATTGCTGCTCGCTTCGGGCAGGCGGGCATCGAGCACTTCGATGACCACGTCGGTGCGCGCCATGGTCTCGGCAGCCTTCTTGCGCGCCGAGGTCATGTGGCCGGGGAACCACTGGATGGACATTGGGGGTTTTATGCGTTGAGCGGGACGTGATTATCGCTCAACACAGCGGCTAAAAGTCGGCGCTGGCGGGACGGCGCAACTGCTAAATCTCTCGCCCTTCGCCGGCCTCTTCCACCGTCCGGCCGTCGCGAATATGATAGATGCGTTTGAAGGTGGGGATGATCTTCTCGTCGTGGGTAACGACAATGATCGCGGTCTGGTACTGGCTCGCCATCTGGTTGAGGATGCGCATGACCGCCAGTGCCCGTTCGCTATCCAGCGGCGCGGTGGGTTCGTCGGCGAGAATGACCGGGGGCCGATTGGCGAGTGCGCGGGCGATCGATACCCGCTGCTGCTCGCCACCGGAGAGCTCCGCGGTTTGTGCCCTGGCCCGATGCGCCACGTCGAGCGCCTGCAAGAGCTCCAGCGCCCGCGCCCGCGACTCGCGATTCGGTCGGCCGGCCAGCATGGGCAACAGCGCCACATTGTCGGTGACGTCGAGAAATGGAATCAGGTAGGGCGCCTGAAACACGAAGCCGATGCGGTCGCGACGCAAGCTGCGCAGGTCGGGTATCTTCCAGCCCTGCTCGTAAATGACCTCGCCGCCCAGCGTCATGCGTCCGCGCGTGGGTTCGATGACCGCTCCCAGGCACTTGAGCAAGGTGGTCTTGCCGGAACCGCTCGGGCCCACCAGGCCAACGACTTCGCCGGGGGCGACGCTCATGTTCACGTCCTTGAGCGCATCGACGGCGGTATCGCCTGTGCCGTAGCGTTTGCTCAAGCCTTCGATATGAATGCCTTTATTCATTATCAGCCGCCAATCGCCGTGGCCGGATCGATCTTCAGCGCCGCGTGGATCGCCAGGGTGCTGGCCAGCGCACAGACCACCATCACGATCACGAAGCCGCTGATCGCGTCGGCCGGTTCGAGCAGCACGAATTTCGGGAACGCGGGCGCCCAGAGCGTCGCCGCGATTTTGCCGACCACAAAGCCGATCAGTCCGAGCCCCATTGCCTGTTGCAGGATCATGCTGGCGATGGTGCGGTTGTGGGTGCCGATCAGTTTCAGCACCGCAATCTCGCGAATCTTGCCCAGGGTCATAGTGTAGATGATGAAGGCGACGATGGCCGCGCTGACGATCACCAGAATCACCAGAAACATGCCAATCTGCTTGGCCGCCGTAGCGATCAGCTTGGCGATCAGGATGTCTTCCATTTGTGCGCGGGTGTAGGCTTCCAGATGTTTCCAGCGGCGAATCTCCCGCGCCACGGAATCCGGCGCGGTGCCTGCGGCGACTCGCACCAGCACCGCGTTCACATTGCGATTGCTGGACTGCGAGGCATTGATCGCATCCAGCAAGCCGGGCACGCCGGGACGATTGAGCGCGGGGTTGGCGGCGGTGCGCGCGCGGTCGCCGATGATGGCGTCGTTGTCCTTGAGAAACTGCGCTTCCTGGGCATCCTTGAGCGGAATGAACACCATGGGATCGCCGCCCGAGGACACCATGCGGCGCGTCAGGCCGACCACCTCGTAGTCGTGCCGCCGAATGCGAATCTGGTCGCCCAGTCGAAAGCCGGTTTTGACGTCGGCGATGGCTTCATAGTGGCCGCGCACCAGGCGCCGGCCGGCCACCAGATAGCCAGGCTCGCCCGGCTGATCCGGTTCGAAGCCGACCACCATGGTGCGCTCGTCCTTGTTGCCATGCCGTACCTGCATGGTCAGATAAGTCACGTTGGCCGCCCGTGCCACCCCGGCCAGACCGAGAATCTGCCGATAGATATCGTCCTTGATGCTGGATGACTCGGCGTAAGGTCCCTGGGTGTCTTTTTGCACCACCCACAAATCGGCACCGCTGTTGGTCAGCAGGACCTTGGCGTCGTCCACCATGCCGCGATAGACGCCGGCCATGGTCAGCGTGACGCCGATCAGCAAGCCGAGGCCCATCCCGGTCAGGACGAACTTTCCACAGGAATGCAGAATGTCGCGGCCGGCGAGGTTGATCATGACCGGCTCACGAACCCGCCGCCACGAGTGCGGATACCACCTTGATGCGACTGCGCTCATCGACGTCCCGCTCGCTATGCACGATAACCGTGTCGCCCTCCTTGAGCCCCTCCAGGATTTGCAGCTTGCCGTCGACGCCGGTCACCCCCGATTTCACCGCCGCAAAAGTCAGGCTATCGCCGCTGTACAACCAGACGCCGGTCTTGCCGCCGCGGGTGCGCAGCGCGGCGTTGGGCAGGGCGAGAACATTTTTCACCGCTGGAGGCCGCAAGGTCACTTCGGCCATCTCACCGACCGATACGCCGGCAGGAAGCGTGGCAAAAGCCACCTGCGCGATGCGTTCCTCGGTCACGCTGTCGCTCACCAGTTCGATACGCGCAACGACGCCTGGCATGAGCGAACCGGGGCGGGAGCGCAAGGCAATCTCGGCCGGAAGGCCTGGCTGCAAGCCGGCGGAGCGATTCTGATCCAGTCGCGTCTTGATCCACAGGCTGTCGGGCGCGATGAGTTTCACCACCCCCTGTCCGGCGACAACCGTGGAACCCGGCTCGGCATCGCGCGACGTCACGACGCCGTCGGTGGGCGCCAATACGCGAATGTTGGCGCGCTGCGCGCCAACGGCTTCCCGTTCGGCGTTCAGTCGCCGCAAATCCTGTTGGGCGCCGGCCACCGTGGCGCCAGCCGCCGCGACCTGGGCCTCGGCGGATTTCTCCTCTTGCGTTTTGCCTTCGGTCACACTGGCACTGACGAAACCCTGGCGGCCGAGATCGTCATAGCGGCGCGCATTGGCGATGGCCACTTTATGCCGACTCAGGCTATCCGCCAGTTGCGCCTGCGCCGTATCGACGGCACTCTTCGCCCGTATGGCGGCGGCGGCGGACGACGCCAGTCGTTGATCGAGGTCGACCGGCTCCATCTCCGCCAGCAACTGACCGGCACGAACCACGTCGCCCACATCGACATTGACCTGTTTGACACGACCGGCGACGGTGGGCCCCACCAGATAGCCGCGCCGCGCCTCGACAACGCCGATACCGAACAGAATGGGCGCGACGTCGACGCGGCCCACCGTCGTAACGGTGACCCGGATCGGCGCCAGCGGCCCGCTGCGCATGACGACCCAAACCAGTCCGGCAAGCAACACAACACCGGCGAGGATGAAGCCGAGGCTTCGGTTAAAGGGTAGTTTCATCATCGCTTCTCCGATTGGCAGGGACGGGCGGATTGTCGGCTATCTCTAACGGTCGCGCCAAAGATTTCGGTAACGCAGTGTGACAACGCGCGGCGCGTCACTGAACGGAAAGATCATGCCGCAGCCGGCCAGGACAGCGGCAAGAGCCAGCGCGCCGAGCCACTGATTACGCTGGCAGCGCAATTGTTCAGCGAACGCAGCGCGCGCCGACCCGGCACCAGGCAAACCAGGCGATGCCCGCCCACAGCGCCGTGCGCAGCGTCATGGCGCCGATCGTGCGCGACTCGAACGGCGCACCGCCCAGGACGAACAGGCCGAAGACGAGAAACACCAAGGCCGTGGCGACCGCGATGGCCAGCGCCAGGTGCGCCGCCCAGGCTTGCCCGGTCGCCAGGCCGGTTGCCGCCGCGACGTAGGCGAATCCGGCAAGGAAGTTGAACCAGACGACGAAGGGCACATAGTTACCCGCCGCCGCGCGCGCCGCCTCGCCACCGAACAGCACCTTGCCGCCAGAGACGATGGTGGCAAGACCGAAGACCAGGGCGATGGCGGCGACGGCATACAGGCCAAAGCGGGAGAGTTTGTCGTTCATGCAATATCCCCTGTCAGAAACGGTACTTGATGCCGATACTGGCCGAGACCTGATCTTTGTCCCCGAGATTCGCCACGATGGGGCTGGCGGCCGCGTCACCCAGCAGCCGCTTGTAACGAAGCGAGGCAAAGCCTGCCCACTCGCGGTTTATCGAATAGTCAGCCATCAGGCTTGCACCGACATGTTTGAAGCCCGAACCGGCTGCATATTGGGCGATGCCCGACTGTGCCGATTGGAGGGCGTCAATGCCGAAGAAGGTTTTCATGTAATCCGCTGATGCCCAGGTGGTGTCGAGATTGGTACGCAAGCGCAGCCTGGGGCTGAGAGGCATGCCATAACCGGCGGAGAAATTCACCGTCGCGCCCTGATCGGTGTTGGTGAGGTTCTGCCTGACATCGACAGACGCCTGCCAGCCTTGCTTGCGGAAGCGAACAAAACCGCCTGCGTCAAGAGCCGGATCAATATCCCCCAGCCCTCTCAGCGCGTCATTGTCATCCTGGTCGCGGCCGCGGCGCAGGGCCAGCAGCGGGCCAGCGGTGATATTGAGGCCCTGCGCCGTGCTGTGTTTGAACAGATTGGCGCCCGCCGTCATGTTGGTGAGGAAGAGGGTGTCGCCGTAGAAGAGATTGATATTCGGCATGAGCGCCGTTTTGCGGTCCTTCGCCCCTTCATACTCGGGCCTCACACCCACGCCCAAACCGACGCTGCCATGCAGGCCAGCGCTTGGGGTGGCCGGCATGTCCTCATCCGCCGCAGCCTGGCCAGTGGCAAAAATCAGCAAAGCCACTCCCGCCGCGGCGGCGTTTGTCATTCGAAAAAATCTCATCGGGCGCATCCTTAATAAAGGGTTTCGGGATGCGCATCATCACAGCGGGCGGTAACGGCGCAATGTCTCGCCCGCATCGCTGCGTTTCAGTTTGTTTCATAGCGTTTCCGCCCGGGGTTCAACCGCGGTTTTCAGGCTGGGGCAACTCTGGCAAAACGGAGCGAAACGAAGTTTCAGAGCAGGCTAATGCCCGCGACAGCGGGCGTAAAAGTCGGCGCTGGCAGGACGGCGCACTTATCGGGCTGTGTGCGCCAATGCGCTGCGGAAATGGCGTTGCACGCTTGATAGCCATTGCGCTGCCCTGCCCTGCCACGTCTCGCGTTCGCTCCGCGCCGGACAGACAAAATCGCTGACCACGCGGTTGCGCCCGCCATGCTTGGCCTGGTACAGCGCCCGGTCGGCGGCGGCGATGAGCATTTCCGCCTGGACAGCGGGCTCGCTGGCTGCCGCATCCAGCGGCAGCATGGCGAGGCCGATCGAGATCGTGACGGGCACTGCCTGGTCGGATTGCGACCGAAATGGCTGGGCCGCCACGGCGACACGGATGCGCTCGGCGATTTCCTGTGCATGCAAGGCGGCGGTCTGCGGCAGCAGCACGACGAACTCTTCGCCACCGTAACGGGCAATGGTGTCGCTGGTCCGCAGTTGCGCCTGAATGACATCGGCCACGCCACGCAAGACCACGTCGCCGCTTTGGTGGCCGTAACTGTCGTTGATGCGCTTGAACTTGTCGATGTCGAGAAACATGCAGGCCAGCGGCTGGCGGTGGCGCGCTGCCCGTGCTCGCCTCAAGAATGCGCGCCGCCTCATATTCCCTGTCAAGCAGTGCGAGCGTGACGAATTCGATATCGAATGCCGCCTTGTAATCCACCAGCAAAACATGCAGCAATTCCGTCAGCGAACGCGCGCCAATCAGGCTGCGCTCCAACTGGTCGAAACGCCGCATCTTGTCTTCGTTCCGCCGCGCTTCATTGAGCAGCGCTTCCAGTTGCTGGCGAAGGGAATAGTTTTCAAATTGCAGGCCGTTTTACATTTACGGCATAACGGCCGCCGGGGCAACAACTTGAGTGCCGCAGACCCACTGCGGCGGGTCAGCCTACAGCGAGCGCAGCAGTGCGTAGGTGCACAGCGACATCAGCGCGTTCGGGAACAGGCCGAACAGGGCGATCGCAATGCCATTCAAAGACAGCAGGAAACGCATGTCGAGGCTGGCGACGATGGGCGCGGCGTCGACCGGCGCATCGAAATACATCAGTTTGATCACGCGCAAATAGTAGAAGGCCCCGATCAGCGAGAACATCACGGCGAAGACGGCGACGGCAATGTAGCCGGCATCAATGGCGGCGATCAGCACGGAGAATTTGGCGAAGAAGCCAACAAAGAAGGGCACGCCGGCCATCGAGAGCATGGTGACCATCATCACGGCGGCGAACCACGGGCTGCGCTGGTTCAGGCCCTTGAAATCTTCCAGATGCTCGGCCTCGTGGCCGGCGCGCGACAGCAGCAGCACCATGCCAAAGGAAGCCAGCGACATGATCACATAGGCCACGGCGTAATACATCGCCGAGCTGTAGGCGTTCAGGGCGTAGTGCCGGTCGGGGCCGACCACGCCGCTCATCAGGGCGAGCAGCATGAAACCCATGTGGGCAATCGCCGAATAGGCCAGCATGCGCTTGATGTTGGTCTGCGCAATCGCCGCCAGGTTGCCCAGCGCGATGGACAACACCGCCAGGATCATCAACATCGACTGCCAGTGCTCGGCCAGTTCGAACAGGCCATACACCAGGATGCGCATCGCCAGGGCAAAGGCGGCCAGTTTTGGCGCCGAAGCGATCAGCAGCGTGATGGGGGTCGGCGCGCCGTGATAGACGTCGGGCACCCACATGTGGAAAGGCACGGCGCCCAATTTGAAGGCGATACCGGAGACGATGAAGACCAGGCCGAATACCAGCACGGTCTTGTTGGCAACGCCCAGATGCAGGGCCTGAGCGACGCCGCCGATTTCGAGCGTGCCGGTCGCGCCATAGACCATCGACATGCCGTAGAGCAGCAGGCCGGACGCCAGCGAGCCGAGAATGAAATACTTCATCGCCGCCTCGGTGGCGCGCGCGCTGTTGCGATCAATCGCCACCAGGGCATACAGCGACAGCGACATCAGTTCCAGGCCGAGGTAGAGGGACAGGAAGTGCGCCGCCGAGATCATCACCATCATGCCCAGCGTGGCGAACAGCACCAGGACGTAGTACTCCCCTTTATCGAGCTGGCGCGCCACCAGGTAGCCCCGGCTGTAGACCACCACGAAAATCACCGCCAGATAAACCAGCAGCTTGAGGAAGTCGGCGAGCAGATCGTCGACGAACATGTTGCTGAAGGTCAGCACCACCTGGCCGTCCATGGTCAAGTAGGTGATCAACGCGCAACCAACCAGGGTGATGATCGTCAGCGCGGCAGTAATCCAGCGCTTGCCGTTGCCGAGGAAGACATCCACCAGCAGGATGACGCAGGCCATCGTCAACAGGAAGATCTCCGGCGCGGCCGGGTAGAAATCGGGCATTACAAAATTCTTGAGCATCGCTTGTCTGGTCGCCGCAAATGTTAACTACAGCTTGCTCACAGCCACATGCTTGAGCAGGTTGTCCACCGAGGCATGCATCACTTCAGTGAATGGATAGGGGTAAATGCCCATGGCCAGCACGCAGAACGCCAGCAGCGCCAGGAAAAGGAATTCCCGGTTGTTGATATCGGTCAGTTCGGCCACATGGCTGTTGGCCACCGCGCCGAAGACCACGCGCTTGTACATCCACAGCGTGTAGGCGGCGCCCAGTACCAACGTTGTCGCAGCGGCAAAGCCGACCCAGAAGTTGAACTTGATGGCGCCCAGGATCACCATGAACTCGCCGACAAAACCCGAGGTGGCGGGCAGCCCGGCATTGGCCATGGCGAAGAGCATGAAGAAGGCGGCGAACTTCGGCATGGTATTCACCACGCCGCCGTAGTCGGCGATGTTGCGCGAGTGCATGCGGTCATACATGACACCGACGCAGAGGAACATCGCGGCGGAAATGAAGCCGTGGGAGATCATCTGCACCAGGGCGCCCTCGACGCCGATCTGGTTGAAGATGAAGAAACCGAGGGTGACAAAACCCATGTGCGAGATCGAGGAATAGGCGATCAGCTTCTTCATGTCGGTCTGTACCAGCGCCACAAAGCCGATGTAGACGACGGCAATCAGGGAGAGCGCAATCATCATCGGCGCCAGATACTGGCTGGCATCGGGCGCGATGGGCAAGGAGAACCGCAAGAAACCATAGGCGCCGAGTTTCAGCATGATCGCCGCCAGCACCACCGAGCCGCCTGTCGGCGCCTCGACGTGGGCGTCCGGCAACCAGGTATGCACCGGCCACATCGGCACCTTGACGGCAAAGGCGACCAGGAAGGCGAGGAAAATCAATATCTGCGGCGTCATGTCGATGCGCAACTGATGCCACTCCAGCAGGTTGAAGCTGCCACCCGAAGAGAGGAACAGATAGATCAGCGCGATCAGCATCAGCAACGAGCCAAGCAGCGTGTAGAGGAAGAACTTGAAGGCCGCATAGACGCGGTTATGACCGCCCCAGACACCGATGATGATGTACATCGGGATCAGCGAAGCCTCGAAGAAGACGTAGAACAAAACCGCGTCGAG
>JAUXWU010000043.1 GCA_030680085.1 Rhodocyclaceae bacterium | reverse complement strand
TGCGACGCCTCGCCTTGAATCTGTTCCGCGCCGATAAATCGCGCTCGATCAGCTTGCCCAGAAAACTCAAGACCGCCGCCTACAATCCCGCTCATATCGCTACTGCGCTCCATCTACGGGAAATTTGATGCTCCGGCCCTGGCGCCGTCCCGCCAGCGCCGACTTTTGCAGGCGGCTGTGCTAGGCTTTCGGCCCCAACAACGAAACCCGAGGAGCCCAAGGTGCCAGGTCTGCTGTCCAATGTCGATCCCGATGGATTGCTCGAATATTCGGTTGTTTATACCGACCGCTCGCTGAACCATATGTCCGCCGCTTTTCAGGGCGTGATGCGCGACATTTCACGCATCCTCAAGGATGTCTATCATGCCGAAGCCGCGGTGATCGTACCGGGGGGCGGCACCTTCGGCATGGAAGCGGTGGCGCGCCAGTTCGCCACCGGCAAGAAGTGTCTGGTGATTCGCAACGGCTGGTTCAGCTTTCGCTGGAGCCAGATCTTCGAGATGGGTTCGATCCCGGCTTCGACCACGGTGCTGAAGGCCCGGCGCATTGCCGACGCAGCGCAGTCTCCCTTTGCTCCCGCGCCGATCGAGGAAGTGGTGGCGACGATCCGCGCCGAGCGGCCCGATCTGGTGTTCGCCCCGCATGTCGAAACCGCCTCCGGCATACTGTTGCCGGACGATTATCTGCGCGCCGTGGCGGATGCGGTGCATGCGGTCGGCGGCATGTTCGTGCTCGACTGCGTGGCTTCCGGCGCGCTCTGGGTCGATATGGCCGACATTGGCATCGACATCCTGGTCACCGCGCCGCAGAAGGGCTGGAGTGGGCCACCCTGCGGCGCGCTGGTTTGCCTCGGTGCGGAGGCGCTCTCGCGCATCGATGCCACGACCAGCACCAGTTATGCCGCCGATCTCAAGAAGTGGCTGCAGATCATGCAGGCCTACGAAAAGGGCGGCCATGCCTATCACGCCACGCTGCCGACCGACGCGCTCGTCGCCTTGCGCAAGGTGATGTTGGAGGCCGAAGGCCATGGCTTCGAGAAATTGCGCGCGGCGCAAATCGAACTCGGTGAGCGGGTTCGCGCATTGCTCGCCGCACGCGGTTTCAAGAGCGTTGCCGCGCCGGGTTTCGCGGCCCCCGGCGTGGTGGTGAGCTACACCGACGACCCGGAGATACAGTCAGCGAAAAAATTCATTGCCCAGGGCCTGCAAACCGCCGTCGGCGTGCCTTTGCAGTGCGACGAACCGGCCGATTTCCGCAGCTTCCGGGTTGGCCTCTTCGGGCTGGACAAGCTCTACGCCGTCGATCGCACGGTGGCGACGCTGGAAACCGCGCTGTCGCGGGTTTTTGCTTGACACAACAGGCAGTAGGCCATGGATTCTGGCGATCATGGAAAATCCGGTTCAGGGAGGAAACAATATGTTGAAACTTAAACACCAGGTCGCCATTGCCTGCCTGCTGCTGCCCGTTTCATTGACCTGGGCTGCACCCGCGGACGATATCCGCGCATTGCTGGAACAAAGCAAGCCCAAGGAGGCTTACCAGTTGTGACGAGGACACCTCGATCGACTCGGTGATCCTGCTTTTGATTTCTTTTACGGTATCGCGGCCATGGATGCCGGACACCCCGGTGAGGGCGTTCTGGCTCTGGAGCGCTACATTCTGTTGTTTCCCGACAACGACGATGCCCGGTTCCAACTGGCCCGCGGCTACTTCATCCTGGGCGAGGATCAGCGCGCGCGCGACGAATTCGAGGCATTGATACCCGTTGCCAAGGGTAACCAGAAAATTGCCATTGAACGCTTCCTGGACGCCATCCGGGCACGGGAATCCCGTTACCAGCCCACGGCCAGGTTCCATCTGGAGGCTGGCCTGGGATTCGATTCCAATATCAACGCTGGCCTGAGCGAGGGTGCCACCCCGCGGGTGCCCGGTCTGGGCAACCTGCCGATAGTTTCCCCCAACTCTGTTTCCGCCAAGGAACGGGACTCCTTTATGACCCTGGGCGCGGGGGTTCAGGGCACTCTGCCCGTGGCGCCAGGTCTTGCCTTGTTTGGCGCGGTCGGATTCGATGTCCGCCAGTACCTGGGGGGTAATAACGACATGTTCGAACAAATGAGCCTGGGCACCACCGGCGGCGTGTCCTACCTGAAGGACAAAAACCTCTTCAAGGCTGGCGGCTCGCTCTCCCAGAGCTGGGTGGATGGCCAGCGCTACGTTTCAAGCCATGGCGTCAACGGTGAATGGCACCACCAGTTCGATCAATTCAACCGCTTCTCCCTGGGAGCCCAATGGGCGCGTTTCAATTACGAAGACATGTTCGTGTTTCTGACCAAGGACAAGACTGGCGGCCCCGTGTTCAGCCAAACTTCGGTGCGCGAATCCGACTTCACAGGCGTCTCCGGCGCCTGGTCCCGTGCTTTCTCCCGGCCCTATCAACCAGTATTTACCCTGTCCGGCAACTATGGCGAAGAACGCAATCAGCGTAACCGCGCCGACTTGTCCCGCGATATTTACGGCGCTCGCGCCACGCTGGCATTAACTCCCGCGCCACGCTGGGGTGCGGGGATTGGCGTTGGTTACCAGGAAAGCAATTACCAGGATCGCTTCACGGCGGGCAGCGAAAACCGGCACGACAAATCCTGGAGTGTGGAGGGTTCCGTTTCCTATTTCTACACCAAGCAACTCAGCCTCCGCGCGGCAGCGCAGTTTTACGATCAAAGCTCCAATATCGGTCTGTTTGACTATCGCCGCGAAGTCGTGGCAGTCAAGGCCCGTTACGAATTCTGAAGGAGGCGGACATGAAAAACATGAAGCGGTCAGTTATTTCGGCAAGTCTGCTACTTGCCTGCATGGGTACGGTGCATGCCAGCGGCGTGGGCCGGGTTCTGGTCTCCGTGGGCGACACCACGGCCCTCCGCAATGGCGTCGTAATCAGGCTGGTAACCGGCGTCGAAGTGCACAGCGGCGACACCCTGCGGGCGGGAGACGCCAGCAATATGCAGGTGCGTTTTATTGACGAAGGCATTATTGCCCTGCGCGCCAATTCAATCTACCGCATTGACAGCTACCAGTTCGAAAACCAGCCCGGTAAAGACAATGCCATATTCAGCCTGCTCAAGGGCGGGTTGCGCGCCATCACCGGCACCATCGCCCTTACCAGCCGGGACAATTATGCCGTCAAGGCGCAAGCCGCCACCATCGGTATCCGCGGCACCCATTTCGTGCTGGCCCAATGCAGCAGCGACTGCTTCAACAAGGATGGCAGCAAAGCCGAGGATGGCCTGTTCGGTGGGGTGACCGATGGTCGCATCGCCGTCACCAACCAGGCGGGCGAGAAGGAATTCGGCAAGAACGAATTCTTCCATGTCGCCCGCGCGGACGCACTGCCGATGCCCCTGCTGGTCCCGCCGTCCTTCCTGCGCGACCAGCTGGAGGGGCAGGCCAGAACCAAGGGTGGCAAGCCTCCCGTCGGCACCGTCGGCGAGGGCCAGGAAGCCGCCACGGCCAGCCAGCAAACCGGCACCGCCGTGACCACGCAACCCGTGGTAACAGCCGACGTGGCGCTGCCCATCCAGAAAACCCTCACGACATTTGTGCCCAGCGAACAGCCCGCGGTGCAAAATGTGTTACTCGGCGGGACCATCGTAACGACCGACCCATCCCTGCCACCGCCACCACCACCGCCACCACCACCGCCACCACCACCGCCACCACCACCGCCACCGCCACCACCACCCAACGACACATCCCCGCCACCCCCCAACGACCCACCCCCCAACGACCCGCCAACGACCTCCCCTAAATAGCCAACTGGCGGATCATGACGTGATCGAACTAGCCGGGGTGAAAATGGAGTTCTACCCGAGGTGAAATCTGTACCTGCCCTGAAAAAACACGCCATTCCCATTGCCTTGGGCGTGGCGATGCTGCTGGTTTTTCTGCTGCATGCCGCAAAAGTGGTCGATATTCCCCTCATCCAGCATATCGAGGCCATCAGCTACGATGCGCGCCTGCAATTAACCATGCCGAAAACGCTGGATCGGCGCATTGTCATTGTCGACATCGACGAGAAAAGCCTGGCCGAGGAGGGCCGTTGGCCGTGGGGACGCGACAAGCTGGCGGCCATGCTGGACCGGCTGTTCGACCAATACCATGTGGCCATGGTCGGCTTCGATGTGGTATTCGCCGAAAAGGATGAAAGCTCCGGATTGAAAGTGCTGGAGCGGCTCGGCCAAAACGAACTAAAAAACCTTCCCCAGTTTCAGGCGAGTCTGGCGCGGTTGCGCCCACAACTAGACCACGACCGCATTTTCGCCGAAAAGCTGGCATCCCGCCCGGTGGTGCTGAGCTACTATTTCACCAGCAACGAGGATCGGGTCTCCGGCCTGCTGCCCGCACCTACTTTCCCCACCGGTTCGTTCAAGGGTGGCAATATTGCCTTTGTCGGCGCCACCGGCTATGGCGCCAACCTGCCGGAACTCCAGAAGGCGGCGCATGGCGCCGGCCATTTCAACCCGCTGACCGATTTCGACGGCGTTGCCCGGCGGGTGCCGATGTTGATGGAGTATCAGGGCGCCTATTACGAATCCCTGTCCCTGGCAATTTTCCAGGCGCTCTCGGGCAACCTCGGCATTCAGGCGGTTTTCGGGGAAGGCGCGGGAAATATCGGCGATTCGCTGGAATGGCTGCAAGTCGGCAAACTGAAAATCCCGGTGGACGAGAACGTCAGCGCCCTGGTTCCCTATCGCGGCAAACAGGGCAGCTTCCCCTATGTTTCCGCCACGGACGTGTTGCATGGCCGGGTCAACCCGCGGGAACTGGGGGGGGGCCATTATCCTGGTCGGCGCCACCGCGCCGGGTTTGATGGACCTGCGCTCCACGCCGGTCGGTGCGGTATATCCGGGCGTGGAGATCCACGCCAACCTGATCGCCGGGATGCTGGACGACAACCTCAAGCAAAGACCCGCCTTTATCATGGGCGCGGAAATTACCGAAATGCTGCTGCTCGGCCTGGCGCTCGCCTTCATTTTGCCCCTGCTCGGCCCCTTCAGAGCCTCGCTGGCGACGCTCTCCGCCCTGCTGCTGGTGATTGGCATCAACCTCTCGCTCTGGCAATACGCCAACATGGTCATGCCGCTCGCCGCCGCCATGCTGATGATCATTGCGCTGTTCATGCTCAACATGTCTTACGGCTTCTTCGTGGAATCTCGGGCCAAGCGCCAGATCACCGGCCTGTTCGGACAATATGTGCCGCCTGAACTGGTCGACGAAATGAGCGAAAACCCCGGCAATTTCACCATGGAGAGTGAAAGCCGGGAAATGACGGTGCTGTTTTCCGACGTGCGCGGGTTCACCACCATTTCCGAGGGCTTAAGCCCGAAGGAACTGTCGCGGCTGATGAACGAGTACATGACGCCGATGACACGGATCATCCACAAACACCGCGGCACCATTGATAAATACATCGGCGATGCCATCATGGCCTTCTGGGGCGCTCCGCTTGCCGACCCAGAACACAGCCGCCACGCCCTGCTCGCCGCGATGGAAATGCAGCAAACGCTGGCGACGTTACGCGAGCAATTCAAGGCCAGGGGCTGGCCCGAAATCCGCATCGGCGTCGGCATCAACACCGGCGCCATGAGCGTCGGCAACATGGGTTCGGAATTCCGCATGGCCTACACCGTCATGGGCGACGCAGTCAACCTGGCCTCGCGCCTGGAAGGCATCACCAAACAATACGGGGTCGGCATCGTCGTTGGCGAGCACACGCAACAGGCCGTGCCGGATGTGGTATTTCGGGAACTCGACCGGGTTCGGGTCAAGGGCAAGAACGAGCCGGTAGCCATTTATGAACCCCTGGGCGCGACAGGGCAAGTCGACCAGACCGCGCTGGACGAACTCAAGCTGTTCCAGCAGGCGCTCAAGCTGTACCGCGCGCAGGACTGGGATCTGGCGGAAGTGCAGTTGCTCAACTTGCAGAAATCATCGCCCGAGAGCACCCTGTACCGGCTGTACCTTGAGCGCATAGCCCATTTCCGCGACCACCCGCCCAATCTGGAATGGGACGGCGTGTTCGTTTTCAGCACCAAATAACGGGAATGGCTCCATCCCCGACAACTGTCCCAACAGCCGCTCAGGCGAAGTTCTTCGCCGCGAAATCCCAGTTCACGAGATTGTCGAGGAAGGTCTCGACGAACTTGGGACGCATGTTGCGATAGTCGATGTAGTAGGCGTGCTCCCAGACGTCGACGCACAGCAGCGCCCGATCACCATTTGCGCCGGTGGTCAGCGGGGTGCCGGCGGCGCCCATGTTGACGATGTCGACGGAGCCGTCGGCTTTCTTCACCAGCCAGGTCCAGCCCGAACCGAAGTTACCGACGGCAGAGGTCTGGAAGGCCTTCTTGAATTCATCCACCGAGCCCCATTTCTTGTTGATCGCATCAGCCAGCGCACCGCTCGGGGCGCCGCCGCCATTCGGCTTCATGCAGTTCCAGAAGAAACTGTGGTTCCACACCTGCGCGGCGTTGTTGTAGATGCCGCCGGCCGGGGCCTTCTTGATGATGGCTTCGAGGTCGAGGTCTGCGTACTCGGTGCCCTTGATCTGGTTGTTCAGGTTGGTGACATAGGCCTGATGGTGTTTGGCGTAGTGGTATTCGAAGGTTTCACTGGACATGTGCGGTTGCAGGGCATCCTTGGGGTAGGGCTGGGCGGGCAGGGTGTGTTCCATTATTA
>JAUXWU010000042.1 GCA_030680085.1 Rhodocyclaceae bacterium | reverse complement strand
GCCCATGTAGGGATCGACGATCACCTTGAAGACGTGCGCCAGCACATGCTTGTCGGCATCGGGGGCACGGTCGAAGGGTTCGGTCGCACCGCCCCCCTCAATCTGGCCCTTGTAGAACGGCGGCGGATTGCCCTCGGCGGGGTTGGGTGCGAGGGTCGCCAGCACATGCAGCAGCTCGTCAATGCCGGCGCCGGTCCTGGCCGAGGTGAACAGCACGGGAATCAGGTGGCCTTCGCGCAGGGCTTTCTCGAACGGCGCATGCAACTCGCTGGCGGTCGGGTCCTTGCCATCTTCAAGATAGCGCTCCATCAGCGTTTCGTCTTCTTCGACCAGTTGGTCGATCAGCTCGCGGTGGGCATGGGCGACGCTGTCGATGTCGCTTATTTCGCCATTCGGGCCGCTGTCATGTTCGAGCACTTCGACCACCACGTGGCGGTCGTGCGCCGGCAGGTCGAGGAATTTGCAGGCCGGGCCGAAACGCTCGCGGATGTCGGCCATCAACCCGGCCAGATCAACGTTGTCGGCATCAATCTTATTGACGACGATCATGCGCGCCAGGCCCCGCGCCGCCGCAGCGCGCATCATGCGCTCGGCCATCAGCTCGATGCCGGTCTGGGCGTTGATCACGACGATGGCGGTATCGACGCCCGCCAGCGTGGCCATCGCCTGACCGGCGAAATCGGGGTAGCCGGGCGTGTCGGCAAGATGCACATGCACGTCTTCCCAGGCGAAATTCACCAGCGCCGATTGCAGCGAATGGCCGGCGGTTTTTTCCTGTGCATCGAAGTCGCAAACGGTGTTGCCGCGCTCGACGCTGCCAGCCGCGGGAATAGCGCCGGCCCGGGCGAGCAGCGCCTCGGCCAGGGTGGTCTTGCCGGCACCGCCATGCCCGACCAGGGCGACGGCGCGAATGGCTGCGGTATGGAATTTCGGCATGCTGTTCTCCCTTTTCTGTTATTCGACGTTTCTATTCAACGGTCACTGATTTGGCGAGATTGCGCGGCTTATCGACATCGGTCCCCTTGACCAAAGCTGCATGATAAGCCAGCAGTTGCAGCGCCACGACGTGCAGCACGGGTGACAGCACGCCGTAATGTTCGGGCAGGCGCAGGATGTGGAGCCCCGGTTCCGCTTCCACGGCGGAGTCGGCATCGGCAAAGACGTACAGCTCGCCGCCGCGCGCCGCGACTTCCTTGAGGTTGGATTTCAGCTTTTCCAGCAGCGCGTCATTCGGCGCCACGCTGATCACCGGCATGTCCCGGTCGACCAAGGCCAGCGGCCCGTGCTTGAGTTCTCCCGCCGGATAGGCTTCGGCATGGATGTAGGAAATCTCCTTGAGCTTGAGCGCGCCTTCCATGGCAATCGGATAATGCGGGCCGCGGCCGAGGAACAGGGCGTGGCGCTTGTCGGCAAAGAGCTTGGCCCAGGCGGCGATGCCCGGTTCCAGCGCCAGCACCTTTTGCACGGCGACCGGCAGGTGGCGGAGCGCTGTCAGGTAGCCGGATTCCTGTTCGGCGGTCAGGCGACCGGCCTGTTTGGCCAGCGTCGCGGCCAACAGGAACAACGTGGCGAGCTGGGTGGTGAAGGCCTTGGTCGAGGCGACGCCGATCTCGGGGCCGGCGCGCGTCAAAAAGCGCAGCGCGCATTCGCGCACGATGGCCGATTCGGGCACATTGCAGATCGCCAGCGTGCGCGCCATGCCCAGCGACTTGGCATGGCGGATCGAGGCCAGGGTGTCGGCGGTTTCGCCGGATTGCGAAATCGCCACAACTAGCTGAGCAGCATCAGGCACCGAGACGCGATAGCGGTATTCGCTGGCGACTTCCACGGTGCAGGGCAGGCCGGCCAGTTGTTCGATCCAATAGCGCGCCACCAGGCCGGCGTGATAGCTGGTGCCACAGGCGATGATCAGCACCGACCGCACATCGGCCAGCACCTCGGGCGCGCTGGCGCCGAACAGGTTGGGCGAGAGCACATGCGCGCCGCCGATCATTTCCAGCGTGGCGGCGAGCGCCTGCGGCTGCTCGAAGATTTCCTTCTGCATGTAGTGGCGATATTCGCCGAGCTCCACGGCATCGGCCGAGAGCGTGCTTTCGTGCACCGGACGAGTTACCGCCGTCCCGTCAGCGCCGACTATGCGATAGCCGTCACGCGACAGTTCGGCGACGTCGCCTTCTTCCAGATAGACCATGCGGCGCGTGACTTGCAGGAGCGCCGAGGCGTCGGACGCGGCGTAACTGCCGTCCGTGCCGAGGCCCAGCAGCAAGGGAGCCCCCTGGCGGGCAACGACGATGCGCTCGGTGTTTTCGCACAACACGGCAATGGCATAGGCGCCGACCAGCCGGTGCGCGGCGCGCTGCACCGCCTCGAACAGGTCAGCGGACGTTTTCAGCGTTTCCTGCACCAGATGCGCGATGACCTCGGTGTCGGTATCGGAACTGAACACGTAGCCGGCGGCGGCGAGCTCCTGCTTGATCTCGGCGTAGTTCTCGATGATGCCGTTATGCACCACCGCCAGGCCGGTCGATACATGCGGGTGGGCGTTGCGCTCGGACGGCACACCGTGCGTCGCCCAGCGCGTGTGGGCGATGCCCAGTTGCGCCGACTGGCCCTCGGCCTGGGCCGCCAGTTCAGCCACGCGGCCGACGCTGCGCAGGCGCGTCAATGTCGGGTTGAGCAGGGCAAGACCGGCCGAGTCGTAGCCGCGGTATTCGAGCTTCTTCAGCCCTTCGACGAGCATTGGAACAATATTATGGTCGGCTACCGCCGCGACGATGCCACACATTATTTTTACGCTTTCTTTTGTTTCACGGGGCGCTTCCAGCCCGTGAGGGAAACCTGCTGCCGCCGCGAGATGGTCAGTGCATCGGGCGGGGCATCCTTGGTGAGCGTGGTGCCGGCGCCGAGCGTGGCGCCGCGGCCGACGGTCACCGGGGCGACGAGTTGGGTATCCGAGCCGATGAAGACATCATCCTCGATCACCGTGCGATGTTTGTTGGCGCCGTCGTAGTTGCAGGTGATGGTGCCGGCGCCGACATTGACGCGACTGCCGACGGTGGCGTCGCCGATGTAGGCGAGGTGGTTGGCCTTGGAATGCGCGGCGATGGTCGAATTCTTGACCTCGACGAAGTTGCCGATATGCACGTCCTCGGCCAGCACGGTGCCCGGCCGCAGGCGCGCGAACGGGCCGATGATACTGCCCGCGCCAACCACGGCATCCTGGATAACGCAATTGGCGTTGATGCGCACGCCATCGCCCAGCACCACGCGACCCTCGAAAACGCAATTGACATCAATGAATACATCGCGGCCGCAAATCAGTTCGCCACGCACGTCGAGGCGCGCCGGATCGGCCAGCGTCACCCCGTGCTCCATCAGTGCTGCGGCGTTGTTGCGCTGGTGGATGCGTTCAAGCCGCGCGAGTTGCGCTTTGCTGTTGATGCCGTCGGCCTCCCAGTTCGCGCCGGGATGCGCGGTAACGATTTCCATGCCCTCGGCCACGGCCAGCGCGACGATATCGGTCAGGTAATACTCGCCCTGGGCATTGCGATTACCCAGGTTGGGCAGCCAGCGCGCCAGCGCCGCGCCAGGCGCGACGAGGATGCCGGTGTTGATTTCGCGGATCAGCCGCTCGGCATCGTCGGCATCCTTCTCCTCGACGATGCGCACGACATTCCCATCGACGCGCACGATGCGGCCGTAGCCCCGCGGGTCGTCGAGATACGCAGTCAGTAGCGCCAGCTTGCCATCCGCCGCCGCCTCGATCAAACGACGGAGTGTCGCGGCGCGGATCAGCGGCACATCGCCGTACAACACCAAAGTCGGCGCTGGCGGGACGGCGTCGAGATGGGGCAGCGCCTGCATGACGGCATGACCGGTACCGGATTGGGGTTCCTGCAAGGCCCAGGCCAGGTCGGGGGCGTCAAACGCGGTACGCACCTGCTCGCCGCCGTGGCCATACACCACGCAGATTTTCGCGGCATGCAGCGCGCGTGCCGTGTCGATGACATGCGCGAGCATCGGCTTGCCGGCGATGGGATGCAGTACCTTGGGCAAATCCGAGCGCATGCGCTTGCCCTGCCCGGCGGCGAGGATAACGATGTTCATGGTTTCAGGCACGGGAGCGAAATAAATGGGGATAAGCAGTGTGCATTGTAGCGCCTCGCCGCAGCCTGCCGGCCCCTCCCGGACCCGGGTTGGATCAGCGCGGCAGCGTGCTCGCCCCCAGCAGAAATTCATCGACCGCGCGGGCGCACTGGCGGCCTTCGCGGATGGCCCAGACCACCAGCGACTGGCCGCGGCGCATGTCGCCGGCGGCGAAAACCTTGGCGACATTGGTGGCGTAGCAGCCCTTACCGTCGGTCGTTGCGCTGGCGTTGCCGCGTGCGTCTTTCGCCACGCCAAAGCCGTCGAGCACCGCGGCGATCGGCTGGGTGAAGCCCATCGCGAGAAAAACGAGGTCGGCGCGAACTTCGAACTCGCTGCCCGGGACTTCGGTCATCTTGCCGCCCTGCCAGTCCAGGCGCACGCACTTGAGCGCCTTGAGTTTTCCATTTTCGCCAATGAATTCCTTGGTGGCGACCGACCAGTCGCGCGCGCAGCCTTCATCGTGCGACGACGAGGTGCGCAATTTGCCCGGCCAATACGGCCAGGTGAGCGGCTTGTCCTCTTCCGCGGGCGGGCGCGGCATCAATTCGAACTGGGTAACGCTGGCGGCGCCGTGGCGGTTGGATGTGCCGACGCAATCGGAACCCGTGTCGCCGCCGCCGATCACGACGACATGCTTGCCGCGGGCCGAGATTGGGTTTTTCTTCCCGCACAGGTCACCTGAATTGACTTCCCGGTTTTGCGGGATGAGAAATTCGAGCGCGAAATGCACGCCGTCAAGCTCGCGGCCAGGGGCGGGCAGGTCGCGCGGGGTTTCGGCGCCGCCCGCCAGGATGACCGCGTCGAACTCCCGCAACAGGCGTTGCGGCGCGATGACCCGCACGGCGTCGTTGGCAATGCCCAGCGGCAGGACGGTGCCGATCAGCGTGCGGGTGTGGAATTTGACGCCCTCCTCCTGCAACTGCGCCATGCGCCAGTCGATCAGCCGCTTGTCGAGCTTGAAGTCGGGGATGCCATAGCGCAACAGGCCGCCGATCCGGTCGTTCTTTTCGAAAACCGTGACCTGGTGGCCGACGCGCGCCAGTTGCTGGGCGGCGGCCAGGCCGGCGGGGCCGGAGCCGACGACGGCGACCGTTTTGCCGGTCTGCCGCGCGGCCGGTTGCGGCAGCACCCAACCGTTCTCGCCGGCCTTGTCGATGATGGCGTGTTCGAGCGACTTGATGCCGACCGGCGCGGCGTTGATGCCGAGCGTGCAGGCCGCCTCGCAGGGCGCCGGGCAGATGCGCCCGGTCAGTTCGGGAAAGTTGTTGGTCGAGTGCAGGATTGCGCTGGCTTCCTGCCAGTTGCCGCGATACACCGCGTCGTTGAAGTCCGGGATGTTGTTATTGACCGGGCAGCCGCTGTTGCAAAAGGGGATGCCGCAATCCATGCAGCGCGCCCCCTGCACCTTCGCGCCGGCATCATCAAGATGGGCGACGAACTCCTGATAGTGCTTGAGCCGCTCAAGGACGGGCGCGTAGCCTTCCGCGAGACGTTCGAATTCCATGAAACCGGTTGGCTTGCCCATCACGCGGCCTTTCTTTGCTGCGCCGCGGCCTGTTCCCCAAGCGCAGCTTGCTCTTTAAGGGCGCGGCGATATTCATTCGGAAACACCTTGACGAACCGGGAACGGAACGTCGGCCAATCGGCCAGCACGCGCTCGGCGATTGCGCTGCCGGTCTCGTCGCGGTGCTTCTCGACCAGGGACTTGAGCAGGGCTTCGTCAGTCAGCCCCTTGTGGCGGGTGCCGTCGTCGGCTTGGCTGGCGGCCGGCAGCACCGGCTCAAGGGTCACCATCGCGGTGTTGCAGTACTTGGCAAAGGCTTCGTCCATGTCGAGCACATAGGCGATCCCGCCCGACATGCCGGCGGCGAAATTGCGACCAGTCCGGCCCAGCACGACCACGGTGCCGCCGGTCATGTATTCGCAACAGTGATCGCCGGCGCCTTCGACCACCGCGGTGGCGCCGGAGTTGCGCACGCAGAAGCGCTCGCCGGCCACCCCGCGAAAGTAGACTTCACCTTCGGTGGCGCCATACAAAACGGTATTGCCGACAATGATGTTCTCGTCGGGTGCGCCCTGGAAACCCTCGGGCGGCTTGACGACGATCTTGCCGCCGGACAGCCCCTTGCCGACGTAGTCGTTGGCCTCGCCGGTCAATTCCAGCGTGATGCCGCGCGCCAGGAAAGCGCCGAAACTCTGGCCGGCCGTGCCGGTCATGCGGACATGAATGCTGTTGTCGGGCAGCCCGGCATGGCCGTGGCGGCGGGCAACCTCGTGCGACAGCATGGTGCCGACCGTGCGGTTGCGGTTCCTCACCGCCATGGCGAAGCTGACGGGCCGGCCATGTTCGAGCGCCGGCTGGGCCTGGGCGATCAACTGGTGGTCGAGCGCGTCGGCGATGTTGTGATCCTGCGTTTCGCAATGGGCGCGCGCCACGCCCAAGCCCACGGCCGGCATGTGGAAGATGCGCGAGAAATCGAGGCCGCGCGCCTTCCAGTGGAGAACGCCCTCGCGCATGTCCAGCAGGTCGGAGCGGCCGATCAGCTCGGCGAACGTGCGAATCCCCATCTCGGCCATCAGGCGGCGCGCTTCCTCGGCGACGAAGAAAAAGAAATTGACGACATGCTCGGGCTGGCCGGTGAAGCGCCGCCGCAGCACCGGGTCCTGCGTCGCGACGCCGACCGGGCAGGTATTCAGGTGGCACTTGCGCATCATGATGCAGCCGGTCACCACCAGCGGCGCGGTGGCAAAGCCGAACTCGTCGGCGCCGAGCAAGGCGCCGATGACCACGTCGCGGCCGGTCTTGATCTGGCCATCGACCTGCACGCGGACCCGGCCGCGCAGGCGGTTTTGCACCAGCGTCTGCTGCGTCTCGGCGAGGCCCAGTTCCCACGGCGAGCCGGCATGCTTGATGGATGACAGGGGCGACGCGCCCGTGCCGCCGTCGAAACCGGAGATGACGACGTGGTCGGCCTTGGCCTTGACGACGCCGGCGGCCACGGTGCCGACGCCGACCTCGGACACCAGCTTGACCGAGATCGAGGCCCGCGGGTTGGCGTTCTTGAGATCGTGGATCAGTTGCGCCAGGTCCTCGATGGAGTAGATGTCGTGGTGCGGCGGCGGCGAAATCAGGCCGACGCCCGGCACCGAGTGGCGCAGCATGCCAATGTAGTCGGAAACCTTGTGGCCGGGCAGTTGGCCGCCTTCGCCGGGCTTGGCGCCCTGGGCCATCTTGATCTGGATCTGGTCGGCATTGGCCAGATATTCGGCGGTGACGCCGAAACGTCCCGAGGCGACCTGCTTGATCGCCGAGCGCAAGGAATCACCCTCCCGGAGCGGGATGTCGCGCTCGATGCGGTCGGCGCCGATGACGCTGGCCGCCGTCTCGCCAGCGCCGACTTTTCTGAAGCGGCGCGGATCCTCGCCGCCCTCGCCGGTGTTCGACTTGCCGCCGATGCGGTTCATGGCGATGGCGAGCGTGCTGTGCGCTTCCGTCGAAATGCTGCCCAGCGACATGGCGCCGGTGGCGAAGCGCTTGACGATTTCGCTGGCCGGCTCGACTTCATCGAGCGCAATGGGTGCAACGGGCGCGCCCGTCGGCTTGATCTCGAACAGGCCGCGCAGCGTCATGTGGCGCTGGCTCTGGTCGTTGATGAGCCGCGCATATTCCTGGTAGGTCTCGAAGCGGCCCGAGCGGGTCGCGTGCTGCAGTTTGGCGATGGCATCCGGCGTCCACATGTGCTCTTCGCCGCGCACGCGGAAGGCATATTCGCCGCCGACGTCGAGCATGTCGGCCAGCACCGGGTCGTTGCCGAAGGCGGCCGCGTGGGTGTTCAGCGTCTCCATCGCCACTTCCTTCATGCCGATGCCTTCGATCTTCGTCGACGTGCCGGTGAAGTAGCGTGCAACGAAATCCGACGACAGGCCGATGGCCTCGAAGATTTGCGAGCCGCAATAGGACTGGTAAGTGGAGATGCCCATCTTCGACATCACCTTCATCAAGCCCTTGCCGATGGCCTTGATGTAGCGCTTGTGACATTCTTCGGCGGCGGGCTGCCCAGGCAGGGTCGGCGCCATGGCGTCGATGCTGGCGAAGGCCAGCCAGGGATGGATCGACTCGGCGCCATAGCCCGCCAGCAGGGCGAAATGATGCACCTCGCGCGCGTCGCCGGTTTCGACCAGCAGGCTGCACGCGGTGCGCAAGCCCGCCTTGACCAGGTATTGGTGCACGGCGGAACAGGCGAGCAGGGAAGGAATCGCGACGCGCTCGGCATCGACGTTGCGATCGGACAGGATGATGACGTTGCTGCCCTGGCCGACGGCCCGTTCGGCGGCTACGCAGACCTGATACAGCGCATGGCTCAGGCCGACCGGCCCCGCAGCGGCCGGCGTGGTGATGTCGATCACCATTGAGCGGAATATGCCGTCGGTCAGCGTGGCAATCTGCTTCAGCTTGGCCATGGTGGCCGGCGCCAGAATCGGCTGCAGCACCTCGAGGCGCGGCATCGGCTGGCTTTCGTTGATTTCCAGCAGGTTGGGGTTGGGGCTGACCAGCGAGACCAGCGACATGACGATTTCCTCGCGGATCGGATCGATCGGCGGGTTGGTCACCTGGGCGAAAAGTTGTTTGAAGTAATGGAACAGGGGCTTGTTGCGGTTCGACAGGATCGGCAATGCCGTGTCGCTGCCCATCGACCCGGTCGCCTCCTCGCCATTGACGGCCATGGGTTCGAGCACGAACTTGAGGTCTTCCTGCGTGTAGCCGAAGG
>JAUXWU010000038.1 GCA_030680085.1 Rhodocyclaceae bacterium | reverse complement strand
GTACGGCACAGGCCGATGCCCATGGCGCCGAATTCGCGGGCGCGGGCGGCGTCGCTCGGCGTGTCGGCGTTGGCCATCACCTTGAGGCGGGCGACCTGGTCGGCCCACTTGAGCAGGGTTTCCATGTCCTGGTTGAACTCGGCCTGCACGGTCGGCACTTCACCGGCGTAGACCTTGCCGTTGCCGCCGTCGATGGTGATCACGTCGCCCTCGTGCAACGTCGTGTCGCCGATGGTGGCGCAACGCTTCATGTCGTCGATGTGGATTGCCTCGCAACCCGACACGCAAGGCTTGCCCATGCCGCGCGCGACCACTGCCGCGTGGGAAGTCTTGCCGCCCCGGCTGGTGAGAATGCCCTGCGCATGGAAGAAGCCGTGAATATCTTCGGGTTTGGTCTCTTCGCGCACCAGGATGATTTTTTCGCCGGCGATGCCGCGCGTTTCGGCCGAGTCGGCATCAAAGACGATCTTGCCGGAAGCCGCGCCCGGTGAGGCCGACAGGCCGGTGGCGAGCGGCTTGCCCTTGAAGTTGGGCGACAGTTGCGGCACCAGCAATTGCTCCAGCATGGCCGGATCGACGCGCAACAGCGCCGTTTCCTTGCTGATCAGGCCTTCCTTGAACATCTCGACCGAGGTGCGCACCAGCGCCTGGGCGTTCATCTTGCCGTTGCGGGTTTGCAGGCAATAGAGCGTGCCGCGCTCGATGGTGAATTCGAAATCCTGCACTTCTTTGTAGTGTGATTCGAGACGATTGTGCAGTTCGAGCAATTGCCGGTAGATTTCCGGCATGACCTGTTCCATCTCGGCGATGGCCTTGGGCGTGCGAATGCCGGCCACCACGTCCTCGCCCTGGGCGTTGACGAGATATTCGCCGTAGATCATGTCCTCGCCGGTGCCCGGATTGCGCGTGAAGCCGACGCCGGTGCCCGAGTCGTTGCCCATGTTGCCGAACACCATGGTGCACACGCTCACCGCCGTGCCGTTGGCCAGATCCTTGGTGATCCTGAACTGCCGGCGGTAATCGACGGCGCGCTTGCCGTTCCAGGAACGGAACACCGCGCCAATGGCGATTTCGAGCTGCTTGTAAGGGTCTTCTGGAAAGGGCCGACCGGTATTGGCCTCGATGATCCGGGCGAATTGATCCGCCAGTTCGGCCAGGTGCTCGGCCTTGAGATCGACGTCCTGCGCCACGCCGACTTTTTTCTTCATGGCCGCCATGGCTTCGTCGAAATGCTTGTCCTCGACGCCCAGCGCGTTCTTGCCGAAGAGCTGGTTGAAACGACGGTAGGCGTCGTAACCGAAACGCGGGTTGTCGGTCAGCTTGATCAGCGCCTGCAGCGTGGTCTTGTTGAGGCCAAGGTTGAGGATGGTGTCCATCATGCCCGGCATCGACATCGAGGAACCCGAGCGCACCGACACCAACAGCGGATTGTCATCGCCGCCGAAGGTCTTGCCGGTCTTCTGTTCCAGCGCTTTCATGTGCGTCAGAACTTCGTCCAGCGCCCCATCGGGCAGGGCGTCGTGCTCCAGATAACTGAGGCAGGCGTCGGTGGTGATGGTGAAGCCGGGCGGCACGTTCAGGCCGATCTGCGTCATCATGCACAGATTCGCGCCCTTGCCGCCCAACAGCATCTTGTTCTTGCCATCGCCTTCTTCGAAGGCATAAACAAATTTACGGTTTGTCATTTCCAGGTCCCTTTTTATCTTGTGGCGATCATTTTGATTTCGCCTGATTTTATACGAGAGACCGGCATGCGCTGGCAGCTCCGGGAGTATTATTACGCGCTCCGCAGCCCAAAAATCCCCTGCGCCACCTACCCGCCAACCTTTACGGAGTTTCCATGAGCACTTCTCTTTTTGCCAACGTCGAAATGGCCCCCCGCGACCCGATTCTGGGTCTTAATGAAGCCTACAACGCCGATAAAAACCCCGCCAAAGTCAATCTGGGTGTCGGCGTCTACTTTGGCGACGATGGCAAGATTCCGCTCCTGGCCGCCGTCAAGGCCGCTGAAAAGGCCCGCCTGGAAACCCAGCCGCCGCGCGGCTACCAACCCATCGAGGGCACGCCCGCCTACAACGGCGCTGTGCAGAACCTGTTGTTCGGAAAGGATTCCGAGCTGCTCGCCGCCGGCCGCAGCGTCACCTGCCAGTGCCTCGGCGGCACGGGCGCCCTCAAGGTCGGCGCGGATTATCTCAAGCGGCTGCTGCCTGATTCGACCGTCTATATCAGCGACCCGAGCTGGGAAAACCACCGCGCCCTGTTCGAAGGCGCCGGCTTCCTGGTCAAGGACTACGCCTACTATGACGCCGCCACGCGCGGCGTCGATTTCGCCGCCATGAAGGCCTCATTGGCCGCGATGCCGGCCAAGTCCATCGTCGTGTTGCATGCCTGCTGCCACAATCCCACCGGCGCCGACCTCACTGCCGCCCAGTGGGCCGAGGTGGTTGCCGCGATCAAGGAAAAGAACCTCGTCGCCTTCATCGACATGGCCTACCAGGGCTTCGCCGACAGCATCCCGCAGGACGCCGCCGCCCTCGACCTGTTCACCGCCTCCGGCCTGCAGTTCTTCGTTTCCAGCTCCTTCTCCAAGTCCTTCTCGCTCTACGGCGAACGCGTCGGCGCGCTGACCATCGTCACCGCCAGCAAGGACGAGTCGGCGCGCGTCCTGTCCCAGGTCAAGCGCGTGATCCGCACCAACTATTCGAACCCGCCCACCCACGGCGGCGCCATCGTCGCGGCCTGCCTGTCCAGCCCCGAACTGCGCCAGATGTGGGAAGACGAACTCGCCGGCATGCGCGACCGCATCCGCGTCATGCGCGCCAGTCTCGTCGAAAACCTCAAGGCGGCGGGCGCACCACAGGACTTTTCCTTCATTAATGTCCAGCGCGGCATGTTCTCCTACACCGGCTTGACCGCCGCCCAAGTGGAAAAAATGCGTGCCGAATACGGCATCTACGCCGTCAGCACTGGCCGCATCTGCGTCGCCGCGCTCAACACGCGGAATATCGAATATGTGGCAAAAGCCATCGCGACGGTACTCAAGTAAGCAGAGCGCGCCCCGATGCTGCAACCCGAAGCAATCCAGTCTGCCGTTGACCGCATCGTTGCCAGCGCGCGTCCGAACCGGGTCATCTTGTTTGGTTCTTATGCACGTGGCGATGCGGATGAGGGCTCCGACCTCGATTTTCTGGTGGTGGAACGCGAGGTGGCTGACAAGGGCCGGGAAATGCTCAAGCTTTACCGCAGCATCGGCTACATCGGCACGGGGGTCGATGTGCTGGTGTATTCCGAGGCGGAAGTCGCGCGGCGCGGCCAGGTTCCAGGCACGGTGATTCATGACGCGCTCCGCGAGGGGAAGGTAATGTATGACGCCCGCGCTTGAGGAAGCCACCAGGCTGTTGCGCCTGGCTCAAGCAGATCGGGACACCTTCGTTTATCTCATCCCGGCAGCGCATCTGCGTGATGCAACTGTGCTGTTTCACGCCCAGCAGTCCATCGAAAAAGCGTTCAAGGCGGTCATGATCGCGCAGCAAGTGCCTTTCGGACGCACTCACAACTTGCTCGCACTGTCTGCGGCTTTGGTCGAGAACGGGTTCGCTGCACCTTATCCGCCTGATGAGGTGGCAATCTTGAACCCCTACGCAGTGCTGTTTCGTTATGACGATGAGGATATCGCCCTGATGACACGACCCGAGGCCGAACAAATGGTTGCGCGCATTCCGGCTTGGGCCGAAAGCGTTGTGATAAGTTAGCCGACGTTTGCGCCGAAAACCGGAAAACCGGGCGAAAACCGGAAAACCGGGGACAGACCACGGTTTTCTGTTGAATCGGGAAAGTTGTTTGCGTAAAAACCGTGGTCTGTCCCCTGTTTTCTCTGCTGGGTTTGGCGGAGGGACTGAAGTCACGCAGCTCATGAATAACGCACAGCTTGTGCAGCAGTACGCGACGCAGGCACAGCAGTACGTCAC
The DNA here is from genome assembly GCA_030680085.1 of Rhodocyclaceae bacterium. Lineage (GTDB taxonomy): Bacteria > Pseudomonadota > Gammaproteobacteria > Burkholderiales > Rhodocyclaceae > Sulfuricystis. The sequence continues at coordinate 1,962 of JAUXWU010000038.1, read as the reverse complement.
TCAACTGCAACAGACACAGACGATGTTGACGAACTTGACGCAGAATCCCTTGGGGGTTATGGCGCCGGACGTGATGCGCATTGCAAACAACATGACCAAGCTGCACGCCATGGGTAAAGATATTGGATCGAGCATTGCGCGCGTGGATGAGAACCATGCAAGGTTGTTCAATAACAACGAAGCCATGAATTTTGCAGATAAGTTCAGGTCATGGACTGAAGGCAGCAATGATGGATTGAAGTCGGCTATGCAGAATGCAGGGATGCAGCGCGAGCAATTTGCAGACGATGCAACGGCGTTGCAAGGACTTACCGAGCGGGTCTCAAGTTCTCAGGGAAACCTGGCTGCTTTGCAAGCGCTTGGAAGCATCAACGCGAAACAGGTGGAGGAAAGCATGAAGCTGCGCGATCTGATCGCTACGCAGCAGTTGGCGACGAATCAGCATCTGCTGGCGCAGAACGCGAAGGAGAAGGAGAAAGAAGAAGACCTGGCAAAATTACTACAATCACACACAAAAAAAAGAACCAAGCTGATGGAATTTTATAAAGATTAATAAATGTAACTTAAAAAGGGGTAAAAAATGAAAACCACATTCGTAATAATGCTCGTCATGTTTTTCTCTCTTACAGGTTGTACTGAAAATGATAAAACTTACAGCAAAGAAAAAGACATGGAAAACTTAATGAAGTCTCATAAGCAACAACAAGACAAATTAAAAGAAATATACAAAGACAAATAATAATGAATTGCAATCTTGGGAAAACCGGGGACAGACCACGGTTTTCGCACCCAACCGCCGTCTCGCCAGCGCCGACTTTTGTTTCGATCCTGCGTCAAGGCTACAAAGGTCTCGTTTTTGGGAGACACACCATGCACATGACTGTCGAACAAATCGCAAAACCGGGGACAGACCACGGTTTTCTGTTGAATCGGGAAAGTTGTTTGCGTAAAAACCGTGGTCTGTCCCCTGTTTTCTCACAGCTCATGAATAACGCGCAGCTTGTGCGGCAGTACGCGATGCAGGCCCAGCAGTACGTCACTCAACTGCAACAGATGCAGACGATGCTGACAAACTTGCAGCAGAATCCGTTGGGGGTGCAATCGCTGGACGTGCATCGCATCGCAAACAATATGGCCAGGCTCCACGGCATGGGCAAAGATATTGGATCGAGTGTCGCGCGAGTCGATGAGAACCACGCAAGGATGTTCAACAACACAGAAGCAATGACGTATGCGAATAAATTCAAGACTTGGACTGAAGGCAGTAACGATGGATTGAAGTCGGCAATGCAGAATGCAGGCATGCAGCGCGAGCAGTTTTCAGATGATGCAACTGCATTGCAAGGGCTTACTGAGCGGGTCTCAAGCTCGCAAGGAACCCTGGCTGCTTTGCAAACGCTTGGAAGCATCAACGCGAAACAAGTGGAAGAAAGCATGAAACTTCGCGATCTGATCGCTACGCAGCAGTTGGCGACGAATCAACATCTGCTGGCGCAGGCTAAAGCAGCACAAGAAGAAAAGAAATTCGCAAAAGAAATTATGGGTGATCCGAAGAGACCGCTTTCACCTAAGGTTCTTCAATCGGTGGTTTGTAATCAAATAAAAAAGGAAAATCCAAATGAAAATCTTTGTGAGCATTGTTATGGTTCTGATGTTTAACCTACAAGGTTGTAATGACAACGCAGCAAACGAAACAAAGCAAATTGACAAGGAAAATGGTAAGCAGAAAAATGTAATGGGAGATCCGAAGAGACCGCTTTCACCTAAAGGTTCTTCAATCGGTGGTTTGTAAAAAAACTAAAATCGCCTAAAAAAGGGCTCTTCCGGTAAATCCTACGGAGAAATGAGATGACCGACACCCCTGAGATGGTGTATCTAAGCGGGTTTTCCACGACTCGAATAGGTAAACCATTATGGGGGCGGTCATCCCGACGAAGATTTTGGGGCTTGAGGGGCAAGTGA
>JAUXWU010000021.1 GCA_030680085.1 Rhodocyclaceae bacterium | reverse complement strand
GGATTGCACATGCAGGATCGCGCGCTGGATGACGCGCTGGAAGCCCAGCGTCGGCTGGGTGTCGATCTCGCTGTCGCCCGCCACGGTGGGGGTGTGCTGGCCGATGAAACCGGCCACCTCGCGACGCAGCTCTTCGATGTTGGCGGCACAGGCGCGCAGCACCTCGGCGGCCGAAGGGTTGTCGAGCAGCGCCAGCAACAGATGCTCGACGGTGATGAATTCATGCCGTTTCTGTCGCGCTTCGACAAAGGCCATGTGCAGACTGACTTCAAGTTCCTGGGCGATCATCACATTACCTTTCAATTCAATTCTCTTCCATTACGCAGGCCAGCGGGTGTTGATGGCGCTTGGCGAATTCATTCACTTGCTCAACCTTGGTAACGGCCAGGTCACGCGGAAATATACCGCACACCCCACGGCCGTCCCGATGCACCTTCAACATCACCACGGTGGCCTGTTCGCGGCGCAGCCGAAAAAACTTTTCCAGAACGACGATGACAAAATCCATCGGCGTGTAATCATCATTGAGCAGCAGCACTTTGTAGAGCGGCGGCGGCTTGATTTTCTGTTGATCGGGCTCCAGCGCGACACCTGCGTCGTGGAGCGTTTGCTTGCGAGTTGCCATGCGGTGATTCTAATGCGAATCAAACACCATTCAACTGCGCCGCCATCAGGGGAAAAGCGCGGTGAATGGCCCTTATCCCCCCGGACGCCGGGACTGCGTGGTTCCGGGTTGCGCCGGAAAATTTATGTCATGCTGTTGCGCAACATCGAAATCAGTTGACGCCGGCAAAAAACCTGCGTAAAAGGCGAGCGTGTTTGGTTCAAGGTTCACCGCTTCGGTTTCCTCCGCTGTCGAGAACTTGCAACACAAACATGTCGCCAGCGACGCGGCATTCCGCCAAGTTTGCTGGTTATGTGTCACGTTTTAAGAAAGAGGTTTTATGGCAACGGGTACCGTCAAGTGGTTCAATGATTCCAAGGGTTTTGGTTTTATCACGCCGGATGATGGCAGCGAGGATTTGTTCGCGCACTTCTCCGCAATCAACATGCCGGGCTTCAAGACCCTGAAAGAGACAGAGAAGGTCAGCTTCGAAGTCGTGCAGGGCCCCAAGGGCAAGCAGGCTTCAAACATCCAGAAGGCCTGATCGCCATCTGGTCAGCGCCGACTTTTAGTTACGGCATAACCTAAAGGTTACCCTTCACTGAAACTTCGTTTTGTCGGCGCTGAAAGTGAAAGCCCGCCAATTTGGCGGGCTTTTTTTATGCTGTGCTGCGTAGCGGTTACATCCTTTCGATCATCGCCTGGCCGAAAGCGGAACACTTCACCTCCTTGGCGCCTTCCATCAGGCGCGCAAAGTCGTAGGTGACGATCTTGTCGGCGATGGCGGCTTCCATCGACTTGATGATCAGGTCGGCGGCTTCCGTCCAGCCCATGTGACGCAACATCATTTCGGCGGAGAGGATCAAGGAGCCCGGGTTCACGTAGTCCTTGCCGGCATATTTTGGCGCGGTGCCGTGGGTGGCCTCGAACACTGCATATTGGTCGGAAATGTTGGCGCCCGGGGCGATGCCGATGCCGCCGACCTGCGCGGCCAGCGCGTCGGAGATGTAGTCGCCGTTGAGGTTGAGCGTGGCGATCACGTCATATTCGGCGGGGCGCAGCAATATCTGTTGCAAGAAGGCGTCGGCGATCACATCCTTGATGATGATGTCGCGTCCGGTCTGGGGATTCTTGAACGAGCACCACGGCCCGCCATCGATCGGCTGGGCGCCGAACTCCTTCTGCGCCACTTCGTAACCCCAGTCGCGGAAGGCGCCCTCGGTGTATTTCTGGATGTTGCCCTTGTGCACCAGGGTAATGCTCTTGCGGTCATTGGCGATGGCGTACTTGATCGCGGCGCGCATCAGGCGCGACGTGCCTTCCCGCGATACCGGCTTGATGCCGATGCCCGAGGTATTCGGGAAACGGATCTTCTTGACGCCCATCTCGTCCTGCAGGAACTTGATGACCTTCTTCGCGCCCTCAGACTCCGCTGCCCATTCGATGCCGGCGTAGATGTCCTCGGTGTTCTCGCGAAAGATCACCATGTCGGTCTTGCTCGGGTCCTTCAGCGGCGAGGGGATGCCCTTGAAGTAGCGCACCGGGCGCACACACTGGTAGAGGTCGAGTTCCTGGCGCAAGGCAACGTTGAGCGAGCGGATGCCGCCACCGACGGGGGTGGTGAGCGGACCCTTGATCGAGACGGAGTATTCCTTGCAGGCGTTCAGGGTTTCTTCGGGCATCCAGACGTCCGGGCCGTAGAGGCGAGTGGATTTCTCGCCGGCATACACCTCCATCCAGGAAATTTTCTTCTTGCCACCGTAGGCCTTGGCGACTGCTGCGTCGACCACGGCTTGCATGACCGGCGTGATATCCACGCCAATGCCATCGCCTTCGATGAAGGGGATGATGGGGTTGTCCGGGGTGGGTTGTCCGGCGACGATTTTTTGCCCTGCGGCGGGAACCTTGATGTGAGACGCGCTCATGTGCCTGCTCCAGTGTGGGTAAACTGTCGCATTATAAGTAACCTGGGAATATCATGGAGATATCGGCAAGTATCGGGGTGAACGCTGATCAGTCAGCGAGTGTCGCTGCGCTCAGGATCGCCCAAACCCTGATCGATGGCTTCAACAAGCACTACCGGCTGTTCCGCGCGAGTTCGGCGGGCGCCAAGGCGCGTTTCGAGCAGGGCGACTGGCCGGGCGTGCAGCGCGCGGTTCGGGAACGCATCCAGTTTTATGACGACCGTGTCATCGAGACCGCCGCGCTGCTGCATGGCGAATTCAGCGCCGAAACGGCGAACGATGTCATCTGGCAGCAGGCCAAACTGTATTACATCGGTCTGCTGACCAATCATCATCAGCCGGAACTCGCCGAAACATTTTTCAATTCGGTGTTCTGCAAGATCATGCATCGCACCTATTTCCACAACGATTTCATCTTTGTGCGGCCGGCGATCTCGACCGAATACATCGAATCCGATCCGCCCTGCTATCGCTGCTATTACCCCAACGAAGCAGGTTTCCGCGAATCCCTCAAGCGCATCTTCCTCGACTTCGACTGGCAACGCGAATTTGCCGATCTCGATCGCGATGTCGAGTATCTGCGCAGCGCGGTCAACGCGTACCTGGGCGTGCTGCCGCGCCGCGAGGTGAATTTCCAGATTCAGGTGCTTTCCGCGGCCTTTTACCGCAACAAGGGCGCCTATGTCATCGGCAAGGCGGTGAATGGCTCGGTGGAGTATCCGTTTGCGGTGCCGGTGCTGCACGATGCCGCTGGCAAGCTGACGCTGGATTGCATCCTGCTCGATGCGGGGTTGATCGGCGTGTTGTTCTCGCTGTCGCGCGCCTATTTCATGGTCGACATGGCGGTGCCCGCCAATACCATCCAGTTTTTGCGTTCCATCATGCCGCACAAGCCACGCGCCGAGCTGTATTCGATGCTGGGCCTGGGCAAGCAGGGCAAGACGGCGTTTTATCGCGGCCTGATCTCGCACCTGCATCATTCGGCCGACCAGTTCATCGTCGCGCCGGGCATTCGCGGCCTGGTGATGCTGGTGTTCACCCTGCCGTCCTATCCGTATGTCTTCAAGGTGATCAAGGATGTCTTTGGCCCGAGCAAGGAGGTCGATCACGCGACGGTGAAACGCAAATATCAACTGGTGAAACAGGTCGACCGGGTCGGGCGGATGGCCGACACGCTGGAGTTCTCCCACGTTGCCCTGCCGAAGAGCCGGTTTGCGCCGGGCTTGCTGGCGGAGTTGATGCAACAGGCGCCCTCGCTGCTGGAAGCGGATGGCGACGACCTGGTCATCAAGCACCTGTATATCGAGCGGCGCATGGAACCGCTCAATCTTTACCTCGAACGCACCGAGAAAGCCGGCCGCGCCGACCTGCTCGAACAGGCGGTGATCGAGTATGGCACCGCCATCCGCGAACTGGCCATCGCCAACATCTTCCCCGGCGACATGTTGTGGAAAAACTTTGGCGTCACCCGTTACGGGCGCATCGTCTTTTATGACTATGACGAAATCGAATACATGACCGACTGTAACTTCCGCCGCATTCCGCCGGCCCCCAACGAGGAAGCCGAGATGTCCAGCGAACCCTGGTATTCGGTGGGCAGGAACGATATTTTCCCCGAGGAGTTCGCGTTCTTTTTGCTGACTTCGCCAGCCATTCGCGCCGCCTTCATGCGTCACCATGCCGACCTGCTCGATGCCGGGTTCTGGCAACGGGCGCAGGAGCAGATACGCAGTGGCGCTATCTGCGATTTCTTCCCTTACCCGGAGGAACTGCGTTTTTGCAATCGTTACGGAAGCGGGTGCGGAAAATGAAAAGTTTGTTGTCCCTGTGCTTTGGCCTGTTTGCGGCGCTGGCGACGGCGCAGGCCTTGCCCGTGCTGGAGTTGCAGGCGGGCTTCCATCGCATCGAGGCCGAGGTGGCGCACACGCAGCCCGCGCGCATGCAGGGCCTGATGCAGCGGCGCGAAATGGCGCCGCAGCGCGGCATGCTATTCGTTTTTCCCGAGTCCGACCGGCACTGCATGTGGATGAAAAACACCTTGCTGCCGCTGGCGGTCGCCTTTCTCGATGATGCCGGACGCATCATCAATGTCGCCGAGATGCAGCCGGGGAGCGAGGACAATCATTGCGCGGCGCGGCCCGCCCGCTATGCGCTGGAAATGAACGCCGGCTGGTTTGCGCGGCGCGGCCTCAAACCCGGCGCCGTCATCATGGGTATCGAGCGCGCCCCGCCACCGCGCTGAACCACGTTTTCCCTGTCAGCGCGGCTTGCCGGCGGACTTGGCGCGATACATCGCCGCATCGGCGCTCTTGAGCAGTGTGGCGGGGTCGTCGCCATCCTCGGGGTAGAGCGCGATACCGAGGCTGCAGCCGATGTGCAGTTCGCTGCCGTTAATCGAAAACGGCGTCTGGAAGGCGGTGACGATCTTTTCGGCTAGATTGGCGGCGGCAACCGGCGAGGCGCCGCGCCGCCTTGATCAACAGCAGGTCGCCGATATGGTGGCCGTGGCTGTCATTGACCTCCGACTTGAGGCAGCTCGGCGCGGGTGTAGCCAGTGATGCGCGACACCGCGTCGTTGACCTCGATGATGCGGTTGTCGGCGTCGGTAATGAGGACACCCTCGCCGATGTTGCCGAACACGGTGGCATAAAGTTGCAAATGCCGCTCGATGGCCTTTTGCGCGCTGATGTCGGTAAACAACATGACCGTCTTGACGTGACGGCCGGTCTCGTCGGCAATTTTCGAGGCGACGACCTGCATGTCCCGGCCATGAACGGTGGCGCCGTGGCTGGAGCCATCGGCATGGGCGCGGACTTCGCCCAACTCGACGGCGCAGGTGCACACGGCCCCCGCCGGCTGGCCAATGACGCAGCCGCTGGCCAGCACCATGCCGATGCCGAAAACAAAGCCGCCGATGACATTGGCCAGCGACGGCTGGCCGAGCAGTGGAAAGGGATGGATCGTGATGATGCCGCCGAGCCGTCCCAACGCGAACAAGACCATGCTGACGACGACCAGCAGAATCATCTGGCGCATCAGGAAGAAATCGCGGAACAGGAACAGGTCGCGGAACGAGGCCGTCACACAAAAGTCTGAGCGATGCATGACAAAGCCCGCCACCAGGCCGATGGCGAGCGAACTGGCGCACGGTTCCGGCCTGCGCCGGAACGACGGTAATTCAATGAGTTGCCGTGAGAACAAATTTACCCTGGCCGCTTCATATAAGCGGAGTCATATTGCGTTTCGGTGCGAATGCTGTAATGCTTCACCCTGATGCGCGCACGGACTTGATCAAGGAGCTTTGGCGCGGCGGTGGCTTCAGGTGTTGCAGAAGGCGTCATAATTATCAACCGTCAGCATAAGTTTATATGTTTCAGCAAGATGCAGCTTTTTTAGTATAAATAGACACCGCATGAGTCTGAGATATACACCGATTCATGTGTTCACATAACGTTAGCGGTCACTGCCTCTCGCCGCTATTTCAACTGTTTGAGGCGATTTCTTGGAGATGAAAATGAGCAATGAAAACTTAAAAGTGGCAGCAAGTACCGCAGGCGGTGGCGCGGCAGGAACAGCAGGATCGTTAACTGCTGTCTCAACAATGGGGTCTGTTGGAGGATTATCGGCTGCTGGTATGACTTCAGGTTTAGGCGCCCTCGGGAGCTTGGTAGGTGGAGGCATGGCTGCAGGAGTGGGAGTAGCAGCTGCACCAGTGCTTGCGCTCGGTGCATTAGGAGCAGCACTAACAAGTGACCACATCGAAACAGACGAAAAGATAGTGGCTGGTGTAGGAGCAGGCGCAGGCATTGCAGGTTCGGTGGCAACTGTCTCTGCGGCTGGGGCTGTGGGTGGACTGTCTGCCGCTGGCATTACATCTGGATTAGCTGCGGTTGGTGGGGTAGTCGGTGGTGGTATGGCAACAGGAATCGCCATTACATGTGCCGCCCCTCTCGCGGTGGCAGGGATTGCTTACGGACTGTATAAGTGGATTAAGGACTAAACCGCTAACGAATAAGGTTAGATCGTGCAAGCGAAGCGCAGCCACGATCTGAACCGTTTGTTGGACGAGCCCGGCCCTGAGCACGGATCGGCCCACACAGCAAATATGTATTTGGGAAGTGCCCCGGTTTGCCGCTTTACC
>JAUXWU010000020.1 GCA_030680085.1 Rhodocyclaceae bacterium | reverse complement strand
CGTAAAGCTCGTATCACCTCTACATTGTGCGGCTCGGCAAAAAAACGCACGATAGATGCCGCCACCACCGGCCCGACGTCCGGCACCAACTGCAACTGGTCGGCATCGGCCGCCATCAGCTTGTCAAGGGAACCAAAATGGCGCGCGAGATCCTTCGCCGTCGCTTCGCCGACGTTGCGTATACCCAAGGCAAAGACGAAGCGCGCCAATGTCGTTGCGCGGCTTTTCCCTATGGCGGCGAGCAGGTTGGCGGCGGATTTTTCCGCCATGCGTGGCAGAGCGGCCAGCTCGGGAACGTCGAGTTTATAAAGATCGGCCGGCGTCTTGATAATGCCGGCATCGACCATCTGATCGACCAGCTTGTCGCCCAGCCCCTCGATATCCAGCGCCCGGCGCGCAGCGAAATGCAGCAGCGCCTGCTTGCGTTGCGCCGGGCAGAACAGGCCGCCGCTACAGCGCGCGATCGCCTCGTCCTCCGGCTTTTCGACCGCCGAACCGCAAACGGGACAGGCTTTGGGCATGACGAACTCGGACGCCATGAGGGGACGCCGCTCCGGCACCACTGCCACCACTTCGGGAATCACATCGCCAGCGCGGCGCACAATCACCGTGTCGCCGACCCGCACATCCTTCTTCCGTACTTCGTCCTCGTTGTGCAGCGTGGCATTGGTTACCGTCACACCGCCGACAAACACCGGCGCCAGACGCGCCACCGGGGTAATCGCTCCCGTGCGGCCGACCTGCACTTCGATGGCCTCGACCGTGGTGAGGGCTTCTTCGGCGGGGAACTTGTGGGCGATGGCGAAGCGCGGCGCGCGCGACACAAAGCCGAGCGTTTCCTGGTCGGCAATGCGGTTGACCTTGTAAACCACGCCGTCGATATCGTAGGGCAGTCCGCGCCGCGCCGCGCCTATGCGTTCGTAATAATCGAGAAGGCCGACCGCACCCTGCACCACGAAACGCTCTGCCGCCACGGGAAAGCCCCAGCCCGCCAGTCGATCAATCATCTCGCTGTACAAAGTCGGCGCTGGCGAGACGGCGCCAAAGTCGGCAACGCCATAGGTGAAGAAGCGCAGCGGCCGTTTGGCGGTAATTTTCGGGTCGAGCTGACGCAGGCTACCGGCGGCGGCATTGCGCGGATTGGCAAATTCCTTTTCACCCACTGCACGCTGTCGTTCGTTGAGGCGCTCGAAATCGCGCCGCGGCATCAGCACCTCGCCGCGCACTTCCAGGCCGGCGGGCACGTCGGCGCCCGCCAGCCGCAAGGGAATATTCCGCACGGTGCGCAAATTGTGTGTCACATCCTCGCCGGTAAAGCCGTCGCCGCGCGTGGCACCTTGCACAAACACGCCATTTTCATAACGCAGGCTGACGGCCAGCCCGTCGAATTTCGGTTCGCAGGCGTATTCGACACCATCAACGCCCAATCCCTCTCTGCAGCGGCGGTCAAAAGCGGCGGCATCCTCGGCGCTGAAGGCATTGTTGAGCGACAGCATCGGCACGCCATGCGCCACCTGCCGGAATTCCGACAACGGCGCGCCACCCACCCGCTGGGTCGGCGAATCCGGTGTCAGCAATGCCGGGTGCGCCGCCTCGATCTCCTGCAACTCCCGAAACAGCCGGTCATATTCGGCATCGGGAATCGTTGGTGCATCGAGCACGTAATAGGCGTGGTTGTGGCGCTCGATCTCGGCGCGCAGAAACGCCGCGTGCGCGCCAAGATTCCTCATCAGGAAAACAGACGCAGGGCGCGCAGACCTCCGGCGGGGATGCCGGTTTGCGCCATCTGGGCCTGCAATTCGCAGATGCGAGCGCGCAACGCGATACTGGTGGCGTCAGACAGCGGATTCCTGTTGGCATCGGCAAGCTGGCCGCCCACGGCAGCGCAGCACTGACGGGCAAAATCGATCATGCGATCAAAGGCCGCCGCACCATCGGCGACACGCGGCACGTCGAGGCTGAGACTCAAATCAGTCAAATCCTGCGCCTCGATATTGGCCGCCGCAAGCCCTGTTGCAGCCTGGCAGGTCAGCGCGAAAATTTCTGCGCCATCGGCATCCATGGCGACAAAACGCTCGCCTTCGAGCTTGAGGCCGCTGGCGTCGATCACCGGCTTGAGTCTCGCGCCACTCATTTCGTTCAGGCTGCCCTGGCGCGGTAAAACATGCAGCGCCAGCTGCAAATCGACTGCGGCGCAAAAGGCGTCGAGTTCACGCGCCGCCGCCAGCACCGGCGCTGGTTCGGGCAATTCGACCAGACCGGAGAAGCGCTGAGCCAACTGCCGGATACCGTCGATGAAGGCGGCCAGCGTCAAATCACTCACCGGCCCCTTGCGGTCAACCAGTTGCAAGGCGACCGCGACCTGGGCAACTACGCCGGGATCCTGCGGCAACAAGGAGCGCCAACGCCCGCTTTTTTCATCCAACCCAAGCCATTGCACCGGTTTGTCGATCAACCGCGACCAGACGGCATGCTCCGCCCACAGCTTGGACGCAGGCACGGCATCAACGAACTCGATGCGCAGAAGACAATCGGCGCGGGCATCCGCCCATTCGGCCGGCACTACCACGGCTTGCCTGGGTTCTTCGGCCTGAATTTCCATCTGTGGTTCGATCTCAATCCCAAAAGTCGGCTCTCGCGGGACGGCGACAATCTCTGGTTCACTGCGCCCCGCCATCAGCACATCAGGCTGGGCCATGGGCAAAACGGATTGCGCAATGCGCCGTTGTTTTCTGGCCTGCCAAAGGTTGTAGCCCCAGACAGCGGCTACCAGCAGCACGCCAAAACCGATCATGGCCATCTGTAATTCGCTCATACCACCTCCGTCATACGCAGCGCCTCATCGATATCGACCGTCACCACCCTTGACACACCCTGTTCCTGCATGGTGACGCCGATCAATTGCTGCGCCATTTCCATGGTGACCTTGTTGTGGGTGATGAAGATGAACTGGGTCTGGCGCGACATGCGCTTGACCATCTCGCAAAAACGCACGGTGTTCGAATCGTCGAGCGGCGCATCCACCTCGTCGAGCATGCAGAACGGGGCGGGATTCAACTGAAACAGCGCGAACACCAGGGCGATGGCCGTCAGCGCCTTTTCGCCGCCCGACAGCAGGTGAATGGTGGAATTGCGCTTGCCCGGCGGCTGCGCCATGATCTGGATGCCGGCATCGAGAATGTCCTCGCCCGTCAGGATCAGCCGGGCCTCGCCGCCACCGAAGAGTTCCGGGAACAGTATGCCGAACTGACGATTGACGATCTCGTAAGTCTCCTGCAACTGCTCGCGCGTTTCCCGGTCAATGCGGCGAATCGCGTCTTCCAGCGTGCCGATCGCGGTGGCAAGATCGGCCGACTGTTCATCAAGGTAACCCTTGCGCTTGCTGGCCGTCGCCAGTTCATCGAGCGCGGCCAGATTCACCGGCCCCAGCGCTTCGATCGTGGCGGCGATCCGCGCAATCTCGCCTTGCATGACGCTGTCTTTCAAGCCCGGCGTCAGTTCGGCCGCCAGCGCAGCTTCGTCCTCGGGGCTCACCACATGAACCTCGGCGAGGCGTTCCTGATATTGCTCGACGTTCAACTGCGCCGCCTGCTGCTTGAGCTTGCACTCGTTGATCTTCTCGCGCGCCGGCTGCAGGCCCTGCTCAAGCTTTAACCGTTCCTCATCCATCGCACGCAACTGGCTGGCCGCCCCTTCCAGCGCATTGCGCCGTTCTGCCAGGGCCGACTCTTGCGCGCCACGCTGCGCCAGCGCCGCTTGCAACTGTTCCTGGATCACCGCGTCGCTGATGGCCGCCAGATCCTGCTGGGTCACGGCGCGATCGGTGGCCGCCTGTTCAAGCTGTTGTTTTGCCGTTGTCGCGGCCCGCGCATTGTCGGCCAGTTTGGAATGGCATTCCTTCTCGGAGAATCCGGCATCCTGCGCTTCACGGGCCAGTTGATGTTCCAGCGCACGCACTTCGCGCAGGGCAGTATCGCGGCTGCGTTGCAGTTCCAGCGCAGCCTCCATGCACGCACGCGCCGCAGCGAGCGCTTCGCGGCAGTTCACCGCCTCATCCTCGGCACGCAACAGCGCTGTTTTTTCTTCTTCCTCCTTGCCTCCGACCTCGTCCAGATCGAGTGCAAGCTGGCTGGCGCGCTCGTCGTGGCGCGCCTGCGCCTGGGTCAGTTTGAGCGCCTCGACCTCCGCGGCATGCAGGCGCTGTTGCGCGTCCTGCAACACGCGCCGCGTCTCGGCCAGACCTTGCTGGCCGGCGGCAACCGCCCGCTCGGCCTCCGTCTGCGTCTCGCGCGCCAACATCTCGGCCTCTTCCAGCGCGGCGATTTGTGCGGCCAGCTCGTCGATCTCGCGCTGGCGTTCGATCACGCCATGGGTTTTCGCATCGGGCGCATAAAGCGTCAAGCCGACGGGAGTCGCCAGGTGTCCGGCGCGATTGATTCGCCAACCCTCGCCGCTGAGCAATGCAGCGTCGCCATCAACCACCCGCACATCGCCCAGCCATTCGTCGAGCGCGGTTACCCAGCGCGTGTCATCGCAACGCACATGGGCGCGCAGGCTATCGGCAGGCAGGACAGCGGCAGCACCCTCGCGACACAGGGCCAGCGCCATCGTGGCGGACGGCGGTGATGCCAAGGCCTGGACCCATTGCTCCGCAACAGCCGACACAGCCATCAGCCGCTCGCGCAGCACCGCTTCCACAGCGGTTTCCCAGCCCGGATCGACCTGAATCGCGCGCCACAGCGGCTCGGCATCGGCCAACCCCATCGCCTGCAACCAGCCGGTCAGGTCGCCGCCCTGCCCGACCCGGCTTTGCAACTGGGCCAGCGCATCGTGCCGCGCCCGCGCCGCTGTTCCCTCGCGATGCGCCACCTGCAAAGCTTCGCGGGCGCCGCGCAATGCGGCCTCCAGCGTCGGCTGCCTGGCTTGCTGGGCGGCAAGTCCCTCCTGCGCCGTGTCGAGCAAAAGCTCGGCCTCTCCTGCGGCTTCCTGCGCGATGGCCAACTGCACCGGATCGGGTGCAGCCAGACCGGCGCGCTCGGCATCCAGTCGCTGGCGGCGCTGACCCAGATTGTCGAGCGCCCGCACGGCATGGCCGCGATCGGCTTCCGCCAGACGCAGACCCTGTTCGGCGGCGTTTTGCGCCTTGCGGGCATCGCCGGCCTCGACTTCAGCCGCGCGGACGGCCGCTTCGGCCTCGGGCAGGCGCAAGGCGGCCTCTTCATGACGGGCGGCGGCCGTGGCAACCCGCTCGCGCGAATTTTCAAGCAATGAGCGCCAGCGGAAATCCTCTTCCTCGACGCGCCGCATTTCGCCCGACCAGTGCTGCGCTTGGGCCTCCAGTTGCGCCAGTCGAGCTTCAAGCCGCAGACGCGCGTCGCGCAGATGGGCAATCTCGGATTCCAGCCGCTTGACTTCGGCATTCGCCGCATACATCTCGGCCTGGGCGGCGTGCAGAGCGTCGGAAGTCGTGAAATGCGTCTCGCGCGCCTGCTCCACGCGGGCCTCGGTGGCGCGGAGCGCAGCGGTTTCAGCCTCGACGCGATTGATCGCCTCGGCAACCTGTCGCTCGAGCTTCAGCGTTTCCGCCTCGGCATCCTTGCGCTTCTTGAACCAGAGCAGGCTCTGGCGGCGGTTCAACTGAAATTGCAGGTCGCGGTACTCCCGCGCCACCGCGGCCTGAGCTTCCAGGCGCACCACCTGGTTGCCGAGTTCGCCGCGAATGTCATCGACGCGCGCCATGTTCTCGCCGGCATCTTCAAGCCGGCCCTCGGTTTCCTTGCGCCGTTCCTTGTATTTGGTGACGCCGGCCGCCTCTTCGAGGAAGAAGCGCAGTTCGTCAGGCTTGGCCTCGACGATGCGCGAAATCATGCCCTGGCCGATGATCGCGTAGGCGCGCGGCCCGAGGCCGGTGCCGAGGAAAAGGTCGATCACGTCGCGCCGGCGCACATGCAGGTTGTTGATGTAATAGCTGGAATTACCCTCGCGGTCGAGAATGCGCTTGACGACGATCTCGGCGTATTGCGACCACTGGCCGGCCAATTGACCCTGAGGCCCCTGGGCGTTGTCAAAATGCAGCTCAACGCTGGCGCGCCCCACTTCCTTGCGCCCGCCAGAGCCCTTGAAGATCACATCCTGGATCGACTCGCCGCGCAGTTCCGAAGCCTTCGATTCGCCCAGCACCCAGCGCACGGCGTCGATGATGTTCGACTTGCCGCAACCGTTGGGGCCGACCACGCCCGCGAGCTGGTCGGGAAACAATACGACGGTCGGCTCGACAAAGGACTTGAAGCCGGCGATCTTGAGTTTTGTCAGGCGCACGGGGCGGGAAGGGTTCAGATGATTAACGCGCGATTATAAACGGTGTGCCAAGTAGAATCCCGGCTCGCCACTTCCCGAAATCCATGACACCAGCTTCCGCCTTCCTGCTCGGCGTCCGTGCTCTGCTGCCCATGCTGCTGGGCGTGATCCCGTTCGGCATCATCTACGGCGTGGTGGCGCTCGCCAGCGGCATCCCGCCGCTAGCGGCAGTTCTGATGTCATCGCTGGTGTTTGCTGGTTCTGCCCAGTTCCTGCTGGCCCAACTCGTCGGCGCCGGTGCGCCGGTCTTGCTCGCCGTCGGCGCGGTCGGACTCATCAACCTGCGCCATGCGCTTTACAGCGCCTCCGTCGCTCCCGTCTTGCATGCCCTGCCGCGCCGCTGGAAATTGCTGCTGGCCTATCTGCTGACCGATGAAGCCTACGCAGCGGCCATTCCCCACCTGCTACGCGAACCACGTTCGCCATTTGCGCACTGGATTCTCTTTGGTGCCGGTTTTGCCCTCTGGGCCGGCTGGCAGCTTGCGACCCTCGCCGGCGTGCTGATCGGCGCTCAACTGCCCGCCGACCTCGGCCTCGACTTCGCCCTGCCGCTCACCTTCATCGCCATCGTCGTGCCGCTCATCGACAGCCGCCCGCGTCTGATCGCCGCTTTGACGGCCGGCGCCACCGCCGTGCTGCTCGTCGCCATGCCCTACAAGACCGGCCTGTTCGTCGCCGTGCTGGCCGGCCTCGTCGCCGGCGCATTCATGCAGCGGAGGGGCAGCCGATGAGCCAGACCGCGTTGATACTACTGTGGATTGCCTGCGGAGCGCTCACCTTCGCCATCCGCTACTCATTCATTGCGCTGGAAGGCCATTACCAGCCGCCGAGCTGGTTCATCCGCTGGCTGCCCTTCGTGCCGATCGCCGCCCTCACCGCCATCACCGTTCCCGAATTGCTGCTGGTCGCCGGTCAGTTCGATGTCGGCACGAGCAACCCGCGCTTCTGGGTCGGCCTCGTCGCCATCGCTGTCGCCGCCCGCTGGAAGAACACTTTGCTGACGATCGCCAGCGGTTTTGTCGCATTCTGGATACTGAACTGGCTGTTGTGAAAGTCGGCGCTGGCGGGACGGCGTAGCCGTCACGCCGCGTGATATGGGGACGGCGCTTTTCTAAAATACTTCGTCACCCACCCCGGCCAGCGCCGCATCGCCCGCCTTGACGCTCTCGGCAAAGGCGGCCGACTGCGGCAACAGGTGATCGGCGTAGAAATGAGCGGTGGCAATCTTGGCCCGATAGAAAGAAGGATCGCCCTCTGCCCTGTCCAGATGAACGGCGGCAGCCAGCGCGGCGCGGCCCATCTGCCAGCCGCCGCAAACGGTGACGGCCAGATGCAGATAAGGCACCGCCGCCGCCAGCACGCCGGACAGGCCGGTTTTCACGTTGGCGGCCAGCCACTCTGTCGCGCCGGTCCAGGCTTGCAGGGCGACGCCCAGCCGCTGGGCGATGGCTTGCAGTTCCGGTCGACCGGAGGCGGCCAGGGCCTTGACCGTGGCATGCACCTCGCCGAACACAACCTTTGCTGTAGCTCCCTGGTCGCGCATCAGCTTGCGGAACAGCAGGTCATTCGCTTGTATCCCCGTGGTGCCTTCGTAGATCGTGGTGATGCGCGCGTCGCGCCAGTGCTGAGCGGCGCCGGTTTCCTCGATGTAACCCATCCCGCCATGGATCTGGATGCCGAGCGAGGTGACGTCGATGCTCATTTCGGTGCTGCCGCCCTTGACGATGGGGATCATGAATTCGGCGAGATACAGATTGCGCTGTTTCTCTTCTGGATCGGCGCTGGCATGAACACGATCGAGCAAGCCGGATGCCAGATAAGCCAGGGCGCGGCAGGCCTCGACGCGCGATTTCATCGTCATCAGCATGCGGCGGATGTCGGGATGCCGGTCGATGGTGACCAGCTTCTCGCCGGTCAGCGCATCGCGTCCCTGCTTGCGCTCGCGGGCGAAGGCGAGGGCCTGTTGGTAGGCGCGTTCGCCGAGGGCAACGCCCTGCAAACCGACCCCCAGACGCGCCTCGTTCATCATGATGAACATGTATTCGAGACCGAGATTCGGCTGGCCGAGCAGATAGCCGACCGCGCCGCCCTGGTCGCCAAAAGCCATCACGCAGGTCGGGCTGGCGTGAATGCCGAGCTTGTGTTCGAGCGAAACGCACAGCGCGTCGTTGCGCGCGCCCAGCGAACCGTCCGCATTCACCAGAAATTTCGGCACCAGGAACATCGAGATGCCCTTGACGCCCGGCGGCGCGTCCGGCAGGCGGGCCAGCACGAGATGCACGATGTTGTCGGTCATGTCGTGGTCGCCATAGGTGATGAAGATCTTCTGGCCGAAGATGCGGTAGCTACCATCGGCCTGCGGCTCGGCGCGGGAACGGATCTGCGCCAAGTCGGAGCCGGCCTGCGGCTCGGTGAGATTCATCGTGCCGGTCCACTCGCCGGTCACCATTTTTTCCAGGAAGACGGCTTTCAATTCGTCGCTGGCGCAGGTCAAGAGCGCTTCGACGGCGCCGGTCGTCAGGAGCGGCCCCAGCGAGAACGACAGGTTGGCCGAGCAGACCATTTCCTTGACGGCGACGCCCAGCACATCCGGCAGGCCCTGGCCGCCGAACGCGGGCGGCAGGACGATGCCGTTCCAGCCCGCCGCGCAAAATGCTTTGTAAGCTTCCTTCCAGCCGGGGGGCGTGGTGACGCCCTGCGGTGTCAGCGTGCAGCCCGCCTTGTCGCCGACCTGATTCAGCGGCGCCAACACCTCGCTGGCGAATTTGGCCGCTTCCTCAAGAATCGCATCGGCCATGTCGGGCGTCGCATCCTCGAAACCCGGCAGTTGGCTGATCTCCGGCAAGCCGGCCAGCTCGTCCATGACGAAACGCATTTCCTTGATGGGTGCGCGGTAGTCGCTCATTGCGTGTTTCCTTTGCTCTTTCAGAATGAATTGCCGGTCAGTCCTTGAGCGCCCGCCGCAATACCTTGCCGACATTGGTGTGCGGCAGGGAATCGCGAAACTCGACATGCTTCGGAATCTTGTAGCCGGTCAGCAGACCGCGGCAATGCTTGATCACATCCGCAGCGGTCAGGGCGGGATCGCGACGCACGACGAACAGCTTGACCGCCTCGCCGCAATGCTCGTCCGGCACG
>JAUXWU010000008.1 GCA_030680085.1 Rhodocyclaceae bacterium | reverse complement strand
CTTTGATAGCGTGTTCAACATCAGCAGACCCGAGGACTGAACAAGCGACGAAGGCTTCCATTTCCACCCGTGTATCGGTAGCGCGGGGACGAACCTCCAGCGCCATGCTTTTCTCGTCGATGAAAATCTCGGCGGCTTGAGTAAGTAGCGGATATTCAAAGCTGACAGTGCTTTCACCGAACGGAATCTGCCAACAGGCAACGCCAACGCCCCATACGAGTTCTTGTGGTTTGGCTGTTTCTTCGGCCTCAATCTGGTGTTTCAAGGCGAACAGATCGCCATAGAGAGAGATGCTCTTGCGACGCGGACGCTCGCCCTCAGCCCAAGCTTTCCATTGAGCCAAATATTCTTGGAGGGCTGCTTGGGCTTTCTGCCTCAACTGTTCTTGTCTTAGCTTTGCGTCATGAGTTTTTGCCAACTGAGAATCAGGCCTGGATTCATGTTGGGCAATCCAAGTGACCAGATGGCCTTCATCCAATGCGGGAGGTGCACCAAACGGGTCATTGCTTACCTTGAATAGCCCCTTGAACAGGTCGGGAACATTTGGGGGGCGATGGGCTTCGAGGCGCGCCAGATGTAGCCAGATGTGGTCGCCCTCTGGGCGAAGATCAAACTCAAGGCCGGGTAGCCCCGCCAAGTCGATATTGCGACGAACGAACTCTTTCGCGGCAGAGAGACGATAACCTTTTGGGTCAATTGCTTTTGCTTGCTCTTCGATATATTCGAGCAAGCCCTTGAGCAGGTCACGAGGTGAGTTCATCTTTCCTTATATTTGGCGCAATGCCGAGTCAAGTTCCAACCTTGCGAAAGATGCAGGTTCGTCGTTCGAATATCTGAAGCCATGTTCGTCCCCTCTATGAGCCGGTTCGGCTACCTATCTGGATTACACCATTGGGCTATAGACTCGTCTCTGTTGTATTCCTTGCCATCGAAACGATAGCGGCAGGAATTGTCACCGTAATATCCCGTCACATCACGATAGCCATTTGTGCGTTTGTCATGTAACCGAATCCTGTGATGAGGTGCGAAAAGTATTTCTTGTAGTTTGCCTTTATTCGTGACACGAATGAACCAGTAAATATGGGCACTGCCCCACAGCCATCCGAAACAGGTAACAGGGGACACCACAAGGAAGACCCGTTCATTTTGACGCCCAACGTTGATGGGAACTGCCGAAAATCGGGTTACAGCGGCCACATAAGCGGCATCAACTCGGTCATTCTTATCTCTGTCGGCGAGTTCATGTTCTTTTGTACAGTGGTCAAAGCTTTCTTTCGCCCGTATTTCCATGAATTTCTGGATGCCGGGCGGTGCGGCAACCTTCTCCCATCGCTCGTACAACAATCTGTCGATATCAATTAGCTCGTCGGCTTTTACAAAAATGCTGAACCCAAGCAAAAAAAGAAAAACAAGCTTTTCCATCTCGGAAAAGGTTGGCCAGCTCACACCTTCTTTCATGACGCCGCCCAATCGAGCGTTCGTGAAACCACGTCCACTGCCCATTCCCGCTGAATCGTCGGTTCATCTTCGCCTGCGGTATCGTCATAGCGGAGCGCCACGCCAAACGGCGTCAGGCGAGCGAGATCATCGGCATCTGGCGGCAGGGTGATGGCGTGAAGCCGCAGTAATTCGATCAGCATTGTGAGGTTGTGCGTCCTCGGAAATTCGATCTCATGTCTGGTCAATACCGACTTGATCGATTTCTCGACCGCCTGTTGGGCGTGAAAGCCGATGACCCAATTCGGCGCGGCGGCATCGGCCGACATGCGACGAACGACATAGCCGTCGTCACGGGCTTTACCCAGCAAGGCGGCTGCGTAGTCAGTGGACGAATTCATACTCGATGCCTTGCCGCGCTACCCGCCAGGCGAGCGTATTGGGAATTTCGCGCTGTCGGCCAAACATTTCGCTGCTCATAACCACCACATCCGCCGGAATGAGCTGCCGGCCAAGCAGTGCGGAAAGTCGAACCATTTCCGCGACGCGATCCTTGACTTCGGGTTCGATGACCAGGAGATCGATATCACTGTCGGCCCGAGCGCTTCCATCGGCGTGGGAGCCAAACACAATTACCCGGGCACCGTTGGGCAATGCCGGGGCCAAGTGATCGAGCGCCAGCCGAATGACTTGCGGGACGGCGGGTTCGCGAACTTCAAGCACGGCGGTCATTTTGGCCTCCGGATGTCATGACAAGCGGAATGATAGTCCAGCTACTCGCCGACCGGCAACAGCGATTCAAGCCAGGCATCGCGCCGCGCGCGCGCCGTGGCGAACATTGTTTCGAGTCCGGCGTTGTCGGCGCTGGCCAGCAGGACGCGCGTTTTCAGCAGTTCCGTCATGAAGGCGTCCAGTTCCTTGAGCAGCGCGTTGCGGTTGGCGATGCAGATGTCGCGCCACATTTCGGGATGGCTGCTGGCGATGCGCGTGAAATCGCGGAAGCCGCTGGCGGCGAAACCAAATAGCTGATCGGCATTATCGCGCTCGGCCAGGTCATGCACCAGCGCGAAAGCCAGCAGATGCGGCAGATGGCTCACTGCGGCGAAGACGCGGTCGTGTTCCTCGGGCGCGAGTTCGGACACCTGCGCGCCGCAGATTTCCCAGACCGTGGAGAGCGCCTGGATGTCTGCCGCCGCATTTTCTGGCAGCGGCGTCAGCACCACGCGTTTGTTCACATACAGATCGGCTTTCGCCGCGCTCACGCCGCTCTTCTCCGCGCCGGCGATCGGATGGCCGGGAATGAACTGGCCAATCTTGCCGCCGAACGCGGCGCGCGCGGCGGCGACCACATCGGACTTGGTGCTACCGCCGTCGGTGACGATGGTCTGTGGTTCGAGGTGCGGCGCCAGCGCCTGCATCACCGGCAGCATCTGGCCAACCGGCATGCCGAGCAGCACCAGGTCGGCATCTTGCAGAGCACTTGCCCAGTCAGTGCCGATTTCGTCGATTACGCCGAGTTGCAGCGCCTGTTCCAGAGGTGCGCGGGTGCGGCCCATGCCGACCAGGTGAACATTGTGCCGTCCCGCCAGCGCCGACTTTTCGCGTCGTCCCGCGAAATATTGTTTTATGGCGAGAGCGAATGAACCGCCGATCAGCCCGACACCGCAAATGACAACTTTGCTGGCGACCTTGCTCGCCATTACAGGGATTTTTCCAGCGCCGCGAGGAAGCGCGCATTCTCGGTTTCAAGGCCGATGGTCACGCGCAGGTGGTTCGGTAAACCGTAGCCGCCGATGGGCCGCACGATCACGCCCTGTTTGAGCAGCTTCTGATTCACCGCTGAGCCATCGCTCACGGCAAAGGTGACAAAGTTGCCATGCGAAGGAATGTGCTCCAGCCCCAGCCGCTTCAGGCCGGCGACGATCTGCTCCATGCCGCGCCGGTTGAGCTGGTAGGACTCGGCGACGAACAGATGATCGTCGAGCGCCGCGCGTGCCGCCACCAGCGCCAGATTGTTCAGGTTGAAGGGCTGGCGCACGCGGTTCAGCAGGTCGGCGAGTTCTGCCGAGGCGACGGCGAAGCCGACGCGCAGGCCGGCCAGTCCATAAATTTTCGAGAAGGTGCGCGTGATGATCAGGTTGGGAAATTCCTTCAACCAGGCGACGGTGTCGACGCGTTCGGCGGGCGGCAGGTAATCGTTGTAGGCCTCGTCGAGCACGACCGCCACGTCGGCCGGAACCATCCGCAGAAAGGCATGAATCTCCGGATAGGGCAGGAAGTTGCCAGTCGGATTGTTCGGGTTGGCGATCCAGACGAGCCGCGTATCGGGACGAATCGCCATCTTCATCGCCGCGAGATCGTGGCCGTAATGCTTCGCCGGCACGGCAATGCATTCCGCGCCGGTGCTCATTGTCGCCAGCAGATAGACGGCGAAGGCGTGCTGGGCGAATACGGACGAACGACCCGCCGCGAGAAACACCCGCGCCGCCAGATCGAGCACGTCGTTCGAGCCGTTGCCGAGGACGATCTGATTTTGGCCGACGCCGAGCCGTTCGGCCAGCGCCGCGATCAATTCAAACTGGTCGGGATAACGCCCGAGACCGGCAATCGCCAGCTCCACCGCCGCACGCGCCTTCGGACTCATGCCGAGCGGATTTTCGTTGGAGGCCAGCTTGACGATTTTTTCCACCGGCAAACCCATTTCGCGCGCCAGTTCGGTGATCGGCTTGCCCGGCACATAGGGGGAAATGCCGCGGATATAGGACAGCGCCTGTTCGGTAATGCTCATGCCAACCTCATTCAATTAATTGCCCGCTTTGGGGTAAGAACCGAGTTCCTTGAGAAAGCCGACGCAACCGCGCAAGTCGTCCAGCGCGGCGGCCAGTTTGGCGTCCTGCCGGTGGCCTTCGATGTCGATGAAAAACACGTATTCCCAGCGGCTGTTGCCAAAGCCGCGCGCCGGGCGCGACTCGAAGCGACTCATCGACACGCCATGCGCTTTCAGCGGCGTCAGCAGGTCATGCACCGCGCCGGGCTTGTTCTGGGCGGAGCAAACAAACGAGGTCTTGTCCTGCCCACTGCCCGACGGGCCGGCGTCATGGCTGGCCAACGCGATGAAGCGCGTGGTGTTGTTGGGATCGTCCTCGATGTTGGCGGCGAGAATGTCCAGCTCATACAGCCGCGCCGCCGCCTCGCCGGCAATGGCGCAGGCTTCCGGGTCCTGCGCCGCCATGCGCGCCGCTTCGGCGTTGCTGGCGACCGGCACGCGGGCAACGTGCGCAAGGTTGCGGTTCAGCCATTCGTGGCACTGCGCCAGCGACTGGGCATGCGAATAGAGTTTTTTCACGCCATCCAACGATGCAGCCTTGGACATCAGATTCTGATGGATGCGCAGATTGACCTCGCCGCAGATCATCAAAGGCGTGGTCAGTAGCAGATCCAGCGTGCGCCCCACCGAGCCCTCGGTCGAGTTTTCGACCGGCACCACGCCGTAATCGGCTTGGCCGGATTCGACGGCCCGGAAGACGTCATCGATTGTCAAATAGGGCGTAAAGGCGGGTGCCGAACCGAAATGCTTTTTCGCGGCGGATTCGGTGAATGTGCCGGTCGGCCCGAAATAGGCAATGCGCAAGGGCTGTTCAAGGGCCAGGCAGGCCGACATGACCTCGCGGAAGATCGTGCGCACTGCCGCTTCGGGCAGTGGCCCCGGGTTGGTCGCGGTGATGCGCCTGAGCACCTGCGCTTCGCGTTCGGGACGATAGATGTTGCCGTGCTTGATTTCACCGACGCGTTGCGCGAGCCTTGCCCGCTCTGACAGCAGACGCAGCACATCCCCGTCGATCCGGTCGATGCCTTCCCGCAGCTTGCCCAGTTCCTCTTCCGTGCTAGCCATGTTTGCGCTCGAACTCCTTCAGGTAGCCGACCAGCGCCTGCACCCCCGCCAGCGGCATGGCGTTGTAGACCGAGGCGCGCATGCCGCCCACCGATTTGTGGCCCTTCAGTTGCAGCAGCCCCGCTTCTTTCGCCCCGGCGAGGAAAACCTCGTTGAGTGATTCGTCCTTGAGGAAGAAGGGCACGTTCATGCGCGAACGAAAGGGCTTTTCGACGCGGGTTGTGTAGAAGTCGCTGGCGTCGAGACAGCCGTAAAGCAGTTCGGCCTTCGCGATGTTGTGCGCCTCGATGGCGGCAAGCCCGCCCTGACGCTTGAGCCACTGGAAAACCAGCCCGGCGATGTAGATACCGTAGGTCGGCGGCGTGTTGTACATCGAGCCGTTCGCGGCCACGGTCTTGAACTCGAAGGCCGAGGGACACAGCGGCGACGCGCGATCCAGAAGGTCGTCGCGCACGATGACCAGCGTCAGACCCGCCGGGCCGATGTTCTTCTGCGCGCCGCCAAAGATCAGGCCGTAGCGCGAAACGTCGATGGGCCGCGACAGGATGTTCGAGGACATGTCGGCGACGATGGGCACGCCCGCTTTCGTTTCCGGCAATTGCTGGAACTCGACACCGTCGATGGTCTCGTTGGTGCAGATGAACAGATAGGCGGGGTCGGCGGACAACTGGAAAGTCGGCTCCGGCGGGACGGCGAGGTAGGGCCCGCTCGTCGCTCCGGCGGCCAGATGGGGCGCGCAATACTTCTTCGCTTCCTTGAAGGACTTAGCCGACCAGGTGCCGGTCACCACATAGTCGGCGGTTTTCTTCTCGCCCAGCAGGTTCAGCGGAATGATCGCGTTTTGGGCAATCGCCCCGCCCTGCATGAAGAGGATCTGGTAGTTGGCCGGCACCGCCAGCAGCTCGCGCAAATCGGCCTCGGCCTGCGTGGCGATCTGCGTGAATTCCTTGCCGCGATGGCTCATCTCCATCACCGACATGCCGGAACCATGCCAGTCGAGCATTTCGTCGGTGGCCTGCCGCAATACTTCCTCCGGAAGGGCGGCGGGGCCGGCGCTGAAATTGAAAGGACGCGCCATACGCTTACTCTTCTTCGTCCGTTTCGGTGACAACTTCGTCCGTTTCGATCACGAGCTCGATGCCGGCGAGCTTGGTGCCATCATCCAGATTGATGAGACGCACGCCCTGTGCCGAGCGCCCGGTTTCGCGGACCTGCGTGACCTTGCTGCGAATCAGCACACCGCCGGTGGAAATCAGCATCACTTCGTCGGTTTCCTGTACCAGCACCGCGCCGACCACCGCACCGTTGCGATCGGACGTGCTGATCGCAATCATGCCCTTGGTGCCGCGGCCATGCTTCGTGTAATCGGTGATCGGCGTGCGCTTGCCATAGCCATTTTCCGTCGCGGTCAGCACGTTCAGGCTTTCATCCTTGGCGACCAGCATGCAGATCACGGCTTGGCCGTCTTCCATCATCATGCCACGCACGCCGCGGGCGGTACGACCCATCGGTCGCACGTCGCTTTCGGCAAAACGCACTGCCTTGCCGGCATCGGAGAACAACATCACGTCGAAGCTGCCGTCGGTAATCGCCACGCCGATCAAGTAATCGCCCTCGTCGAGATTCACGGCGATGATGCCGGCCTTGCGCGGGTTGGAGAAATCGGACAGCGGCGTCTTCTTGACCGTGCCCATCGCGGTCGTCATGAAGACATAGTGGCTTTCGTCAAAAGTCGGCGTTGGCAGGACGGCGGTAATTTTTTCGCCCTCCTCCAGCGGGAAGAGATTGACGATCGGCTTGCCACGACTGG
>JAUXWU010000006.1 GCA_030680085.1 Rhodocyclaceae bacterium | reverse complement strand
CATCGACCAGCACACACCCACCGTGGCCGGCGACAGCGAAATCGATACCCAGCCGACGCTGGGCTTCCAGCGCGTGATCCAACGCGCCATCCTGCACGTGCAGTCTTCGGGCAAGAAAGAGGTGAATGGCGCCAACGTGCTGGTGGCCATTTTCGGCGAGAAGGACTCGCATGCCGTCTACTTCCTGCAAAAGCAAAGCGTCTCGCGCCTCGACGTGGTGAACTTTATCTCCCACGGCATTACCAAGACGCCGCAACCCGCCGGCAAGAGCGAGGCAGAGACCGAGCCTGAAGCCGAGGCGCCGCAACAGGCGAGCGCACTCGACAACTTCACGCAGAACCTCAACCAGCTCGCGTTGACCGGCAAGATCGACCCGCTGATCGGCCGCGACAAGGAACTCGAACGCGTCATTCAGACGCTCTGCCGCCGCCGCAAGAACAATCCGCTACTGGTCGGCGAAGCGGGCGTTGGCAAGACCGCCATTGCCGAAGGCTTGGCACTGCGCATCACCGCGAACCGCGTGCCGGAAATCCTGTCAGGGGCCACTATTTATGCGCTGGATATGGGGGCGCTCTTGGCCGGCACCAAATATCGCGGCGATTTTGAACAACGTCTCAAGGCGGTGCTCAAACAACTGATCGACGACCCGCATGCAATACTCTTCATCGACGAAATTCATACCCTGATCGGTGCCGGCGCTGCTTCCGGTGGCACGCTGGATGCCTCGAATCTGCTGAAGCCGGCGTTGTCCTCGGGCACGGTGAAGTGCATCGGCGCGACGACCTACAAGGAGTTTCGCGGCGTGTTCGAAAAAGACCATGCCCTGTCGCGCCGCTTCCAGAAAATCGATGTCGAGGAACCGAGTGTCGACGAAACGGTGTCGATCCTGCGCGGCCTCAAGACGCGCTTCGAGGAGCATCACGGCATCAAGTATTCGGCCGCCGCCATCACCAACGCCGCCGAGCTTTCCGCCAAATACATCACCGACCGCCACCTGCCGGACAAGGCCATCGACGTCATCGACGAG
>JAUXWU010000204.1 GCA_030680085.1 Rhodocyclaceae bacterium | reverse complement strand
CGCGAGGCCGCTGGCCTAGAGCCAGCGCACCACCATGTCGAACACCACCATCACCCGGCCGTGGCCGAGGTGACAGTAGACAAAGACCGTCAAGCCGCAAACGTAGAGGCGCACACGGCCGGGTTCGATGGGAATGAATTCTTGCGGGGCGCGGGCGAGGGTGTTGTAGATTTTCAGCATAAGGGAAGGTAAACGTGTTGTGTTAGGGCTTTAGATGCAGCCCGAACGGCACGTTGGGCGGTGCATCTTTGTTAGAATGATACGTTGAAATTTTCAGCACTGACCAGCACAAAATGCCCACTCTGCCCGCCATCCCGACCGCCGCGCTGCACGCCACGTCTGCGACCGCCTTGCGTCTGCGCCTTAGTGCGCAGGCCGCCGTCCTGGCCCTGGGGCTTGCGGTTGCCAGCCTGACCGCCTTGCCCGTGCGCGCCGACAGTTTCAGCGAAGCGAGCCAACTGCTCAAATCCGGCCAGCATGCGGAGGCGCTCAAACAGGTCAATCGCCATCTCGCCGCCAAGCCCAAGGATGCGCAGGGGCGTTTTTTGAAGGGCGTCATCCTGGCGGCGTTGAACAAGCAGAAAGAGGCCATCGAGGTCTTTCAGAAACTCACCGAAGACTATCCCGACCTTCCCGAACCGTACAACAACCTGGCCGTCATCCACGCCCAGCAAAAGCAGTACGACAAGGCCAAGCAGGCGCTGGAGTCGGCGATCCGCACCCATCCGGCCTACGCCACCGCGCATGAAAATCTGGGTGACATTTATTCGCGGCTGGCCAGCCAGGCTTACGGCAAGGCACTGCAGATCGACTCATCCAACGCCTCGGCGCAGACCAAGCTGGCGATGATCAACGATCTGGTCGGCGGAGATAAGGGTGGCGCTGGCAAAGCAGCGGAAAGCAAGCCCGTTGTTCCGGCCGCACCGGCCAAACCACCCGCCGCAACGCCCGTCACCCAGCCGACGCCGGTCGTGATTGCCAGTGCCGACCCCAAGTCGGCCCCGGTGCCCGTTGCCCGCCCGGTCGAGAGCAAGCCGGCTGAAGCCAAGCCGGCGCCCGCACCAGTCGCGGCACCCGTTGCCGCGCCGGCTCCCGCCTCAGTTCCCACCCCCGCGCCCAAACCTGAACCCGCCAAGGCCGCGGATGCCAACAGCGAGATTACCGCCGCCGTCGATGCCTGGCTGACCGCCTGGTCGAAGAAGGATGTCAGCGGCTATCTCGCGCATTACGCCCGGGACTTTCAGGTGCCGGACGGCCAGTCGCGCAAGGAGTGGGAGACGGATCGCCGCCAGCGCGTCGGCAAGCCCGGCAAGATCGAGGTCAGTCGCGACAAGCTGAACATCAAGACCGAAGGCAGCGACAAGGCCGTCGTGCGCTTTCGTCAAGGCTACAAATCCGCCACCTTCAATTCGTCCTCCGGCAAGACGCTGGTGCTGATCAAGCGTGACGGCAAATGGCTGATCCAGCAGGAGCGCGTCGGCGGATGAGCACGCTGCGCCAACTGATCGGCGCTGTCTGTGCCGTTTTTTTATGCGTGCAAGGCGCGGCGGCGGATGTCGGCATCCCCGCGCGCTACACCGATTCCGGCCCGGACCCGCTGTTGGCGCGCATTTTCGAGCAGATCGAGAAAAACCGCTGGGAGCCCGCGCTCAAAGAAACCGAGGCGCTGCTCAAGGCCTACCCGAAATTTCGCCTGGGCCACCTGATCAAGGGTGACCTGCTGCTCGCCCGCACCCGGACGCTCAAGAGCTTTGGCGAAGGCGGCGCACAACAAACCGCTGCACAGGCCGGCGCCCCCATCGCCGAGCAGGTCGCCGACCTGCGCCAGGAAGCCATCGCCCGCCTGCGCGCCTACAAGAACCGGCCGAACGGCGCCCAGGTGCCGCGCTATCTGTTGCAGATGCGCCCGGACCAGGAACATGCCGTGGTGGTCGACACGCAGAAGTCGCGGCTATATCTCTACCAGAATGACAAAGGCACGCCGCGCTTCGTCGCCGACTACTACATCTCGCACGGCAAGCTCGGCGCGGACAAGCTGAAGGAAGGCGACCAGAAAACGCCCATCGGCGTCTACCACGTCACCGCCAATCTGCCGCGCAAGAAACTGCCCGACTTCTACGGCAGCGGCGCTTTCCCGATCAATTACCCGAACAAGTGGGACAAGAAAATGGGCCGCAACGGCCATGGCATCTGGCTGCACGGCACGCCTTCCGACACCTTCTCGCGGCCGCCGCTCGCCTCGGATGGCTGCGTCGTGCTCGCCAACACCGACCTCGACGCGCTGGCAAAAAATCTCCAGGTCGGCACCACGCCCGTCATCATCAGCAACAGCATCGAATGGGCCTCGCTCGACGACTTTCAGGCCGAGCGCAAGTCACTGCTCGCCATGATCGACGCCTGGCGCGGCGACTGGGAAAGCCGCGACATCGAACGCTATGCCCGGCACTACGCGCGCGATTTTTCCGGCGACGGCAAACAACTCGCCGAGTGGATCGCCCAGAAGAAAAAAGTCAATGCCGGCAAGCAGTGGATCAAGGTCACCACCCACAACGTCAGCATGTTCCGCAATCCCGGCAAGGACGAATACGTCGTCGTCACCTTCGAACAGGACTACCAGAGCAGCAACCTGTCGAACCGGATGCAAAAGCGCCAATACTGGATCAAGGAAGACGGGCGCTGGAAGATTGTTCACGAAGACGCCGCATAGGCCAACGCCCGGCGTCCCCCTATTTTTTCCCCGGAGTTCTCCATGAAAAACTTGCTCGTTTTGCTATCCGCTGTCTGTCTTTCACTGGCTGCCCACGCCGCCAATCCGCAGGTCGAACTCAAGACCAGCCAGGGCGTGATCGTGCTTGAACTCGACGCCCAGAAGGCGCCCAAGACGGTTGAAAACTTTCTGCAATACATCAAGGACGGCCACTACAACGGCACCGCCTTTCATCGCGTCATCGACGGCTTCATGATCCAGGGCGGCGGCTTCACGTCCGACATGAAGCAGAAGCCCACCCGCGCGCCAATCCAGAATGAAGCCCAAAACGGCCTGCGCAATGTCACCGGCAGCATCGCCATGGCGCGCACCGGAGATCCACACTCGGCCTCGGCCCAGTTTTTCATCAACCTCGCCAACAACGCCGCGCTCGACTATCCGTCGCGTGATGGCTGGGGCTATGCCGTGTTTGGCAAGGTGGTGCAGGGCCAGGACGTCGTGCAGAAAATCGCCAAGGTCGCCACCGGCAACGCCGCCGGCCACCAGAACGTTCCCACCACCCCCATCGTCATCGAATCGGCCAAACTCATCACCAAATAAGGAAACGGCAACATGATCAAGCTCACCACCAACCACGGCGTCATCACCCTCGAACTCGATGACGAAAAGGCGCCGCAGACCGTTGCCAACTTTCTCGCCTATGTCGAATCCGGCCACTACGACGGCACGGTATTCCATCGCGTCATCAATGGCTTCATGATCCAGGGCGGCGGCATGAGCGTCGGCATGCAGGAAAAATCCACCCTGGCGCCCGTTGAAAACGAGGCCGAAATGAGCTTCAAAGCGGGATTGAAAAACGACTGCGGCACCGTTGCCATGGCGCGCACCAACGACCCACACTCGGCCACCGCCCAGTTCTTCATCAACCTCGCCGACAACGATTTCCTCAACCATCGCGCGCCATCCGGCCAGGGCTGGGGCTACTGCGTGTTCGGCCGCGTCGTCGACGGCATGGATGTCGTCGACAAAATCAAGGGCGTCAAGACCGGCAGCAAGGGCTTTCACCAGGACGTGCCGGTCGAGGACGTGGTGATTGAAAAGGCTGAAGTGGTCGCCTGACGCCGTCTTACCGGCGCCGACTTTCATGTCAAGCACCCGCGACAAGTCGGCGCTGTTCATTTCTGATATTCATCTCTCGCCGCAAGCACCTGCGACGGCCGAACGCTTCTGCGCCTTTCTCGCCGGGCCGGCCAGCGCCGCAGACAGTCTGACCATCCTCGGCGACCTGTTCGACTACTGGGCGGGCGATGACGATCTCGCCGACCCCTTCAACACCCGCATCGTCGCTGCCTTGCGCGAATTTTCCGCGCGCGGCGTCGCACTGTTGTTCATGGCGGGCAACCGCGATTTCCTGGTCGGCGACGCCTTCGCCGCAGCCGCCGGCCTGAGCCTGCTGCCAGACCCCGTCGTGCGCGACATCGGCGGCGTGCCGACGCTGCTGACGCACGGCGATCTGCTATGCACCGACGATACCGACTATCAGCGCTTTCGCGCGCAGGTGCGCGAGCCGTCCTGGCGCACGACATTTCTCGCGCGGCCGCTCGTCGAGAGGAAGCACGAGATCGAGGCCCTGCGCGCCAGGAGCGAAACCGAAAAACGCATCAAGGCGGCGTCGATCATGGACGTCAATGCGACGGCCGTCGTGGCCGCGCTGACGTCGCACGGCGCACAAGCCATGATCCACGGCCACACCCACCGGCAGGGCCGGCATGCACACCTCGTGGGCGGGATGCACTGCCAGCGCTGGGTGCTGGGCGACTGGCATGCCGATCGTGGCACCGCCCTCGCCTGCGCACCCGCGGGCTGGCACTTCATCGACTGAAGGTTCGCGCATCTCATGGCTCTCAAATCCACCATCTTCAAGGTGTCCGTCAGCATTGCCGACATGGACCGCCCCTACTACGGCGAGCACACGTTGACGCTGGCGCGCCATCCGTCGGAAACCGACGAACGCATGATGGTGCGGCTGCTCGCCTTCATCATGTTTGCCAACGAGCGCCTCGAATTCGGCCGCGGCCTGTCGACCGAGGACGAGCCAGCGCTATGGCAGAAAGATTATTCGGGGGTGATCGAACGCTGGATCGAAGTCGGCCTGCCGGATGAGCGCACGCTCAAGAAGGCGGCCGGGCGCGCCGCCGAAGTGGTCGTCCTCGTCTACGGCGGCAAGGCGGCCGACATCTGGTGGGGCAAAGAGGGTCGGGCATTGGCGCGGCTGACCAACCTGCGCGTCTTCGCGCTTGACGTCGAACAGTCAGCCGCGCTCGCCGCGCTGGCCGAACGCGGCATGCAGTTGCAATGCACGATCCAGGACGGCCAGATCTGGCTCACCGCTGGCGATGGCGCGCAAACCGCGCTGATCGAACCACGCCCGCTGAATTGGGCGCAGTAAACCGGATCAATATTTTTTCGGCTTGCCGGGGAATTTGTTAAACGGCTTGCCGGCCGACGGGGCGCCACGCTCTGTCCTGCCACCCGCGTCACGCGGTGCCGGTTTCTTATCGCTGCGATAGGGCGGTTTACTTGGAAAGTCGGCGCTGGCGGGACGGCGCTCACGCGCCTCACCTGACGGTTCGCGGTCTTTTTCCCAACGGGGTTTTACCGGTGGCCTGCTACGCGCCTCGCCCTCGCCCGCCGTCGCGACGCGGATTTTCAGCGGCAACTGGCGCACGCGGGTGCGCTGGAGGATGTCGAAAACCTCTGCCGGCAGTTCGGGCAACTCGACCGTGCTGTAATCGTCGAACAGGTTGATCTGGCCGATCAGCTTGCCGTCGATGCCGCCCTCGTTGGCGATGGCGCCGACGATTTCCTTGGGCAGCGCGCCCTGGTTCTTGCCGACTTCGATGCGATAGCGCACCACTTGGCTGCCACTTAAATTGCGTGGCGCGGGGCGCTCCTTGCGCTCGGGACGCTCCTCGCGGTCAGCCCGTGGTTCGCGCGCTGCTCGCTCCGGGTAAGCCGGGCGCTCGGCCCGCACATGTGCGGCTGGCGCGGCTGACGCGGTCGGCGCCACCGGCACCGCTGGCACATCAAAGCCGGGCGGCTGCAAGGGCCGTTCGCGCTGCGCGAGAAAGGCCAGCGCCGCGGCGATCTGGCGCGTGGCGATGTTTTCCTCGCTTTCCATGCGCCGCACCACCTCGTAGAAAAAGTCGAGGTTTTCCTCGCCCAGCACATCAAGAATCTGCTGCTTGAATTGCCCGATGCGGCGCTCGGCTACCTCGCCCTTCGTCGGCAGGCCAATCGCCTCGATGGGCTGGCGCGTGGCGTGTTCGATTGCCTTGAGCATTCTCATCTCGCGCGGCGCGACAAACAGGATGGCGTTGCCGGGGCGCCCCGCGCGGCCGGTGCGGCCGATGCGATGCACATAGGATTCGGTGTCGTAGGGCACGGCATAATTAATAACGTGGCTGATGCGCGGCACGTCCAGCCCGCGCGCGGCGACGTCGGTGGCGACGACAATGTCGAGGCTGCCACTCTTCAGCCGCTCGATCACCTGTTCGCGCAGGCCCTGCGTCATGTCGCCGTTCAGTGCCGAAGCTTCGTAGCCGCGCGCCTCCAGCTTTTCGGCGAGGTCGACCGTCGCCAGCTTGGTGCGCACGAAAATCAGCGCGGCCTCGAAATCCTCCTCGACTTCGAGCATGCGCGTCAGCGCTTCGAGCTTGTCCGCGCCGCGCACCTGCCAGTAGCGCTGGCGGATCGTCGCCACCGTCGTGGTGGCGGAGTGAATCCTCACCTCCCGCGGTTCGCGCAGGTAACGCTGGGCGATGCGGCGGATCGGCGCGGGCATGGTCGCCGAGAACAGGGCCGTCTGGCGCGCCGCCGGCGTGTGTTCGAGAATCCATTCGACGTCATCGATAAAGCCCATGCGCAGCATCTCGTCGGCCTCGTCGAGCACCAGCGTGCGGAGATTTTCAAGCTGCAGGCTCTTGCGTTCCAGGTGATCCATGATGCGGCCCGGCGTGCCGACGATGACGTGGACGCCACGCGACAGCGCGCGCAGTTGGATCACCATGCTTTGCCCGCCATACACCGGCAGCACATGAAAGCCCGGCATGTTGTGGGCATATTTCTGGAAGGCCTCGGCGACCTGGATGGCCAGTTCGCGCGTCGGCGTCAGCACCAGCACCTGCGGCATCTTTTTGGCGAGATCGAGTTGCGCCAAGAGCGGCAGCGCGAAGGCCGCCGTCTTGCCGGTGCCAGTCTGCGCCTCGCCCAGCAGGTCGCGCCCGGCCAGCAGATGCGGGATGCAGGCCGCCTGGATCGGCGTCGGGATTTCGTAACCGACGTCGGAAAGGACCGTCAGGAGGGACGCGGGCAATTGCAGCGCGGCAAAACTTTCAATGGATTCGGTCATGGCGTGCCCGCGTCTGGGCGGGTAATCAAGGTGGGCCAGCTTGGCCACGGAGGCAAGCATTATCGCAGACGTGTCAAGTAGACTGCTGAACATGAACGGAAATGTGATCATCATCGGCGGCGGGCCGGCCGGCTTGATGGCGGCGGAGGTGCTGGCCCAAGCTGGCGTGAGTGTCGACCTTTACGACGCCATGCCCTCGGTCGGCCGCAAATTCCTCATGGCGGGGAAGAGCGGGCTCAATCTCACCCATGCCGAAGCCTTCGCCACTTTTGTCAGCCGCTATGGCGAAAAACGCGACTGGGTGGCGCCCTGGCTCGACGACTTTGGACCCGAGGCCTTGCGTGACTGGGCGCGCGGTTTGGGCGTCGATACCTTTGTCGGCTCGTCCGGCCGCGTGTTTCCGAGCGACATGAAGGCCGCGCCATTGCTGCGCGCCTGGCTACATCGGCTACGCGCAACCGGGGTGCGCTTTCACATGCGGCATCGCTGGCTGGGCTGGGATGAACAGGGCGATTTGCGCTTCGCCGCGCCGACCGGCGCAATAAAAGTCGGCGCTGGCAAGACGGCGATCATTTTGGCGCTGGGCGGCGGCAGTTGGGCCAGGCTTGGCTCAGATGGCGCCTGGGTGCCGCTGCTGCAAGAACGTGCTGTGGCAATCGCGCCACTCAAGCCCGCCAACTGCGGTTTCGAGATTGCCTGGAGCGAACATTTCCGCGCCAGGTTTGCCGGTCAACCGGTCAAGTCGGTGGTGGCGACATTTGGCGAACAACGACGCCAGGGTGATTTCGTCATCACCCGGCACGGCGTCGAAGGTAGCCTGATCTACGCCCTCTCCGCCCCCTTGCGCGATGCCATCGAGTCGCATGGCCACGCCACGCTGCTACTCGATCTTGCCCCCGGCAAAACGCTGGAACGGCTGATCCAAGAAATCGCCCACCCGCGTGGCGCGCGCTCGATGGCCAGCCATCTGCAAAGCCGCGTCGGCATCACCGGCGTCAAGGCCGGCTTGCTGCGCGAATGCGCGGCCCGGGACGACTATGCTGATCCGGCGCGTCTGGCCGCCGCAATCAAGGCGCTGCCGTTGCGACTTGACGCGCCGCGCCCGCTCGATGAAGCCATCAGCAGCGCCGGTGGCGTGATGGCTGCGTCACTGGATAACCGGCTGATGCTACGCGCCCTGCCCGGCGTTTTCTGCGCCGGTGAAATGCTCGACTGGGAAGCACCAACCGGCGGCTATCTGCTCACCGCCTGTTTTGCCAGCGGCCATGCCGCCGGGCGCGGCGCTATCGCCTGGCTCCAGTCGAACCGCTCCATCCGGTAGCACCGCCGGGTCAAGCGATGTCGTCGCGCTTTTATCAGGCTTTGCCGTATTGTTGTCCGGCTTTTTGCTCAACGGCAAACACGGCGGCCTCGACGCGCGAGGTGAGGTTCAGCTTGGCCAGGACGTGGCGCACATGCAGTTTGACGGTATCGTGACTGATGTCGAGTTCCCGCGCGATGGCCTTGTTCGACAAGCCGCGCGACAGGTGTTCAAGAATTTCCCGCTAGCGCGGCGTCAACTGATGCAAGGCTTCGGCCTTGGGCGGTTGCCCCCCGCCCTGCAGCAGGTGCACCAGCTTCAGGGTCATGGCCGGCGCCACCACCGTTTCACCGCGCACAGCGCGCTGCACGGCATCCACCACATCGTCGGGTTCCATGTCCTTGAGCAGGTAGCCCTGGGCGCCGGCGCCCAAGGCATTGGCCAGGTCATCCCGCGCATCGCTGACGGTCAGCACCAGCACCGGCACCTTCCAGCCAGCGGCGCGAATTTTTCGCAACAGCGCCAGACCGCCGTGTGGCGGCATGTTGAGATCGGTGATGACCACGTCCGCTTCGGTCGTGCTCAACAGTTCCATCGCATCGTCGCCATTCGCCGCATTGCCGACAATGCGGATCGCGCTGCGCTGTTCGAGCAACTCCGCAAGCCCCTTGCGGAACAGGGTATGGTCATCGACCAGCACAACTCGTATTGGTTTTGTATCGGTCATACCGCTGCCTTGGGGTTGGATGGGCCGATCGCCGGGAAGGTCAG
Source organism: Rhodocyclaceae bacterium (assembly GCA_030680085.1). Taxonomy (GTDB): domain Bacteria; phylum Pseudomonadota; class Gammaproteobacteria; order Burkholderiales; family Rhodocyclaceae; genus Sulfuricystis. Next base: position 6,205 of record JAUXWU010000204.1, on the reverse strand, counting down.
CCGCACACGAAAACCGCGCTCCGGCAGATTGATCATTTCAACGCGACCACCCACCAGACGAGCGCGCTCACGCATGATCGACAAACCAAAGTGGTCGCGTTCATAGGGCAGCTCGTCCGAATCGCCGCTGCGATTGGCAATCGGGAAAAAACCCTGGGCGCCACGCCCATTGTCATCGACCGTGATCATGTAATGATCGCAGGTGCCTTCCAGGGTCAGCCAGGCTTGCGTCGCCTTGGAGTGGCGCCGAACATTCGCCAGCGCTTCCTGCACGATGAAGAACACCTGCGCTTCCTGATCGACCGACAGGCGCAGGTCGACGACATGGTTGATGAATTCCAGCGCGATGCCGGTGCGATCATGAAAACTGTCGGCCTGCCGCTTCAGTGCCTGCTGCAGACCCAGCGGATCCATGCGCGAGCGAAATTGCGTCAGCAGTTCGCGCAACTGGATGTAGGCATCGTCGAGCGCCTGGCCGATATCGCCGGAGTATTTGCGGGCTTTTTCTTCATTGCACTCGCGAATCGAATCCTGCAACAAGGCCATGCGCATTTTCATGTAGGACAGCGCCTGCGCCAGCGAGTCATGCACTTCGGCGGCCATCATCTGCCGTTCGTTCATCAGCGTGATGCGCAGGTTCTCGCGCTTCAGGCGCGCGTTTTCCAGCGCCATGCCGAGGTGTTCGCCGATGGAGCGGAACAGCAACACCAGTTCCTCGGGCAGTTCGAACTGCTCTGACAAAAACAGGTTGTACACGCCCATCAACTGGGTGCCATGCTGCAAGGGCACGACCACCATCGCCTTGCATTCCTCGTCGAAATACGGATGCTTGGTGCGCAGCGCGCAGTCGTGCAAATCAATTTCATAGCGCGATCGATTGTCACGCACCGCCAAGCCGCACTGGCCGCAATCGATCGACACCAGGCGCTCTTGTTCGACGACCGCTGGCGGCAGACCGCGCGCCGCCACCAGCCGCAAATGCTTGCCATCCGTGGTCAGCACGCGCACGGCGCCGGCATCGGTCTTCGCCAGCCGCAGCATGGTGCCGAGAAAGCGCCCGAGCAACTCCTCGACATCGTCCTCGTCGGCCAGGTTGGCTGACACTTCGGAAAAAACATTGAGCGCAAGGAGCCGCGTGCGCTCGTCGCTATCCACTTCCGGCACGATGGCCAGGGGCGTGGCTTCGGCATTCATGAAATCTCGCTCCTCGGTTGTCGCAGCCGCCGTTTGGGCGGTCTGCTTTCTGGCGCGCATTCTACCGCCTCCAGGACTGCGTCCGCCGCGCCGCCACTACAGCGGCAAGGGCCATTCCCCGGACAAGGTTTTTTCCGCCCACAACAGCGCCGTGATGGTCTTGGCGTCGGTGATCTCGCCGTCACGCACGGCGAGCAGCGCATCGGCAATGGTCAGTTCCGAGACGTCGAGAATCTCGTCGTGATCGAGCGCCGCGCCGACATAACTCAAGCCCTGCGCCCAGAAGATTTCGATGCGCTCGTCGGCATAGCCGATAGCGGGGTGCAGGGCGCCCAGATGTCGCCACAGACTGGCCTTGTAGCCGGTCTCCTCGCGCAACTCGCGGCGCGCGGTGTCCAGCACGTGTTCTCCCGCATCGATCTTGCCGGCCGGCATTTCGAGAAACACCCGCCTGAGCGGATAGCGGAACTGACGCTCGAACAGCAGTTTGCCGTTATCGAGCAGGGCGATGATCACCACCGCCCCTGGATGCCGGATGATTTCGCGCACCGATTCGCGCCCATTCGGCAAACGCACCTGGTCGACAAACACCTTGAGCAGGCGGCCATCGAACACCTGTTCGCTCGCCAGCGTTTCCTCGATAAACTTTGTCTCGCTCATGTTATCGGAGAAGCATCAAAAGTCGGCGCTGGCGAGACGGCGCCCTACCGTTCCCAAATTGTCGTGATGCCCTGACCGCCGCCGATGCACATGGTGGCCATGCCGTAACGGGCATTGACGCGCAGCATTTCGTGCAACAGCTTGGTGACGATCACCGCACCCGTGGCGCCGACCGGGTGGCCGATGGCGATGGCGCCGCCGTTCGGGTTGGTCTTGGCCGGGTCGAGGCCGAGACCCTTGGCCACGGTAATCGACTGAGCAGCGAAGGCTTCGTTCGACTCGATGACATCCATCTGGTCGAGCGTCAGGCCGGCCTTTTGCAGCGCCACCTTCGACGAGGGAATCGGGCCTTCGCCCATGATGTCGTTGGGCACGCCGGCGATGGCGTAGGCGACCAGGCGGGCCAGCGGCTGGTGCCCGGCGGCGGCGGCCTTGGCGGCATCAGCCAGCACCAGGAAGGCGGCGGCATCATTGATGCCAGAAGCATTGCCGGCGGTGACCGTGCCGTCCTTCTTGAACGCGGGGCGCATCTTGGCCAGCGACTCCAGCGTGGTGGCCGGCTTCAGGTGCTCGTCGGTATCGAACACCACCTCGCCCTTGCGGGTCTTGAGGGTGATCGGGGCGATTTGCGACTTGAAATAGCCAGCCGCCTGGGCGCGGGCAGCGCGCGTCTGCGACTCCAGGGCGAAGGCATCCTGCTCCTCGCGGCTGATGCCCCACTTGGTCGCCAGATTCTCCGCGGTGATGCCCATGTGGCCGACGCCGAAGGGATCGGTCAGCACGGCGACCATGGCGTCGATCGCCGGGGTGTCGCCCATGCGCGCGCCGGCACGCAAGGCCGGCAGCAGGTACGCGCCGCGCGACATCACCTCGACACCGCCCGCCAGGGCATATTCGGCATCGCCCAGCATGATGGCCTGTGCCGAACTGACAATGGCCTGCTGGGCGGAGCCGCACAGGCGGTTGACGGCGAACACGGTTGAATTCATCGACATGCCACCCTGAATCGTGGCGACCCGCGCCACGTAGGCATAGCGCGCCTCCGTCGGGATGCAGTTGCCGACGGCGCCAAAACTGACCGCCTGCGGATCGACGCCGGCGCGGGCAATGGCTTCCTTGATCACCATGCCGCCGAGCTCGGCGGGTTCCAGATCCTTCAGCGAACCGCCAAAGGCACCCACGGCGGAGCGCACGGCGGAGAGGACTACAACTTCTTTATTCGACATGGATACCGCTCCTTATTATGGAAAATCACTGACCGACCCAACTTGCCACGGTCAATAGCGCCAACAACAACAGACACAACACCAAAGCGCGCCAGACCAGGCCGACCGCGCTTTGCAGATGCTCGATATCGGCATCGTCGCCCAGGCCAAGTTCCGGACGGGCGTCGAAGCCAATCTCACCGGGCAACGGCAGTCCCAGCCTGACACCGAGCGCCCCCGCCGCGCTGGACAAGAGGATTCCGGAGGCCATGTCGGCGCCCTGCTCCGCCGCCCCCTGCACCCATTGCGCCCACTGGCTCGCCTGAGTGCGCCAGCAATAGACGGCGTCCTCGAAGTCGCCGACGATGGCGAAGGTCGCCGCGGTCAGCCGCGCCGGCAGCCAGTCAAGCCACTGAAAGGCCTGTTGGGCGAAACGAAAGAATGAATTGCCGGACTCTGGCAGGACCGTCACCGCCCAACGCTGCATCACGCACAAGCCAAGCCGATACAGCACCGCCCCAGCCGGTCCAAGCACCGCAAACCAGAACAAGGGCGCAAACACATGACGATGCGCCGCGACGACCCCCTGTTCGATGGCCAGACGCGATATTTCCGCTGAACTGAAGCGTGCCGCGCCGTGGCCGCGCCACGTCTCCAGCAGACGGCGGGCGCGCTCTATCTCGCCCATGCGCAGGGCCATCTGGATATCGGTAAAGAAATGGCTGAACTGGCGCAAGCCCATGGTGAGATACAGCACCGCCACGGCGACCAGAAAGCCCAGCACCGGATGCACCGCGTCCAGGGCGGCATGCAAAACAAGAATCAGCAGCGCCGGCAGTGCCACCCCCAGCCCCCAAGCCGCCGCGCCATGCCGTGCTTCGCCACCGTTGAACTGGCGCTCAAGAAAGACGGCGTAATGCGCCTGCCAGGCAGCCACGCGCTCTGCAGGCAGGGCTTTGAGCTGTTCGAGCACAAGAACGCAGATAATGGCGAGAAAGGTCATGACGAATGGCGGAAAAAGGCAGGGCGAAGATATCACACTCCCCGGCGGTGTAACGCTTGCGCTACCCTCGTCAATCCTGCGCAAACAGGCACTGGCGCAGGTTGACCAGCATCCCCGCGGTCGCGCCCCAGATGAAGCGGCCCTGCCAGGGCACGGCCCAATAATGGTGTGCCGCGCCTTGCCACTCGATCGGGTGCTGCTGGTAGTTGGCCGGATCGAGCAGGAATTCCAGCGGCGGTTCGAACACTTCGGCCACCTCGAAATCGTCGAGTTGCAAATTGAGCGGCGGCGTCACCAGGCCCACCACGGGCGTAATCCGGAAGCCGGTGCCGGTGAAATAGTCGGGCAAGCTGGCCAGCACCTCGACCTGGGCAGACAGAATGCCGACCTCTTCATGACTCTCGCGCAGCGCCGTCGCGACCGGCGACGCATCGGCGGATTCGCAGCGCCCGCCTGGAAAGCTGACCTGCCCGGCATGGTCGCGCAAATGGGCGGTGCGCTGCGTCAGCAGCACGGTCAGGCCACTCGGCCGAGCCACGATCGGCACCAGCACGGCAGCGGCAATCGGCGCGCCCGGCGGTGCGGGTGCCTCACGGACTGCGGCCCTCGGCTGGCAGACAACAAGACGCTGACGCAGCCATTCAACCGTAAGCTGCATTACTCAATACCGTTGCGCCAGCGCGCTGAAATTCCAGGCGCACATCAACAGGGCAAAACAGTGCCGCGCCAGCCGCATGACGTTTTTCAGTCCCTGAAGTTGCCGTACTGCAGCGGAAAATCGGTAATCGTCTGTTTCACCATGGCGATGACCTCCTGCAGCAGGTCGCGCTTGGCGCCGGTAATGCGCACGGCATCGCCCTGAATGGTCGCCTGCACCTTGAGCTTGCTGTCCTTGACGAGCTTGACGATTTTCTTCGCCAGTTCCTGCTCGACGCCGGTCTTGATCTTCAGTTCCTGCTTGGCCTTGTTGCCGGAGACACTTTGCACGGCGCCGATGTCGAGACGCTTGGTGCTTTCGCGCTCCTTCTTTTCCATCTCCGGGAACAGGATGTCCTTGACCTGGCTGAGTTGAAACTCGGAATCGCCAAAGATGGTGATGAGCTGGTCTTTTTCGTTGAACTCCGCCTTGGCCGAGGTGCCCTTGAAGTCGTAGCGGTTGCCGATGTGCCGACCGGCCACGTCGATGGCATTTTTCAGGGCGACCAGATCGGCTTCGGAGCTAATGTCGAAGGAAGGCATGGCAATTATCCGAAGTGACAAACGTAGTGATACGGCTCGCCGGAAACCTCGATATCGAAGGAGGTATTGCCCGGCACATTGAATGACTCACCGGCGGCACAGTTTTTCCAGTCGTCGCCCTTGATGCGGTAACGGCAGGCGCCGGCGACGCTTTCCATGATCTCCGGCGCGCCGGTGTTGAAGGTCAGCGTGGCCGGCAGGATCACGCCGACGCTCTTTTTCGTGCCGTCGGCAAACTGCACGGTATGACTGACGCACTTGCCGTCGAAATAGACATTGGCTTTTTTGACTACTGCAACATTGTCAAACTGGCTCATATTAAATCCCCCACAATTTTTCGAGAATCGTCTTGGCGATGAAGCCGAGCATGCCGAAGGCGAGCACAAAGAACAACGCAAAGGTGCCGAGCTTGCCAGCCTTCGAACGATAGGCCAACTCGCCGATGATGAACAGCATGTACAGCATGAAGGCGCCGAGGCCGAAGGTCATGCCCCAATGCGCCACCTCTGCTTCGCTGAAACCGAACAACGGCCCCGCCCTGCCAGAAATAACTACTTGCGCCGGGCCGGCTTGGCGCTGCGTTTGACCCGGGCATTTTCGGCAATGCGCATGCGCAAGGCGTTGAGCTTGATGAAGCCGCCCGCATCCTTCTGGTCATAGGCACCGGCGTCGTCCTCGAAAGTGGCGATGGTGGCATCGAACAGCGAATCGGTCGGCGAATCGCGGCCAACCACCGACACGCTGCCCTTGTAGAGCTTGACGCGCACCCAGCCGTTGACGTTGCCTTGGGTATGGTCGATCAGCACCTGCAAGGCCTTGCGCTCCGGCGCCCACCAGTAGCCGTTGTAAATCAGGCTGGCATAGCGTGGCATCAGGTCGTCCTTGAGGTGCGCCACTTCGCGGT
>JAUXWU010000200.1 GCA_030680085.1 Rhodocyclaceae bacterium | reverse complement strand
CCGATCACGGTACAGATCAGGGGAACCTGCAACTCCGCCATTTCAAACAAATTGCGGCCGATCGCCTCTGACTGTCCGCGCTCCTCGGCGCCAATGCCGGGATAGGCGCCAGGGGTATCAATGAAGGTGAACACCGGCATGCCAAATTTTTCCGCTAGCTTCATCAGGCGCAGCGCCTTCCGATAACCCTCGGGACGTGGCATGCCAAAGTTGCGTAGAATTTTTTCTTTGGTGTCGCGCCCCTTCTGGTGGCCGATCACCATACAGGACTGGCCGTTGAAACGCGCCATCCCGCCAACAATCGCCAAATCATCGGCAAATGAACGGTCGCCGTGCAATTCGACGAAATCCGTAAACATCAGGTCGATGTAGTCGAGCGTATAAGGCCGCTGCGCATGCCGAGCCACCTGGGCGATCTGCCACGGCGAGAGCTTGCCGTAAATATCCTTGACCAGCGCCGCGCTTTTACTTTCCAAGCGGGCGATTTCACTCGAAATATCGACTGCGGAATCATCCTGCACAAAACGCAGTTGGTCGATTTTCGCCTCAAGTTCAGCAACCGGCTGCTCAAAATCGAGAAAGGTAGTTTTCATGGGCGGGGATTCTACTGGAATGGCTTGATGATTTCCCTGCTCCGCAAAGCAAAAACGCCCCGCATCGAAAGATGCGGGGCGTTTTCATGTAGGGATAGTCTGGTGCTGACCTACTTTCGCGGGCGCGAAGCCCACTATCATTGGCGCGGTCCTGTTTCACGGTCCTGTTCGGGATGGGAAGGGGTGGTACCGGGACGCTATGGGCACCAGACTGAAAGGGTTGTGGCCTGGGGGTTGAAGTCCGGGCCACTGAATGGGAAGAAGTAAAGGAAATTGGGGCAATGATTGTAGCGCTTTGCACATATTGACGCATTGAGTTTTGTTCATGTAACTCAAGGTTATAGGGTCAAGCCGCACGGGCAATTAGTACCGGTTAGCTTAACGCATTGCTGCGCTTCCACACCCGGCCTATCAACGTTGTGGTCTACAACGACCCTTCAGGGGGGTTAAACCCCCGGGATATCTTATCTTGAGGCGAGTTTCACGCTTAGATGCTTTCAGCGTTTATCTCTTCCGTATTTAGCGACCCGGCGATGCAACTGGCGTGACAACCGGTCCACCAGAGATACGTCCACTCCGGTCCTCTCGTACTAGGAGCAGGTCCCCTCAA
>JAUXWU010000197.1 GCA_030680085.1 Rhodocyclaceae bacterium | reverse complement strand
TTTTGCGTAAAGTAGCCATTGCAAAATCATGCCAGTTTCCGCAGCACTGTCAATCCGCGAAAACCAGCTTACAGCAAGGCATTCCAGCGGTTTTATGATGAAAATCACCCACACTCTTTCACGAAGACCCTCTATTTTTATGTTGCACCAGCAGGCCGATTTTGGCGACCTGGGCGCGTTGCAATTCGTCCATCACATTCAACACCGCTTCATATTTCACATTCTTGTCGCCGGCAATCAGCACGGGTTGGGCGGGATTTTTGGCTTGGGATTCCTTGATGCGTTCTGCGAGCTCAAGACGGCCGACCGTCACTTTGGTATTGCCCAGCGCGCGATCAATCATCCACATCCTGCCATCAGCATCGACCGTGATCTCCAGTGGTTCGGCCGGCGGTTGCGCCACCTTGCCAACGCTGGGCAGGTCGATGCTGGCGGTCTGGATGGCTGGTGCGGTGGCCATGAAAATCACCAGCAGCACCAGCATTACGTCGATATAGGGAACGACGTTGATCTCGTGTTTAAGGCGGCGCTGACGCATGAACTTACTTCAACTGCCGCTGCAAAATGTTGGAAAACTCTTCCATGAAACTTTCGAGACGCACCGAAATGCGGTCGACATCATGGGCGAAGCGGTTGTAGGCGACCACGGCGGGAATCGCCGCGAACAGGCCGATGGCGGTCGCCACCAGGGCCTCGGCGATGCCGGGCGCGACGGCGGACAGGGTTGCCGTCGTCATGTTGGCGAGGCCGCGAAAGGAGTTCATGATGCCCCACACCGTGCCGAACAGGCCGACATAGGGCGACACCGAGCCGACCGAGGCGAGGAAGGACAGGTGCGCATCCAGGTCGTCGACCTCGCGCTGGCAGGTTGCCCGCATTGCCCGCCTGACGCCGTCGATGGCCGTGGCCGAGTCGCGCGCGCCCTGGCCGCGCAGCTTGGTGAATTCCCGGAAGCCGGCCTCGAAAATGCGCTCCAGCGCGCCGCTGTGCAGGCGGTCATTCACGGCGTTCTGGTAGAGGACATTCAAGTCGCCGCCGCTCCAGAAGTCGCGTTCAAACTGGTCGGTCTTCTTGCGCGCATCGCGAAGCTGGAACCACTTGCGGAAGATCCAGTACCACGACATGACGGAAACATAGGCGAGCAGGGCCATCACCAGCTTGACGATAAGGCTGGCCTGGGCGATGAGATCTATGATGGCAATATCCGTGGCGACGTTCATTTGAGATGGGCGAGTTTTTGGTGAATGACTTGCGGCATGGCCGTTGCCTTGCCGCGCACCAGATCAAGACAGGCGACGCGCACCGTGGCGGTCAGCAGGATTTCGTCCGCGCGGCAAACTGACTGGGCGAATGTTACCTGAGCGCGGCCCAGCGCCTCGACCCGGGTGGCGACTTCAAGCAGGTCATCGAGCCTGGCCGGCTTCAGATATTCGACCGTGAGCGAGCGCACCGCGAAGGCCAGGCCGGCTTCCCCGGCCAACTGGCGCTGTTCGAAGCCGAGTTCGCGCAGCAATTCGGTGCGGGCGCGTTCGAGGTATTTGAGATAGTTGGCGTAATAGACCACGCCGCCGGCATCGGTGTCTTCGTAATAGACGCGCACTGTGCAGTTCATTGGCCTTGCCACAGTTCCCGATTTGCACCACCCGGCGCGCCGGGGGCCTCAAGCCCGAAATGCCGCCAGATGCTCGGCGTCGCCACGCGGCCGCGCGGGGTGCGCTGCAGGTAGCCTTGCTGGATCAGGTAGGGTTCGAGCACATCCTCGATGGTATCGCGCGCCTCGCCGATGGCGGCCGCGAGGTTGTCGATGCCGACCGGGCCGCCGCCGAATTTTTCGAGCATGGCGGAGAGCAGTTTCCGATCCATGATATCGAGGCCGAGATGGTCGACATCGAGCATCAGCAAGGCGGCATCGGCGATGTCGCGGGTGATGGCGCCATCGTGTTTGACTTCGGCATAATCGCGCACGCGGCGCAACAGGCGGTTGGCGATGCGTGGGGTGCCGCGGCTGCGCCGGGCGATTTCGACGGAGCCATCCTCGACGATGGCGCATTTGAGCAGGTGGGCGGAACGGCGCACGATCAGGCCGAGTTCTTCCGGTGTGTAGAACTCCAGCCGCGCGACGATGCCGAAGCGGTCGCGCAATGGATTGGTGAGCATGCCGGCCCGCGTGGTGGCGCCGATCAGGGTGAAGGGCGGCAGGTCGAGCTTGACCGAGCGCGCCGATGGCCCTTCGCCGATCATGATGTCGATCTGGAAATCTTCCAGTGCCGGGTAGAGAATTTCCTCGACGACCGGCGAGAGGCGGTGAATCTCGTCGATGAACAGCACGTCGTTCGGTTCGAGGTTGGTGAGAATCGCGGCGAGGTCGCCGGCGCGCTCGAGAACTGGTCCTGATGTCGAGCGCAGATTGACGCCCATCTCGTGGGCGATGATGTGGGCGAGCGTGGTCTTGCCGAGCCCGGGCGGGCCGAACAGCAGCACATGGTCGAGCGCTTCCTGGCGGCGGCGAGATTGTCCACGCCGACCGGGCCGCCGCCGAATTTTTCCAGCATGGC
>JAUXWU010000181.1 GCA_030680085.1 Rhodocyclaceae bacterium | reverse complement strand
CGCGATCATGCCGATCATCGAGGTGGCGGTGAATTGCGCGCCGAACAGGGCGTGGCCGGGCATCACGCCGATGATGGTGAGCGGGATCGGCGCCATGATGATGAGCGGCACGAGATAGGACTTGAACTGCGCCACAACGAGTAAATAAATCAATAGCAGGCCGACGGCATAGGCCAGGCCCATGTCGCGGAAGGTTTCGTAGGTCACCTGCCATTCGCCGTCCCACTTCACGGCATAGCCGGCGTATGGATCCTGCGGCTGTTTGATGAAGTACTCGCCCAGTTTTCCGCCTTGTTCGAGCGGCAGATCCTGGAGCTTGTTACGAATATCGAACATGCCGTACAGGGGCGAATCCAGCTTGCCGCCCATGTCGCCGACGACATACACGACCGGCAGCAGGTCCTTGTGATAAACCACTTTTTCGCGCGGCGCGCGGCGCACCTCGACGACTTCGGAGATCGGCACCAGATTGCCGCCATAGGCGGGCAACGCGCGCACTTTCAGGCTCAACAGCGAATCAAGGCTGGCCTGCCGCTCGGCCGGCAGGGTGATGCGCACGGGGATTTCATATTTCGCCTCGCCGTCATGTAGCGGCGTCACATCCTCGCCGGAGAGGCCCATGCGCACCGTCTCGACGATGTCCTTTTGCGCCACGCCGAGCAGCGCGGCCTTGGCCTGGTTGACGGAGAGCACCACCTTGTCGTTGTCCGCATCAACGCTGTCATCGACGCCGAGAATATCGGCCGTGCCCTCGAAGGCGGCGCGCACCCGCTTCGCCACCGCGATCTGGCCGGCGTAATCGGGGCCGTAAACTTCGGCGACGATGGGCGAGAGCACGGGCGGGCCGGGCGGCACTTCGACCACCTTGGCATTGCCGCCACTCTTTTTCGCCACCGCCATGACGCGCTCGCGCACCGCCACGGCGATCTCGTGGCTCTTCCTGTCGCGCTGATGTTTGTCGACCAGATTGACCTGGATGTCCCCTTGCTCGGGATTGGCGCGCAGGTAATACTGGCGCACCAGGCCGTTGAAATTGATCGGCGCGGCCGTGCCGGCGTAGGCTTGATAGTCCTTGATCTCCGGCACCGGCGCCAGTTCGGCGGCCATCTCGCGCAGCACGCGCGCGGTCTCCTCGACCGGCGTGCCGACCGGCATGTCGAGCACGATCTGGAATTCGCTCTTGTTGTCGAAGGGCAGCATCTTCATCACAACCAGCTTGAAAACCCCGAGCGACACCGAGGCGAGGATCGCCACGACCACGCCGCTCCACAGCAACGCGCGCGCCCGGCGGCCGCGTTGCGGGTCGAGGAACGGGGTCAGCACGCGACGGAATAAACGCTCCAGCTTGCCCGCAGCGGCGGATTCGGCATGCGCGTGCGACACGGGTTTCATGAGCTTCAGCGCCAGCCACGGCGTAATGACAAACGCGATGGCGAGCGAGATGAACATGCCCATCGACGCATTGATCGGAATCGGACTCATGTAGGGGCCCATCAGGCCGCTGACAAAGGCCATCGGCAACAGCGCGGCGATGACGGTGAAGGTGGCCAGAATGGTCGGCCCGCCAACCTCGTCGACTGCGCCGGGAATGATCTCGCGGAGCGACTTGGCGGGGTAAAGCGCTTGCCAGCGGTGGATGTTCTCCACCACGACGATGGCATCATCGACGAGGATGCCGATGGAGAAGATCAGCGCGAACAGCGACACCCGGTTGAGCGTGAAACCCCAGGCCCAGGAGGCGAACAGGGTCGCCGCCAAGGTCAGCGACACCGCCACGCCGACAATGACCGCCTCGCGTTTGCCCAGCGCAAACAGCACCAGCAGCACGACAAAGGCGGTGGCGAAAGCGAGCTTGCCGATCAGTTTTTGCGCCTTGTCGGTCGCCGTCTCGCCGTAGTTGCGCGTCACGGTGAATTCAGTGCCTGCCGGGATGACCGTACCCTTGAGACTTTCCATGCGCGCGATCACGCCGGCGGCGACATCGGCCGCGTTCACGCCCGGCTTCTTCGAAACCGCGAGCGTTACCGCCGGATACTCACTGCCCTTTTCACCGTGCCAGACGTAGCGGCTCGGTTGGTCAGGGCCGTCGATCACCTGGGCGACATCGGTCATGAACACCGGCCGCTGCCCATGCACGCCGACCACCAGTTTCTTTACATCGGCAGCCGATTCAAGGTAGGTGCCGGTTTGCACCAGCAATTCGCGGTTGCCGCTGACGAGACTGCCGGCGGGTTGCGAGACGTTCGACACCTGCAAAGCCGCCTTCAGGTCCTGCGCGGTAACGCCGTGCGCGTTCATGCGCTCGGCATCCATGAGCACGCGCACCACATGACCCGGTCCGCCGATGGTCACGACGTCGCGCGTGCCGGGGATGCGCTTCAGCTCGATCTCCACGGCGCGCGCCACCTGCTGCATCTCGAAACCGGACTTGTTCTGATCGGCGCTCCAGAAGGTCAGCGCGACGATCGGCACGTCGTCAATACCTTTCGGCTTGATGATCGGTTGACCGACGCCCAGGTGCGGCGAAACCCAGTCGCTATTGGCATTGACCGTGTCGTAAAGCCGCACCAGCGCCTGGATCGGCTCCTCGCCCACCTTGTATTGCACGGTGATCACCGCCATGCCGGGCCTTGATACCGAATAGATGTGCTCGATGCCGGCAATGCGCGACAACACCTGTTCGGCCGGGCGCGTGACGAGGTTTTCGACATCCTTCACCGCCGCGCCGGGGAAGGGAATGAAAACGTTGGCCAGCGTCACGTTGATCTGCGGCTCTTCCTCGCGCGGCGTGACCAGCGTGGCGAACACGCCCAGCAGCAGCGCGATCAGTGCGATCAGCGGCGTCAGCGAGTTGCGGAGGAAGTACTCCGCGATGCGTCCCGAGATTCCCATTTATTTTTTTGCCTGCTTCATTTCGATGCCGGTTTTTACCGGATCGAGGCTTACCGTTTCGCCGGCGGCAAGGCCGGACAGCACTTCGATCTCGCCATCGGCCACCGGCTCGCCGAGCCGCACCTGCCGCAGTTGCGGTTTGTCTCCGGCAACGACATACACGGCGCTGATCTCGCCCCGCCGCAACACGGCGACCGGTGGCACGGTCAATTTTTGCGCCGTGCCGACGACAAAATGCACCCGCGCCGCCATGCCCGGCACCAAGCCTTGCAAAGCTTCCGCGTCATCGGGCAGATACACCCGCGCGGTCGCCGTGTGACTCTTGGCATCGAGCGTCGGCAAAATCTCGATGCGCACGCCGTCCAACCAGCGCCGACTTTCGGGAAATTCCACCCGGGCGCTCTTCGCCGCTTGCGCATCCTTCAGCCGAAACTGCGGAATGCTGGCGATGGCGCGCAAGCCCTTGGGATCGAACAGCGTCACCAGTGGCCGACCGGGCGCGGCCAGTTCACCGAGCTCGACATGACGCGCCGCGACCAGGCCGGCAATGGGCGCGCTCACCGTCGCATGCGAGGCGCCCACGCCGGCGGCGGCAGACTGGGCGCGCGCCGACTTGAGATCGGCCTCGGCCTTGTCAAGCGCGGCCTGGCTGACGAATTTCTGCTTGAAGAGATTTTGCGTGCGCTGAAAATTGGCCTCCACCTGCACCAGTTGCGCACTGGCGGCGGCGGCGGTCTCGGTCGCCTCGCGGGCATCGATCTTCATCAGCACCTGCCCGGCGCGGACGCGCTGGCCGGGCTCGACCATCACCAGGACGATGCGCCCCGAAACCTGCGTGGCCACCGTGGCCTGCCGGGTCGCCTCCAGCACCGCTTCGGCGGGCAGGGTCAGTTGCACGGTGCGTGGCTCGATGGTGCGCGTGGCGGCTGGCTGGGCAAGCGTCGGCGCTGAAACGGCGGCGACGGCCAAGACAGTCAATGCGGCCAGCCAGTGCGAGTGCTGGAATGGGGTGGTTGTTTTCATGGGATATATAAGTAAGTCCTGATACAGCCTTTTCAAGCCTGAATGGCATGCCCGGCCATCGCGTCGATCACCGCATCGACTTCCCCGACGCAAGCCGCCACGGTGATGCTGATGCCGGGGAAGCGTTCCATCGCATTGCCGATCAACTCCGGCAGGTCTTTGAGGACATGCCGCCCCGGTGCAAAAAATATCGGTACGACCCTGATTTCATTCACCCCACGCGCCGCCAGGCACTCGATGCTCACCTCCAGCGGCGGCTGGGTCAGCTCAAGAAAACCGATCTCGACGTGCACACCCGGCTGCCGCGCCTCCACCACCGCGCGGATGCGCCGGAAGGGTGCAATGTATTCGGGATTGCGCGCGCCATGGCCAAACAGGATGATGCCTTTCATGCCGTCTCCTTGTCGAGTTCATTCCAGATGTTGCGACAGTGCGTTTCCTTGACCTTCCAGGCGGCGACCGCGCCACCCCAGGCGGCGCAGGCGACCAACAACAGGCCCCAGCGATAATCTTCCGGCGCGTAAATCCGCACGCCGCCCGCCAGCGTACCCGCCCAGCGCTGATCCAGAATCCAGCCGACCGCCGGTTGCAACAGCGCCCCCATCAGAAAACCGCCCATGTTGGTCACCGAGGTCGACATCCCGGACAGAGCCGGCGGATTCACTTCCTTGGCACAGGCCCAACTGAGGGTGAAACTCGCCGTCATCAATCCCATCAAGCCAAACAGAGTATAGGTAGCGACGAGCGGCAGCGCCACGCCCGACAGCCATACCAGCCAGATCACACCATAAATATGCGAGCTGACGATGATCACCGGCTTGCGGCGGCGCAACCGGTCGGAGAGCATGCCGACGAGCAGGCAACCGACGGCAAAGCCGGCGAAATAGAGCGACAAATGGGCGGTGGCGGTGGCGCGGCTCATGCCCATGCCCTGAATGAGAAAGGGCGTCGCCCACAGGCCGCCGAAGGCGAAGAAGCTCCCGGACAGCCCGCAATTGACAAACACCGTCGGCCATGTGGCGCGGTTCTTTATTACGCGCAGCAGCCCAGTGAGAATGACGGTTCTATCAAAAGTCGGCGCTGGCAAGACGGCGCCGGATTGCGTCGGCGGCCGGTCGCGCACCAAAATCCAGGCCAGTATGCCGAGGGCAAGCGATACCACGCCGACGCCGACAAACACGCCACGCCAGCCGGTCGCCTGCGCCAGCGCCGAGAGCGGCGCGCCGGCCAGCACCGAGCCCAGATTGCCGATCAGCATCGACACCCCGACGACAGTGGCGAAACGATGCTCCTCGAACCAGACGGCGATCAGCTTCAGCATGGCGATGAAGGTCACCGACACGCCCAGCCCGATCAGGGTGCGGCCGACCAGCGCGCCGTCGAGAGACTCCGCCATGCCGAACAGCAGACTGCCACCGCCGGCGACGATGCCGCCCAGAAACAGGATACGGCGCGGCCCGAGGGTGTCGACCAGAATGCCGGTCGGCACCTGCATGATCGTATAAACGTAAAAGTAAGTGGCGGCCAGCACGCCGAGCGAAGCCGCCGAGGTCTGGAACGCCGCCGCCAGGTCCTGGGCAATGCCGGCCGGCGCGAAACGCTGAAAGAAGGACAGCACATACGCCGCCACCACCACCGCCAGAATGATCAGGCGGCGGCGTTTTTGCTCGGAGGTGAATTCTGTCATTGCGGTCATTGGCGCGGTCATCGGCGGATTCTAATCAGTAACCTCGCGCCACACCGGTATCATGCGGCATATGTATCAAACGCTGCTGCTGATCTTCGTCCTGCTGACTGCCGTCGTCGTCGCACTGACCGTGGCGCGGCGTTTTCGCCTGCCGGCGATGCTGGCCTATCTGGTCGTCGGCATTGCGCTCGGGCCGCATGGGCTCGCCGCCCTCAAAGGCGGCCACGATGTCGACGCCATTGCCGAATTCGGCGTGGTGTTTCTGATGTTTTCGATCGGGCTCGAATTCAGCCTGCAACGGCTGAAAGCCATGCGCCAGATGGTGTTCGGCTTTGGTTCCGCGCAGATGGCCATCACCGCCGGGGCGGTAATGCTGATCACCTGGTTCGGCTACGACCAGGGCTGGCGCACCGGCCTGGTCGTCGGGCTGGCGGTGGCCATGTCATCCACGGCCATCGTCGCCAAGATGCTGTCGGACCGCTTCGAACTGCATTCGCGTTCGGGCCGCCAGACCATGGGCGTGCTGCTGTTCCAGGACATTGCCGTGGTGCCCTGCCTGATCCTGCTCCCTGCCTTGGCGCAGTCGGCCGATGAACTGCCCCGTTCCCTGGCCATCGCCCTCGGGCAGGCCATCGTGGTGCTCTCCATCCTGGTCTGGATTGGCCAGCGCTGGATCAAACGCCTCTACGACGCAGTGGCGCATCAGCGCTCGGAAGAGTTGTTTGTGCTGGCCACGCTGTGGCTGGTCGTCGGCCTGGCCTACGCCACCGGCTACGCTGGCCTGTCACTGGCGCTGGGCGCCTTTGTCGGCGGCATGCTGATTTCCGAGACCATCTATCGCCACCAGGTCGAGGCCGACATCCGCCCCTTCCGCGACATCCTGCTCGGACTATTCTTCGTCACGGTCGGCATGATGCTCAACCTGGGTTTCGTTTTCGAGAATGCCCACCGCCTGCTGTTCGCCGTGCTGCTCCTGGTCGCCGGCAAGGGCCTGGTGGTATTCCTCATCGCACTGACGGCGAAGAGTCCGCTCGACATCGCCCTGCGCACTTCGGCCCAACTTGCCCAGGGGGGCGAATTCGGTCTGGTGCTGCTGGGCCTGGCCCATGAGCTCAATCTCGTGAGTAGCGAGGTGTTCCAGCTCACGCTGGCGGCGATGCTGATCTCGATGTTCATCGCCCCCTTCCTCATCGAGCGGACGGCGCGGCTGTCGGGCCAGATAGCCCACGGTAACTGGTCGCACAAGGCCAAGGCCATCCACGACATCGCCGTCGCCGGCTTTGCTCTCGAAAATCACGTCATTATTTGCGGTTACGGCCGCACCGGCGGACGCGTCGCCCATTTCCTCGCCGACGAACAGATCCCCTTCCTGGCCATCGACGTCGATCCACAGCAGTTGAAGCGCGTGGTGCCGGGTGGCGGAAAATTGGTATTCGGCAGCGCCGACCGCACGGAAGTCCTGCTGGCGGCCGGCCTCGCCCGTGCCCGCGCGCTGGTGGTGGCCTATCCGGACGTGCATTCGGCGGAACGCGTGGTGCGCAAGGTGAGGGAGAGTCGGCCCGACATTCCCATCGTGGTGCGGGTGCCTGACGAAACCGGCGTGGCGCAGTTGAAGGCTGCCGGGGCGACCGAAGTCATTCCCGAGGTGCTGGAGGGCAGCTTGATGATCGCCGCCGAAACCCTCACCCAGGTCGGCGTCCCGATGGAACGCGCGCTGAATCATGTCCGCGCCGCGCGCGTCGCGCGTTACGCCTCGCTGCGCGAGTACTACAAGAAACAGTGATCAGGCCAGCAGGTGACGCTGGTATTGATTCTTGACGATCGCGTCGTCGCGAAACCGGAAGTCCATGCAGCGGTTCCACAGTTCGCTGGCACGTCCCCTGACCAGACGACCGGCCAGTTCGAGGATCTCCATCAACTCGGCGTGACCGCGACTGCGCACGTCTGGGCTGACCGAGCGCTCGAAAAAAACGTCGTGATACAAGCACTTCTGGGAAAACAGCGCCTCCAGACCGTCGCTTTCACTCAAAGTCACGACGGTAAGTTCTTCCGCCTCCGGATGCGCGCGCTGCCACTGCTCGACCGTTTCGACGTCGGTATTGATAACCCAGGAGTACTTCTCGGGTGAACCAGCGCTTACGAAATTGATGCGGGCGTACATTTTGTTGCCTCCGATGTGTTGTTCTGTCTGCAGTAACGCAGCTTCCCCACACCGGGATGACAAGAATTACGCATCTTCGACTATTACCAAATGAACACGATACGGCCCATGCGCCCCGAGCACGATGGTCTGCTCGATATCGCCCGTCCTTGATGGGCCGGAGATGAAGTTGACGGCGCGCGGCAGGCTGCCCAGCTCGGCCCGGGCCAGGTTCCAGGCGTCTTCCATGCCGGGAACGATGCGGCTCATCGGCACCAGCGCAATATGGGTTTCGGGCAGCAGGCTCACCGTGGCGGGGTGGTCTGGCGCGGAGCAGGCCATCAGCGTGCCGGTTTCGGCAATGGCGCAAAAGCAGCCGGTGATACCGACCATATCGCTATCCACCGCCCCGCGCGGCGCGACTTCGATACCGGCGGCGCGCCAATCCAGTCCGGCCAGGCTCGGCCAGATAACGGCGCGTAGCGGCAAATTCATCCCCGTCAGGTAGCGGGCAACGGCGGCCGGCGCGTCAGCCAAGGCGGCCACCCGGTCGAGGGAACTGGACTGCGCGGCTGATTTTTCCTCAAACCGCGCCACCAGGCCAGCAGTATCCGTCGGCACGGCCGGGCGCGGCCCTTGAACGCGCTCGGCGAGGGCGGCGTCGATGTCTTTTCGAGCAGTGACGGCATTTTCCGGGTTGCGGCCAAGGCGCGCGCGCACCCGGCCGAGGATGTCCTCCCTGCTGTTCATTTTTTGCCTTTTCGATACAGTTCGCGGAAAGTTCTGCCCTCCGGCGCGGGGAAGTCGCGGCCCAGGGTCCATTCCGGCGCGACGCTCAACACGGCGATACGATCACGGCCGCCGGCCAGCCATTTGAGGTAGCGCACCCCCAGCCAGGAACCCAGGGCATAGAGCGGCGGACTGGCCGCCACCATGGCCCAGATTTTCAGGGCGAGCCGCTCGAACCAGGGCCGCAGGTGTTTTTCAACCTGTTTTTCGCGCAGTTTACGCAGCAACTCGGGCAGCGGGATCATCACCGGACAGACCACGCCGCACTGATTGCACAATGTGGCGGCCTGCGGCAGGTCGATGGCGTTTTCCAGTCCGGTATACAGCGGCGTGAGCACCGAACCCATCGGGCCGGGATAAACCCAGCCATAGGCATGGCCGCCAATGGTCTGGTAGACCGGGCAGTGGTTCATGCAGGCGCCGCAGCGGATGCAGCGCAGCATGTCCTGGAATTCCGTGCCCACGACGTCGGCACGACCGTTGTCGACGAGGATGAAATAGAGCTGTTCCGGGCCATCACGCTCTGCTGGCGTCTTCACGCCAGTGAGCACTGACACATAGTTGGAGATCGACTGGCCGGTGGCCGAGCGCGGCAGCAAACGCAACAGCAGCGTCAGGTCTTCGAGAGTCGGCACCACCTTTTCGATGCCGGTGATGACCACATGGACGCGCGGCAGGGTGGTCACCATGCGGCCGTTGCCCTCGTTGGTGACGAGGGCCACCGAACCGGTTTCGGCGACGAGGAAGTTGCCGCCGGAGATGCCCATGTCGGCGGTGAGAAAGTGTTCGCGCAACACTTCGCGCGCCTCGCGCGTCAGCGCCGCAATCTCGGTCTTGCGCGGCGTCTTGTGCACCTGGTGGAACAAATCCGCGATTTCGTCGAGACTCTTGTGCACCACCGGCGCGATGATGTGCGAGGGCGGCTCGTTGTCGTTGATCTGCAGGATGTATTCGCCGAGATCGGTTTCGATCGGCCGGATGCCGGCTGCCGTGAGCGCCAGATTGAGGTTGGCTTCCTCGGAAAGCATCGACTTCGACTTGGCGGCTTTGTGCACGCCATGGCGTTGCCCGATTTCGGCGACGTGGCGGCAAATCTCGTCGCCGTCCTTCGCCCACAGCACGGTGGCGCCGCGCGCCGTGGCGGTTTCCTCAAATTTTTCTAGCCAGAGATCGAGGTTCTCCAGCACGCGGTTACGGATGTTTTTGGCCGCTTCGCGCGAGACCTCGAAGTCGTCGATTTCCTTGATGGCAATGGCGCGCTTGTCGACAAACTTGCCCTTGGCGGTCTGGAGATTGGCTTGCAGCACCGGGTTGGCCAGCGATGCGGCGGCATTGGCCTTGAAGTGGCGGGAACGGCTTTCCATGGCTTTAATTTTTCGCCGTCAGCACTTCGGCGATGTGCATGACCTGCGTCGTTTCATCACCCAGGCGACGCAGCTTGCCCTCGATGTTGAGCAGGCAGCCGAGATCGCCGCCGACGATGGTCTGCGCGCCGGTGGCACAGGCATTGCCGCACTTCTTTGCGGCAATCGCCGCCGAAATCTCACCGAACTTGACCGAGAAGGTGCCGCCGAATCCGCAGCATTCCTCGGCAGCCGCCATTTCCTTCAACTCGACGCCCGACATCTTGGCCAGCAGGGCGCGCGGCTGTTCCTTGATGCCCATGCCGCGCAGGCCGGTGCAGGAGTCGTGATAGGTGACGCTGCCGGAGAAGTTGCCCGGCAAGGTCTCGATGTGGGCGACATTCACCAGAAAATCGGTGAGCTCGTAGACCCGGCTGGCCAGTTCCACGGCGCGCGCGTGCCATTCCGGTTCGTCGGCCAGAATGACCGGATATTCGTTGCGGATCTGATCGGCGCAGGAGCCGGACGGCACGACGACATATTCACTGCCGGCAAACTCGTCGATGACTTTTTTGGCCAGCGCCGCCGCTGCGGTGCGGTCGCCACTGTTCCAGGCGGGTTGACCGCAACAGGTCTGGCCGGCCGGGACGATCACATCGCAGCCGGCGGCTTCCAGCAGTTCGATGGCGGCAAAACCGATGCGCGGACGCATCAGATCGACCAGACAGGTCACAAACAGGGCAACGCGCATGTTGCGGTAGCGGCGCTATCAACCCCTGAATGAACCAGGAGCGCTGGCCAGACTTTCTACCCAGCGCTTGATGCGGTTGGCGTCGCCGACGCGGGTCAGATTGCCCCAGGAATCGAGCAGCACGATGATGGTCGGCTTGTTGTTAACCCAGGTCTGCATGACCAGGCACTTGCCCGCCTCGCTGATGTAACCGGTCTTCGACAGGCCGATATGCCAGGCGTCGCTCTTCACCAGCGCGTTCGAGTTGCGGAAGGTCTGCGGGCGCCCTTTGACCGCCACCTGACGTTCACCCGTGGTGGAAAACTCGCGGATCAGCGGATATTGATGGGCGGCATCGACCATCTTGACAAGGTCGTGGGCGCTGGCAACATTCGCGGCCGTCAATCCTGTCGGATCGGCAAAGCGGGTGTCGGTGAGGCCAAGCGCTCGCGCCTTGTGGTTCATGGCGGCGACAAAGGCCGCGCGCCCGCCCGGGTAGTAGCGCGACAAGGCCGATGAAGCGCGGTTTTCGGAGGACATCAGGGCCAGCCGCAGCATCTCCTCGCGCGTCAGTTGGGTGCCCACCGCCAGCCGCGAATGCGTGCCTTTCAGGAGGTCGATATCGTCCTTGCCGATCGTCAGGATCTCGGCCAGATCGGGCGCTGCATCCAGAGCCACCATCGCCGTCATTAACTTGGTGATCGAGGCGATCGGCACGACAGCATTGGCGTTCTTTTCGTAGAGAATTTCACCACTGGCCTGGTCGATCACGACTACCGCCGAGGAGGAGAGTTTCGGCATCACGCCGTCATCCTGTTCCACCGCCGCGGGGTGTCGTGGCTTGGCGGGCGCCGCCGCGACCTTCTTGGCCTTCTGTGCCTTCTTGACCACGCGGGGCACCGGCTTGGCGGCAGTCTTCTTGCTGGCGACCGGTTTCTTTTCCGGGGTAGCGGCAGTCGCGGCATTCACCGCACCGATGGCAAAGCCCGCCATGACGAGCAACGCCAGCAGTTTCTTGGATGTCGATTTCATGGGCACGGGGCTAAGTAATCGCATGTAAAGGACTTAACTCATTTTAATTAAGTAATTGCGCGCAAATCCTACACCACTTTCTAATGTTTTCGTCAACCGGCCGCGTGCAGTTGTCCGTGCGCCACTTCAACCGACAGCAGCGCGGTCATGTTGACGATGCGCCGCACGGTGGCGGTCGGGGTCAGGATGTGCACCGGACGCGCCGCGCCCAGCAGCAGCGGGCCGACGGTCAGGCCCTCGCCGGCCGCGGTCTTCAGGAGATTGAAGGCGATGTTGGCGGCGTCGAGCGTCGGCATGATGAGCAGGTTGGCCGGGCCGGACAGCTTGGCGCGGGGAAAGACCTGGCGACGAATGTCGGGGTCGAGCGCGGCATCGCCGTGCATTTCGCCATCGACTTCGAGATCGGGCGCCTGCTCGCGCAGCAACGCCAGCGCGGCGCGCATCTTTAGCGCCGTTGGCGTGTCCTCGGTGCCAAAACTCGAATGGGACAACAGCGCCACCTTTGGTGTCAGGCCGAAACGCCGCACCTCCTCGGCCGCCAGTTGGGTCATTTCGGCGATCTGGGCGGCAGTCGGGTCGTAGTTGACATAGGTGTCGCCAATGAACAGGGTGCGCTCGGGCAGGATCAACATGTTCATCGCATAGAAATTGTCGATGCCGGGACGCCGCCCAATGGCATCGGCAATGTAGGGCAGGTGCAGCGAATGCTTGCCGAAGGTGCCGCAGAGCATGGCGTCGGCGTAATTGTGGCGCACCAGCATGGCGCCGATCAGCGTGGTGCGGCGGCGCATCTCGCGCTTGGCATACTCGATGCCGACGCCCTTGCGACAGGTCAAATCAAAATAGTCCTGCCAGAGCTGCTTGTAGCGCGGGTCGGAATCTGGATTGATCAGTTCGAAATCCATGCCGGCGCGAATGCGCAGGCCCTGGCGGGCGATTTGCGTCTCGACGACTTCCGGGCGACCGATCAGAATCGGCCGGGCCAGCCCCTCGTCGGCGACGGCCTGCACCGCGCGCAACATGCGTTCGTCCTCGCCCTCGCAGAAGACGACGCGCGCCGGCTTTAGCTTGGCGGCGGCAAACACCGGCTTCATGACGAAGCCCGATTGATAGACGAACTCGTTGAGCTGCTGGCGATAGGCGTCCATGTTGGCGATTGGCCGCACCGCCACCCCGGAATCCATCGCCGCCTGCGCCACCGCCGGCGCCACCTTGAGAATCAGGCGCGGGTCGAAGGGCTTCGGAATCAGGTATTCGCGGCCGAAACTCAGGTTGGCGTTGCCATAGGCGGCCGCCACCACTTCCGACTGTTCGGCATGGGCAAGATCGGCGATGGCCTTCACCGCTGCGATCTTCATCGGCTCATTGATCGTCGTCGCGCCGACATCGAGCGCGCCACGAAACATGTAGGGGAAGCACAGCACGTTGTTGACCTGGTTCGGATAATCCGAACGGCCGGTGCCGATGATGCAGTCCGGGCGCACCGCTTTTGCGTCCTCGGGGAGGATTTCGGGATCGGGGTTGGCCATCGCCAGGATCAGCGGATTTTCCGCCATGCCGACAACCATTTCCGGTTTCAAGACGCCACCGGTGGACAGGCCGAGGAAAATGTCGGCGCCCGGCATCACATCGGCCAAGGTGCGCGCTTCGGTGACCTGGGCATAGCGCTGTTTCGACTCATCCAGATTTTGGCGTCCAGCGTGAATCACGCCCTTGCTGTCGCAGACGAACACCTTGCTGCGGTCGATGCCGAGACTCACCAGCAAATCCAGGCAGGCAATGGCGGCAGCGCCGGCCCCGGAACAGACCAGTTTGACCTCGGCGATATTCTTGTCGACGAAGCGCAGGCCATTCAAGACCGCGGCGGCGGAGATGATCGCCGTGCCGTGCTGGTCGTCATGGAAGACGGGAATGCGCAGACGCTCGCGCAGCTTCTTCTCGACGAGGAAGCATTCGGGCGCCTTGATGTCTTCCAGGTTGATGCCGCCAAAGGTGGGCTCAAGGGCGGCGATGATGTCGACCAGCTTGTCGGCATCGTGCTCGGCGATTTCGATGTCGAACACATCGATGCCGGCGAATTTCTTGAACAACACGCCCTTGCCTTCCATGACCGGCTTGCCGGCGAGCGGGCCAATGTCGCCCAGGCCCAGCACGGCGGTGCCGTTGGTGATGACAGCCACCAGATTCTGGCGCGACGTGTAAAGGGCGGCGGTAGATGGATCGCGCTCGATCTCCTCGCAGGCTGCGGCAACGCCGGGCGAATAGGCGAGCGACAGGTCGGATTGGGTGGCGAGCGACTTGGTCGGCGTCACGGCGATCTTGCCGGGACGGGGCAAGCGATGGTATTCAAGCGCGGCGCGGCGCAGCGTCTCGTCCATTGGGGTTTCTCCAGCTCGGTTGGATTGGGTCAGCGCATTTTATGCTTTTACGGGCACTAAAATGCGCTGGCCGCTTCCACAACGGACGGCCGTTTTCTTTGGAGCCAACACATGACCATAGCCGCCCGCATGGCCGGGATCGAACCCTTCCACGTCATGGAATTGATGGCGCGGGCGCGGGCGTTTTGCGGAAATTAAAAAGGCTGGTGGCTGCGCGGGGCAGCCCCCAGCCTTGACCGACGAAGCGTCGCCCGGTTTAGGACGGACGCGAGCCGGTAGGAAACGGCCAGGCAGCCGCCGGATTGAGCGACGACTTGAGGCCCGGCGTGGCAGCGGTCGAAGGCGTC
>JAUXWU010000210.1 GCA_030680085.1 Rhodocyclaceae bacterium | reverse complement strand
ATCTTTTCCTGCAGGGTCTTCTTGTTGACCTGATAGGGCAACTCGTCAACGATGATGGCCTGCCTGCCACTTCTCACCAGATCTTCAAAATGGGTGCGGGCGCGCATGATGACCCGGCCCCGGCCGGTCAGATAGCCGTCGCGCACGCCAGAAACGCCGTAGATCAAACCGGCGGTCGGGAAATCCGGCGCCGGGATGATCTTGATCAATTCTTCAATATCGATTGCCGGGTTGTCGAGCTGCGCCAGACAGCCGTCGATCACCTCATTCAGGTTGTGCGGCGGGATATTGGTCGCCATGCCGACAGCGATGCCGGCGCTGCCGTTGATCAGCAGGTTCGGGATGCGCGCCGGCATGACCAGCGGTTCTTTCTCCGCGCCGTCATAGTTCGGGCCGAAATCAACGGTTTCCTTGTCGATATCGACCAGCAGTTCGTGGCCGATGCGGGCCATGCGTATCTCGGTGTAACGCATCGCCGCCGCGTTGTCGCCATCGACGGAACCGAAGTTGCCCTGGCCATCGACCAGCATGTAGCGCAGCGAAAAATGCTGCGCCATGCGCACGATCGTGTCATAGACGGCGGTGTCGCCATGGGGGTGATACTTACCGATGACGTCACCGACGATACGGGCAGACTTCTTGTACGCCTTGTTCCAGTCGTTATTCAGTTCGTGCATGGCGAACAGCACGCGGCGATGCACCGGTTTCAGGCCATCGCGGGCATCTGGCAACGCCCGCCCGACAATCACGCTCATGGCGTAATCGAGGTAGGAATGGCGCATCTCCTCCTCAAGGCTGATCGGCAGTGTTTCCTTGGCGAAAGCAGTAGTCATGTGGGTAGCCGGCCCCGCAATGAAGGGGCATTGAAAAGCTTACAATCTTAGCATGACCGCCCCCCCCAGCCCCCCGTCGGCAGCAGAAATCGACCAGCTTATCGATGCGCGCTGGATCATCCCCGTCGAGCCCGCCGATACGGTGCTCGAAAATCACAGCCTGGCCATTCAGAATGGTCGCATCCTCGACCTGCTGCCCACCGCGGAGGCGACGACACGCTATGTCGGCAAACGGCATTTCAAGCTGACCGAGCATGTGCTGCTACCCGGCCTGATCAACCTGCACACGCACGCCGCGATGAGCCTGTTGCGCGGCTACGCCGACGACATGCCCCTGATGCGCTGGCTTGCTGACCGCATCTGGCCGGCCGAAAGTCGCCATATTTCGGCCGATTTCGTGCAGGACGGCACGCTTTTGGCCTGCTGGGAAATGCTGAAGGGCGGCATCACCTGTTTCAACGACATGTATTTTTTCCCGCGGGCGGCAGCCATGGCCGCCCAGACCGCCGGCATGCGCGCGGCCTTGGGGCTGACGGTCTTTGAATTTCCCAGCGCGTATGGCAGCGGAGCCGAGGACTACCTCAACAAGGGCTTGGCCATCCGGGAAGCCCTGCTTGACGAACCCCTGGTTTCATTTTGTCTGGCGCCGCACGCACCCTATACCGTTGCCGACAGTACCTTCGAGCGCATCGCCATCATCGCCGATCAACTTGACCTGCCGGTGCACATCCATCTTCACGAAACCCGCGAGGAAATCGCCGACAGCCTGAAAGCACATGGCGTGCGTCCGCTGGAGCGGCTACGCCGTCTCGGCCTGCTCGGGCCGGGGCTGATCGCCGTCCATGCCGTTCACCTCGAAGCGGAAGAAATCGCCCTACTGGCCACCCATGGCTGCCATATTGCCCACTGCCCGACCTCGAACATGAAACTAGCCAGCGGCATTGCCCCGGTGGGCGAATTGTTCAAGCACGGCGTCGGCGTGGGACTCGGCAGCGACGGGGCGGCCAGCAACAACCGGCTCGACATGTTCCAGGAAATGCGCCACGCCGCCTTGCTGGCCAAGGTGGCCAATCACGATGCCGCCAGTCTGCCCGCTCATCAAGCCCTCAGAATGGCCACCCTGGAGGGTGCCCGGGCGCTTGGGCTGGATAAAAATATCGGCTCGCTTGAACCGGGCAAGGCAGCCGATCTACTGGCGGTGCGCCTCGACGCCTGGGAGATGCAACCCTGTTACTGCCCGGCTTCCCACCTGGTCTACGTCGCCGGGCGCGAGCAGGTCAGTCATGTCTGGGTGGCTGGAAAGTTGCGTATAGACAACAAACACCCGGTTGATCTCGATATTCAGCTATTGTTGATGAAGACCAAAATGTGGCAAAATGCGCTGATAAGTCAGGGCTAGATTCATAAAACTCCAACCGCCTAATCACCTAACCAACATCTCATCCGAAGGAAGACCACCATGATCAAACTCGTCTCCAAAAACATTCTGCTGGCCGCCACGCTGGCAAGCATCGGCGTCGCCGCTCAGGCGCAGACGCCTGGCGTTGACATGAAAGGTACCGTCGGCTACGTCATCGACCAGCGCGGCGTTGTCGCCAAGAGCGGTACCGGCCTGTGCTGGCGTACCGGTTACTGGACGCCCGCCATGGCGATTGCCGAGTGCGATCCCGACCTGGCCAAGAAAGAAGCGCCCAAGGCTGCGCCTGCTGCACCTGCCGCCGCACCTGCCGCCGCACCTGCCCCCGCACCCGCGCCGAAGCCTGCAGCACAGAAGGTGACCCTTGCCGCCGATGCGCTTTTCGACTTCGACAAGGCTGTGCTGCGCGCCGAAGGCAAAGCCAAGCTGGACAAGCTCGCCGCCGACATCAAGGGTATCAAGCTGGAAGTCATCATCGCCGTTGGCCACGCCGACCGCG
>JAUXWU010000206.1 GCA_030680085.1 Rhodocyclaceae bacterium | reverse complement strand
GCGCATCCATGCCGTACTGCGCCGCCGCGCCGCGCCGCCGCCGGCCGGCGCGCCATCCGCCACGCACGAGGTCATGCGTTTCGGTCTGGTCGAAATCAACCTGGCCACCCGCGAATTGACGCGCGATGGCGCTGTCACCCTGCTCACCACCGGCGAATTCGGCCTGCTGCAAGTGCTGCTCAAGCACCCGCGCCAGCCGCTGTCGCGCGACAAGCTGATGGAACTGGCGCGCGGCCGCGAGCACGGCGTCTTCGACCGCGCCATCGACGTGCAGATCTCGCGGCTGCGCAAACTGGTCGAGAGCGACCCGGCCAAGCCGCGCTACATCCAGACGGTGTGGGGCTTCGGTTATGTGTTTGTTCCAGATGGGAACAAACACGATTCATGATGGCCCCCATCCCCCTGCCCCCTTCCCGGGGAAGGGGGGCTACATTTGATCGGCTGCGCCGATGGTCACAAAGAGCGGCGTGATCTGGCTGCCCAAGAGCCTGCTGTGGCGCGCGTTTCTGCTGATCGCCACGCTGATGTTGCTGGCGGTGGCGGCGTGGCTGGCGATCTTTCGCGAGGCCGAACTGGAGCCGCGCGCCCGTCAGTTGACGCAAATGCTCGTCAGCATGACCAACCTGACGCGCGCCGCCCTCCTGGCCGCCCGCCCGGAACATCGACATTATCTTCTGGCGGAACTTTCCGACCGCGAAGGCCTGCATATCTATCCCGCCGACGACAACGACCGGGTCGTCCCGCCGCCGCCGCTGCCACTGCCCCGCCGCATCGAAACCTTGTTGCAGGAACAACTCGGCCCCGCTACCCGGCTGGCATTCGAGCTGAACGACGAACCCGGTCTGTTTGTCAGATTTCGCATCTTTCCTGGCGCTGACGGCGACTTCTGGCTGGCCCTGCCGCGCGAGCGGCTGGAACGGCACCTGCCCCTGCAATGGCTGGGTTGGGGCGCGGCGGTGCTGCTCTTGTCGCTCGCGGGCGCCTGGCTGATCGTATTTCTCATCACCCGCCCCCTGCGGGCGCTGGAAACCGCCGCCCGGAAAGTCGGCGCTGGCGAGACGCCGCCGCCCTTGCCGGAACACGTGCCACGGGAGATCACGGCGGTCACACTTGCTTTTAACCAAATGAGCGCGAACCTCCGGCAACTGGAAGACGATCGCCACCTGCTGCTGGCCGGCATCTCGCACGACCTGCGCACGCCCCTGACGCGCCTGCGCATGGAAATCGAACTCAGCGTCGCCGAGCCGGAAGCACGCGCCGGCATGGCTGCCGACATCGCCGAAATGGACCGCACCATCGGCCAGTTCCTCGACTTCGCCCGGCCAGGGGAAGGCGCCACCGCCACCGCCGCCACATTGGCGGCGACCGACCTGTCCGCGCTGCTCGCCGAGATTGCCGCCCGCTATGGCCACAACCTGAGCTTCAACCCGCCAACCACACCGGTCATCGCCCACATCCGCCCCGACACGCTCCGCCGCGCCATCATCAACCTGATCGAAAACGCCCTGCGCCACGGCGGCCAGGGTGAGCGTTGCGCGCCGGTCGAACTCACACTGACGACGCCCGGTGATGAAATCGTCATTGCCATCGAGGATCGCGGCCCCGGCATCGCCGCCAGCGAGATCGAGCGACTGAAACTGCCCTTCACGCGCGGCGAAGCAGCCCGCACCGGCGCCGCCGGCGCCGGGCTGGGACTGGCCATCGTCGAACGCATCGTCCGCGCCCAGAATGGCCGGCTGGAATTGTTGTCGCGAGAAGGCGGCGGGTTGGCCGCGCGCATCGTGCTGCCAGTTAGTTGAGTTTCGATCCGCGCTCGATGCGTTCGAGAAACGCCCGCGCTTCTTCCTGCCCCTGTCTCGCGGCCATGCGCAGCCATTTCATCGCCAGTCGCAGGTTCTTGACGACACCGGCGCCGCGATAATAAGCAGAACCCAGTTCGTACTGGGCATTGACCTCGCCGAGCACTGCGGAGCGGCGCAAGTGGGAGAGCGCCAGCTT
The DNA here is from genome assembly GCA_030680085.1 of Rhodocyclaceae bacterium. GTDB lineage: Bacteria > Pseudomonadota > Gammaproteobacteria > Burkholderiales > Rhodocyclaceae > Sulfuricystis. The sequence goes on along the minus strand of JAUXWU010000206.1, from coordinate 3,521 downwards.
CACGTCGCGGCGCACGCCCTGGCCATGCAGCAGGCAAAACCCCAGGCTGTAGAGCGCATAAGCGTCTTCATGCTGGGCGACGGCCTGCTCGAACCAGCGGTAGGCCTCGCGGTAATTACGCACCACACCTTCGCCGTGATAGTAAAGATCGGCCAGCGCCAACTTGGCGTCGAACAGCGTCGCCGCGCGGTGATACCAGGTCAGCGCCTGGGCCGGATCGGCGGCGCCCCCCAGGCCGTGGCGCAGACATTCGGCCAGCAGCATGGCTGCGCGCCGGTGGCCCAGTTCGCCCGCCTTGCGATAACACTGGCGTGCCCGCGCCATGTCGGCCACATCCGTCACCGCGCCATGGCCATGAAAATATCGCTCGCCCTCGGCGAACCAGTAACGTTCCAGTTCGTCCAGCGCCGGTTGCCAGCCCGCTTCGGCCGCCTGCTTCAACGCCGCCTCGCCACGTTCGATGTCGACCGGGCCGCCGACGCCGTAAAGCTGGCAGCGCCCTAGTTCAGAGAGGCCGTGCGGATCACCCGCGACTGCCGCGGCTTGATAGTGCCGACGTGCCGCGACCGGATCGGCGGCCACGCCCACGCCGTGTTCATGGCATTCACCCAGCCAGACCTCGGCGGATACCTCGCCGCCTGCGGCCGCGCGGCGATACCAGGCCAGCGCGAGACGCTTGCTCTCCGCGATGCCTTCGCCCCAGCGATAGCAGTGGCCGAGTTTCAACTGCGCCCGGGCATGGCCCTGACGCGCGGCGGCGCGCCACCAGCGCACCGCCTCTTCGAGATCGCGCTCCAGGTGAGCGCGGCCGGCGGCATGGGCTTCCGCCAGTTCGAACTCGGCTTCACGGTTGCCGCGCTCCGCCGCGCGCCGATACCAGGCCAGGCCGACCGCCGGATCGGGCGTTAGCCCCAAGCCAAAGGTCGTGCATTGCCCCAGCAGGAACATCGCGCCGGTGACGCGCTTCCTGGCTGCCGCGCGAAACCAGCTCACCGCTTCGGCGTGATTGACGCTTGTGCCTTCGCCCGCATGGAGGCACAGACCCAGACAGAACATCGCCGGTGCAACGCCATCCAGGGCCGCCACGCGCCACAGTCGCACCGCCGCCGCGCGGTTTTCCGCCACCCCGCGCCCGAAGAAATGGCAACGCGCCAGCAGATCGGCGGCCCGCCCCAGACCGTGGTCGCTGGCACGCTGCAACCAGTCGGCGGCCTGCGCAAAGTCGCGCGGCAGGTGTTGCCCCAGATAGAGCAGCCGCCCCAGCCAGTACTGGGCCGGATGACTGCCTTCCATGGCCGCCTTCCGCAGGAGTTCGCCGCCACGCGGCAGATCGGCATCGACCCCATGCCCGCGCAACAGGCAAAGCGCAAACCAGGTCATGCCGCGACTGTCTCCGGCGTCGGCGGCATGCGCGAACAGGCGCGCCGCCTCGGGGTAATCCTCCGGCAACCCCATGCCGTGATAGAGCAGCCAGCCCAGCATCGCCTCGCCGGCCGGAGATTTTTTCTCGGCGCTTTGCGTCGCCCAGTTCACCGCATCAGCCACCGACTTCGGCAATCCCTCGCCCACGGCGGCGCGCCAGGCCAGTTCCGCCTGAGCGGCGGCGTTGCCGCCTTGCGCCATGCGCTGCAACTCGTCCAGCGGCACGGCGCGCCAGAATTCGTCGGCATGCCCGAGGAGTTCCAACCCCTGCGCCACGCCACGCTCGACAAGGCTGCTCTCCAGCACCTCGCGAAACAAACCAAGCAGGGCCGGCGGCCCAAGGGGAAGCAATTGCATCGAACGCATCCACATCAAACGAAACCGCAAGAATACGACATCGCTACGGCTGGACTTACCCACAAAAACTGTGGAAAAGTCTGTGAGTCTATTGCGCAAAGATGCGCTAAGTGGGCATCCGCAAAGGACTTTTGTTACTTAGCGTCAAAATTGCTCAATCGAATTATCTTTATTTTTCAATAACTTATACGACAGAATCAGCCTGGCCGGGCAGTTGCAGGCCAGGTGTGCAAGAATTTGCCCGTGCCCGCAGACATCCTTACCGTCACCGAACTGAACCGCCAGGCGCGCCTGTTGCTGGAGCAGCGTTTTCCGCTCCTGTGGGTCAGCGGCGAAATCTCCAACCTGACGCGGGCCGCCTCCGGCCATGTGTATTTTTCGCTGAAGGACAGCCAGTCGCAGGTGCGCTGCGTGATGTTCCGCTCGCGCGCCCAAATCCTGCCCTGGCAGCTTGAAAACGGCCAGCAGGTCGAGGCACAGGCGCTCGTCACGCTTTACGAGGCGCGCGGCGACTTTCAACTCAACGTCGAGGGCATGCGGCGTTCCGGGGTGGGCCGCCTCTATGAACTGTTTGTCCGCCTGCGCGAAAAGCTCGCCGACGAAGGGCTGTTCGACGCCGCCAGGAAACGCGAACTGCCGCGCTTTCCGCGCCGGATCGGGATCGTCACCTCGCCCCAGGCGGCCGCCCTGCAGGATGTGATCGCCACCTTGGCTCGCCGCGCGCCGCATGTTGAATTGATCGTCTATCCGACGCTGGTGCAGGGCGCGGCGGCGCCCGCCGCCATCGTCGCCGCGCTGCAGACGGCCGCCCGGCGCAATGAATGCGACGTCCTGCTGATCGTGCGCGGCGGCGGCAGCATCGAAGACCTCTGGGCCTTCAACGACGAGGCCGTGGCGCGCGCGATTGTTGCCCAAAGCGCCGCTCATTACGCCACCCCGCCAGCGCCGACTATTTGTGGCATCGGCCACGAAACCGACATCACCATCGCCGATTACGTCGCCGACCGGCGCGCCGCCACCCCCACCGCCGCGGCGGAACTGGCGAGCGCCGGCTGGTTCGCCGCCGCCCACGAACTCGCCGGACTGGCCAAGAGCCTGCGCCACGCCGTGCAACTACAGATCGAGTCGCGCATGCAGGCCGTCGACCGCCTCGCGCTGCGCCTCCTTCACCCCGCCAAGCGGCTTGCCGCCAACCGCCAGCGCCTCGAACTGCTTGCCCGGCGCATGCACACCGCCGGACGGCTGACGGCGCAGCGCGAAGTCCTGACCGACCTGCAGTTGCGTCTCGCCCGCGCCCGCCCCGCCTTGCAGCCCGCACACCAGCGCCTTGACCGTCTGGCCGGCCGGCTAAGGCAAGCCATGCAAGGCCTGACCGCCGTCCGGCGCGACCGCCTGACCCATTGCAACAGCGCGCTGGCGGCGCTGTCGCCCGCCGCAACGCTCTTGCGCGGCTACAGCATCACCCAGGACGCCGCCGGCCGCGTCGTCCGCGATGCGGCACAACTCGCCGCTGGCGATACCCTGCAACTGCAATTTGCCGTTGGCGGAGCGACGGCCGTGGTTGACCTTGTAAAACCCGGCGTTAGCCCCACCTCTCCCGCTTAACACCCCACCAAAAACAGGAGAACAACATGGAACACACCCTACCCGCCCTGCCCTACGCCAAGAACGCCCTCGCCCCGCACATGTCCGAGGAGACCTTCGATTACCACTATGCCAAGCACCACCAGGCCTATGTCACC
>JAUXWU010000205.1 GCA_030680085.1 Rhodocyclaceae bacterium | reverse complement strand
CGCGCCGTGGCCTGGATGCCGTGCTGCGCGCCACCCTGCGTGAAGTTCTGCCGCGTCCCAAATTATTCGGCACGGCGATGAAGCTCGGGCAGATGGTGCGGCCCTTTCTGCCGGGGGCTTTGAAGTCGAAAGTGCCGCCGCTGTCGTCGGCCGGGGTGACCCTGCCCGGCGGGCAGGCCAGAAAGATGCTGGTGCTGGCCGGCTGCGCCCAGCCGTCGATGTATCCGAACATCAATGGCGCGACCACGCGGGTGCTGGCGCGGCTGGGCATCGCTCTTGCTGCCGCACCGGATGCCGGCTGCTGCGGCGCGGTGCGCTTGCACCTCAACGATGCGGCAGGCGCGCGTGACAATGCGCGCCGCAACGTCGATGCCTGGTGGCCGCACATCAAGTCGGGCGTCGAGGCGATTGTCATGACGGCCTCCGGCTGCGGCGTGCAGGTCAAGGATTACGGTCATCTGCTGCAGGACGATCCGGCCTATGCCGCAAAAGCGCTGCGCGTGGCTGAACTGACGCGCGATGTCAGCGAGGTCGTGGCGGCGGAGCAGGCGCGTCTGCTCGAATTGTTGGCCGCCTTGCCACAGGTGTCGGCCGTGCCGCTAGCCTTTCATACGCCCTGCACGCTGCAACACGGCTTGAAGATTCGCGGCGTGGTCGAAACCCTGCTCGGCGCGGCGGGCTTTGCACTCACGCCGGTGGCCGACAGCCACCTGTGCTGCGGTTCGGCCGGCACCTATTCGATACTCCAGCCCGAGTTGTCGAACCGCCTGCGCGAAAACAAGCTCGCCGCCCTGACGGCCGGCCAGCCCAGCGGCATCGCCAGCGCCAACATCGGTTGTATCGCCCATTTGCAGGCGGGCACCGGCGTGCCGATCAAACACTGGATCGAGTGGCTGGATGAACGATTGATGCCTTAAGGGGGCGCCATGCAGAGCACCGAATGGCCGCGCCGTCCTCGTGTTGGGGGCGCTCCGGCTATCGCCGTCTCGCCAGCGCCGACTTTTGATTTATCTCCAGCCGACTCTATCGTAAATTTTCTGAGCGAGGGTGGCATTCTTCGCCAGCGTCCCGATCGGCAGCGGGTCGGCCTTGAACTTGCCCAGTGCGGCGAGTGCCGCATTGTTGGTTTTCACGGTCGGCACGACCGGCGACTCGTTGTTGCCGTCGGCGAAATAAACCTGCGCTTCGTCAGAGGCGAGATATTCGAGGAACTTAACCGCGGCCCCCTTGTTTGGCGCGGTCTTCAGCATGCCGCCGCCGGAGATGTTGATGTGCACGCCCTGTGAAGCCTGGTTCGGCCAGATGACGCCGACCTTTTCCACGACGGCGCGATCTTCCGGCTTGTTCGAGCGCATCAGGCGCACGAGATAGTAGGTGTTGGAAATCGCCACGCCGCATTCGCCGGCCGCCACGGCCTTGATCTGGTCGGTATCGCCCCCTTTCGCGGGTCGGGCAAAGTTGGCGAAGACGCCCTTGGCCCAGGCTTCGGCCTTTTGTTCGCCATGTTGCGCGATCAGCGCGGAAAGCAGTGAAAGATTGTAAGGATGCGAGCCCGAGCGGCTGCACACCTGGTTCTTGAATTTCGGGTCGGCCAGGTCTTCGTAGTTGCGCAGGTCTTCCGGTTTCACGGTGTCCTTGTTGTAGATCAGGGCGCGCGCGCGGGTCGAAAAGGCGAACCAGTCGTCGGTGCGCAGATTTGCGGGGATGCGCGATTCGAGCAGCTTCGATTTCACCGGCGCGAACAAACCCAGCTCGTCCGCCTTGGCCAGGCGCGCGGCATCGACGGTGAGGAACACATCGGCCGGGCTGTACGCACCCTCGTTCCTGATGCGCTCCAGCAGTTCGTCTTCCTTCGCCTCGATGCGATTGATCTTGATGCCGGTCTGCTTGGTGAAATTGGCATAAAGCGCCTCGTCAGTCTGGTAGTGCCGCGCCGAATAGAGATTGAGTTCCTTGTCGGCAGCGTGGAGAGCGGGGCTGATCAGGGCGGCAAGCAGCAGGGAAATCGCGGTGAGTTTCATTGAGTGCTCCTGTGAGTTGATGGCGAATGTCCGCATATTATCAGAATAGGAATGATTCGCAATAACAATTTACAGCGGTAAGGTGTGCGTCAGGCTGGCCGCGTGGGCTTGGTTATAATTGAACGAAATCAGAGGGTTTTTGCCAGGAGATGCAGATGACTTTCAAGGCTTATCAAATTCAGCAAAACGAGGGCAAGATTTCCGCCGGTTTTGTCGACATGTCGGAGGATCAACTCGATCCGGGCGAGGTGACGATTGCGGTGGCCTGGTCGGGCGTCAATTTCAAGGATGCCCTCGCCGCGACCGGCGTCGGCCGCATCATCCGGCGCTTTCCCTGCGTGGGCGGCGTTGATCTGGCTGGAACGGTGGTCAACAGCGCCGATCCGGCGTTCAAACCCGGCGATCAGGTGCTGGCGACCAGCTATGACATCGGTGTCGCGCATCATGGCGGCTATGCCGAAATGGCGCGCATTCCGGCCGCCTGGGTTATCAAACTACCGTCCGGACTGAGCCTGCGTGAGGCCATGGCGCTCGGCACGGCAGGCTTCACGGCCGGCCTGGCGGTGGTACGCATGGAACATAACGGACTCAAGCCCGAGAATGGCCCGGTGGTGGTTTCAGGCGCGACCGGCGGCGTTGGCAGCAGCGCCGTCGAAATTCTCGCCAAGCGCGGCTATCAGGTGCATGCGCTGACCGGCAAGGCAGACGCGACCGACTACTTGAAACATTTGGGTGCCAGCGAGGTGCGGCTGCGCTCCAGCCTCGATCTGGGCAAAATCAAGGCGCTCGACCGCGCGCAATGGGCCGGTGCGGTCGATAACCTGGGCGGTGACGTGCTGTCGTGGATGGCCAGCACCATGCAGATCGGCGGCACGCTGGCCTCCATTGGCCTGGCGGCGAGCATGGATTTCAAAACCACGGTGGCGCCATTTATATTGCGCGGCGTCTCGCTCCTGGGGATCGACTCGGTCAATTGCCCGATGCCGGTGCGCGCCGAGGTCTGGCGGCGCCTAGCCGGAGAATTCAAGCCAGTGAAGGTGATCGCGCAAGCACGCGAGATTGCTTTCGGCGAATTGCCGGGAGCTTTCGACGATTTCCTGAAGGCGCGCGTCAAGGGCCGCGTCCTTGTCCGTATCCAGCCGTAAAGAAGGGAAGCCTGCATGACGAAATACAGCGATTTTTACCGCCGCTCGATCGACCAGCGCGACGCATTCTGGTCGGAACAGGCGCAACTCGTCGATTGGCAGACGCCACCACAGACCATCTGCGACTACTCACGCCCGCCCTTCGTCAAATGGTATTCCGGCGGCCGCACCAACCTGTGTCATAACGCCGTCGACCGCCACGCGGCGACGCGCCCGAACGACCGCGCACTGATCTACATCTCGACCGAGACCAACGAAGAAAAAATCTACAGCTTCGCCGAACTCAAGGCCGAAGTGATGCGCATGGCCGCGATCATGCAGTCGCTGGGCGTGAAAAAGGGCGACCGCGTGCTGATCTACATGCCGATGATCGCCGAAGCCGCTTTCGCCATGCTGGCCTGCGCGCGCATTGGCGCCATTCATTCGGTGGTGTTTGGTGGTTTTGCCTCCGGTTCGCTGGCGACCCGCATCGACGATGCCCAGCCGAAGCTGGTGGTTTCCGCCGACGCCGGCATGCGGGCTGGCCGTGCCGTGCCGTACAAGCATCTTCTGGACGAGGCGATCAAGCTCGCGAAATCAAAGCCTGAAAAAGTGCTGATGATCGACCGTGGCCTCGACCAAGGCTTCAACAAGCTCGCAGGGCGCGATGTCGATTACGCCACCCTGCGCGCCCAGCACATGAACGCCGAGGTGCCCTGCGAATGGCTGGAATCCTCAGAGCCGTCCTACATCCTCTACACCTCCGGCACGACCGGCAAGCCCAAGGGCGTGCAGCGTGACACCGGCGGTTACTGTGTGGCGCTGGCGTCTTCGATGCAGCACATCTTTACCGGCTTTGCCGGCGAGACAATGTTCACCACCTCGGACATCGGCTGGGTGGTCGGTCACAGCTACATCGTCTACGGCCCGCTGATCGCCGGCATGGCCACCATCATGTATGAAGGCACGCCGTTGCGGCCCGATGCCGGCATCTGGTGGAGCATTGTCGAGAAGTACAAAGTGAACGTGATGTTTTCGGCGCCGACCGCCGTCCGCGTACTCAAAAAACAGGATCCGGCCTTCCTCAAGAAGTCCGATCTCTCATCGCTCAAGCACCTGTTCCTCGCCGGCGAGCCGCTCGATCAGCCGACCCATCAGTGGATCGCGGGCGAACTGAACCTGCCGGTGATCGACAACTACTGGCAGACCGAAACCGGCTGGCCGATGCTCTCCACCGTGCGCGGCGTCGAAGACACCCCGATCAAATTCGGCACGCCGGCCTTCCCGGTCTATGGCTTCGACCTCAAGATCTTCCGCGAGGATGGCAGCAAGTGCGCGCCCAACGAGAAGGGCATTGTCGGCGTTGTGCCGCCCCTGCCGCCGGGCTGTCTGTCGACCGTCTGGGGCGACGACGAGCGTTTCGTCAAGACCTACTTCAGCCTGTTCAAGGATCCGCTGGTCTATTCCTCCTTCGACTGGGGTATCCAGGACGAGGCTGGCTACCACTACATCCTCGGCCGCACCGACGATGTCATCAACGTCGCCGGCCATCGACTCGGCACCCGCGAGATCGAGGAGGCCATTCAGGCGCACTCCGCCATTGCCGAGGTCGCCGTGGTGGGCGTCAGCGACGCGTTGAAAGGCCAGGAGCCCATGGCCTTTGCCGTGGTCAAGGACGCCGCGAGGACGGCCACGCCCGAACTGCGCGCCGCCCTGGAAGCCGAGATCAAGAAAACCGTCGATGACATCCTCGGCGCCATCGGCCGGCCCAAGCATGTGCATTTTGTCAGCGGCCTGCCCAAAACCCGCTCCGGCAAAATGCTGCGCCGCTCGATTCAGGCGCTCGCCGAAGGCCGCGATCCGGGCGACCTGACCACCCTCGACGATCCGTCGACACTGGAGCAGGTCAGGGTGGCGCTAAAAAACTGAAACGGGGTATGGACGGGACGAGGGTTTCGGGTAGAATGCGCCGCTTATTTGCAGGCGCGTAGCTCAGCTGGTTAGAGCACCACCTTGACATGGTGGGGGTCGTTGGTTCGAGTCCAATCGCGCCTACCAGAATTCCGCCGGAACTCAGGTAGTTGCAGCAAAGACAAAACCGCCTTCGGGCGGTTTTTTCGTTAGCCGCCTTCGGGCGGTTTTTTCGTTGACCGGCATGACCGGTATCACGCCGGCTCGAAGTACTCCAGCACCAGTTGCACTTTCGCTTCGCCCTGCCACTCGTTGATGTCGAGCCGGAAAGCGGCGTGGATGCGGTCGGGAGCCGCGTCGGGGTGGTTGAAGCGGATGGCTTCCAGGCGCGTGTTGCCTTTTTTGAGCGTGAGCTTGAGGTGCTTGTCTTTCAACAGGCGCTGTTGCACGACCTCGAACTGGTCGGCGAACAGCGGGGCGGGAAAACCCTGACCCCAGACGGCATCCCGTAGCAGTCGCGCCGGTGTCAGGCTGTAATAACCGGCTTCGAGCGGGCCGTCAGTTTCGTGGCTGCGCGTGAGCGCGGCCGGGGAGAGCAGGGCGCGGGCAATTTCTTCGAAGGCGGCCGTGAACTCGGCCAGATCGTTTTCCCTGATCGCCAGTCCGGCGGCGGCGGCGTGACCGCCGAAGCGCATGATGAGACAGGGACGGCGCTTGGCGACCAGATCGAGCGCGTCGCGCAGGTGCAATCCGGGGATGGAGCGGCCGGAGCCGCGCAACTCGTCGCCGACGCGCGCAAACACGACGGTGGGCCGGTGCAGTTTTTCCTTGACGCGACCGGCGAGGATGCCGATGACGCCCTGGTGCCAGGCCGGATCGAACAGGGTGAGGCTGGCGCGGCCCCCATGGTCGATGTCTTCGAGCTGGATGGCTGCCGCTGTCTGCATGTCGGCTTCGATGGCGCGGCGCTGATGGTTGATGGCGTCGAGTTCCTGCGCGATGTTCAGCGCGCGGCCCATGTCGTCGGTGACGAGACATTCGATGCCAAGGCTCATGTCGGCCAGCCGGCCGGCGGCATTCAAACGCGGGCCGACGGCGAAGCCGAGGTCGAAGGTGCCGGCGCGCGTCGCTGTCCGTCCGGCCACCTGCAACAGGGCGGCGATGCCGGCTTGGATTTTGCGCTGGCGGATGCGCGCCAGGCCCTGAGCGACGAGGATGCGGTTGTTGCGGTCGAGCGCCACGACATCGGCGACGGTGCCCAGCGCGACGAGGTCGAGCAGGGCGGCGAGATTGGGCTCGGCGCGGTCGACAAAGGCGCCGCGTTTTCGTAGTTCCGCGCGGGTGGCGAGCGCGACGTAAAACATCACGCCCACGCCGGCAATACATTTGCTCGGAAAGCGGCAGCCGGGCTGATTGGGGTTGACGATGGCGTCCGCGGCCGGCAATTCGTCGCCGGGCAGATGGTGGTCGGTGACGATTACCGTCATGCCGAGTTGTTTGGCGGCGGCCACGCCCGCGACGCTGGCGATGCCGTTGTCGACGGTGATGAGCAGGTCGGGCTGCATGGCGACCGCCAGTTGCACGACCTCGGGCGACAGTCCATAGCCGGTCTCGAAGCGGTTGGGTACGAGGTAGTCGACAATCCCGCCCATGGCGCGCAAGGCGCGCAGCCCGACGGCGCAGGCCGTGGCGCCGTCACAGTCATAGTCGGCGACGATGAGAATTTTCTGCTGTGCGGCAATGGCATCGGCCAGCAGGGTTGCGGCAGTGTCGATGCCTTTCAATTGTGACGGCGGCAACAGGCCGGCAAGATCGGTGTCGAGTTCGTCGGCAGCCACAACGCCGCGCGCCGCATAGAGGCGCGCGAGCAGGGGATGGACGCCCGCTTGTTCGAGCATCAGCCGGGCGCGTTGCGGCACGGGGCGTGTAATGATCTGCGTCATGCGAGCCAAGTGAGCGGCCGCGGACGGCGCCAGAGATGCCACCGTTCGCCGCGAGTGATTGAAAACGCGACGGTCCGCGCGACGTCGGCGGCCCCCGCGATGCTCGTGCCGATCACGCGCAGCTCGCGACATTCGCGCTTTTTCAGACTTGCCATGGCCGGGACTATCCAGTTGCCTTCAAAGGCCAGCAGGGCTTTCTGCCAGCCAAAGGCATCAAAGGTTCTGGCGGGATGCTCCATGCAAGTCACGACGGCGAGGACGCGGCCGCTGGCGGGCTGGAAGCGTTCAGGGGGCGCCAGGCAGGGCAGCTTGGCCAGGGTGCACAAACCGGCCAGCACCGGGTCGTTGCTCCAGGCGACGTTGAAATTTGTCTGCACCGCGTCGGGCAAACTGCCCAGGCCCCAGGGCCACAGGCTGTTGATCAGCGGCTGGCCAAGTCCCTCGCGGGTGCGATTGACGGGGTGACTGTGCATGATCGTTTGCGCCGCCGCGATCAGATGACGCATTGCTTGGCCATCGGGGCCGCCGGGCAGTGCGGGGTCGACCGGCCGACTGATGGCCTCGGATAGCGGGCAGGTCGTCAGCGCCAGCGGTTTGGCGAGCTGCAATTCCCAGTGCGCGGGCGCCGAGGCCGAGAGCGCGCCCCAGTCGGCGAACAGCGGGGCGACGGCCACGATCAGCGCGGCAGCTTCCGTGGCGGTCAAATTCAGTTGTGCCGGATCGGCGAGCGAGATTCCCTCGCGCGCGACCTGCAAATGCACGGGATCGAGACAGAGCCAGTTGCCCAATGCCGTCCCGCCAGCGCCGACTTTGCGCAGCGCCGCCGCCGGCAGGGGCGGAGCAAGTCCAAAGGCGCTGGCCAGCCAGTCGGGGGTGAGCTCGCGGCGCTGTCCGCGACCCAGCAAAAGGGATAGTGCGGGCGCGCTCAGGTCGAAGACGGTATCGGTGCGAATGGCTTCCGGCAGCAGCAGGCCAGGGACCAACAGGGTGAGTTGCATAGCGGCATGTTAACACGGTGGTTCTGCCGCATTTGCCCTGTTGCGCTGCAACATAAAATCGCCCTCCTGTGCCATACTTGGCCGGTGAATGTTGATGAGACGAATCATGACTCCCCATGAAATCAAGCAGTTCCTGATTGAAAAAGTGCGGCTGTTCGATGGCTACAGCCCGGAAAAGATTGACGCCATTCTTGCCGACAGCGAAGTGCGCACCTTCGAAGGCAAGGAAGCCATCATTTCCTGCGGCGAACCCGGGCAGTTTCTCGGGGTGATGTTGTCGGGCCATGCCGACGTGTCGATGGCCGGGCCGACCGGCGAGCGCGCCATTATCGACGCCCTCGATGATGGCGCTGTTTTCGGTGAAATGTCCCTGCTGACCGGCGACCCGACGGTCACCGACATCATCGCCGGCAACCGCTGCTTTGTGCTGATGATTCCGCAGGCGATATTCAATCGCGATATCGTCACGCAGCCCAAGGCGGTGATGTTCCTCTCACGCCTGCTGGCCGAGCGGGTCAAGGCCAACGCCGCCAATCCGCTCAATCCTGGCGGTGGCGCGGGCTATTCCCGTTCAGTGGCGAACGCCGCCGACCCGTATGCGTTGAGCCTCAAGTCCGAAACGCCGGGCTGCGTTCTGGCGCTCAATGTCGGTCGCGCGCAGATCCGCTTTGGTATTTACGACACCGAGGATGAGCGCCGCGGCGTGCATGGCATATTCCATGATCTCGACAACGACACGGTCGGCGTGACACTCTGCGCGGGCGGCGAGACGATCGAACGCAGCCGGCCGCATTTCGAACTGGCCGATCTGTTCAAGGTGATTTTCGACGAAATCGGCTGTCTCGGCGGGCGCTTTGCCTTCATGCCGCAGGAAGTCGTCGTGGTCGGTCACCGCGTGGTGCACGGCGGCAACAAGTATTACAGCTCGACGCTGATCACGCCGCAAGTGATGCAGGACATCGAGGCGCTGGCGGTGTTTGCGCCCTATCACAACCCGGTGAACCTCGACGGCATTCGCTTGGGCGTGCAGACGCTCCCCGCCGTGCCGCACATTGCCGTGTTCGACACGGCCTTTCATCAGACACTGCCGACCTACGCCTACATGTACGGTCTGCCCTACGACTACTACAAGAAGGACGGCATCCGCCGCTACGGCTTCCACGGCACCTCGCACCGCTATGTGTCGCTCAAGTCGGCGGAAGTGACGCG